>NZ_CP097322.1:6965154-7301482 GCF_023515955.1 Streptomyces sp. RerS4
GTTGTCCGGGCCGCAGGCCGCGCAGTCGGAAGCCGGCGGCCACGCGGTCCACGCGCCGGTTCAGGTTCGCGTACGTGAGGCGCGTGTCGCCGTGCACGAGCGCGGTGCGCGGTCCGTACTGCAGGGCCCAGCCGCGCAGCAGGTTGTCCAGCGTATTGCCGCGCCAGTGCCCGGCCGCCCAGTAGCGGTCGACGAACTCCTCGGGCCAGGGCGTACATCCGTCGAGCATGGATGCCATTCGCTTTCTTCTGTACCGGCTTCGAACCGGGCGGCGTACGGGGTCGTGCAAGCCAATCCGCCAACTCCCCTGCACACAATGCGCTGTCCCGACCAGGGACGCCGGACCGCCTCGGCGGAACGTCCAAGGGGCCGGGGGCTCGGACCCGGTCTCAGAAGCCGCCGAGGTCCGCCGACAGCCAGTGCTCGGGGCGCATCCGGATCGTCACCTGGGGCCCGTGCTCGCGGGCGGCGAGGTCCAGGAAGGCTCGCACCGCCTCGGGCGGGAGGTAGCGGGCGGCCATGTATTCCCGCTCCCCGTCGGTGGTGGGTGTGGTCGACACCACCGGGCCCTCGACGGAGACGTAGCGCACGGTCGGTTCCACCCGCTCGACGAGCAGGGAGAAGCGGCCCGCACGGGCGAGGGCCCGTGCCTTGGCGGAGTCGAGCCCGGTGGTGAACCACAGCTCGCCGCCGGCTTCGTAGGCGTACCAGACGGGGACGGCCAGCGGCCCCCGCGCGGGCTCGCGTCGGCTGACGGCGAGCGCTCCGACATGGGGTTCGGCGAGGAAGGACTGACGCTCGGCTTCGGTGAGAGGCACGGTGTCTCCCAAGGCTTCCAGGGACCAGGGGCCAGGTGCCGGGGGCGGCCGACCGGCTACTGCGGCTTCGTCGCGATCTGGATCAGGTTGCCACAGGTGTCGTCGAAGACGGCAGTGGTGACGGTGCCCATGTCCAGGGGTTCCTGGGTGAAGCGGACGCCGTGGCCGCGCAGGCGCTCGTACTCCGCGTTCACGTCCTCGACGGCGAACTGGGCGAGCGGGATGCCGTCCGTGACGAGCGCGTCGCGGTAGGTCTTGGCGGCCGGGTGGCCGAGCGGCTCCAGAAGGAGTTCGGTGCCGTTGGGCTCGTCGGGTGAAGTGACGGTCAGCCAGCGGTCCTTCTCGCCGATCGGGACGTCGTGCTTCTTCACGAACCCGAGGATCTCGGTGTAGAAGCGCAGGGCCTTGGCCTGGTCGTCGACGAAGACGCTGGTCAGATGGATCTTCATGGGGTGCTCTTCTCCGGTCCGGATGGGTCGGGCGACGGGTCGGGCGACCGATCGGGCACGGGCCATCGCTCGGTGATCTGTCGCAGCGGGGCCGTGTTCAGGTCGTGGAACTTGTAGCGGCCCTCCCGCCTGGTCTCGACGAGCCCGGCGGCCTCCAGCACGGCGAGGTGCTGGGAGACGCCCTGGCGCGAGATGCCGAGCCGATGCCTCATGCTCAGGCGCGAGCAGATCTCGAACAGTGTCTGTCCGGACTTCTCCGAGAGCTCGTCGAGGATCGTGCGGCGGGTGGGGTCGGCCAAGGCTTTGAAAAGGTCGTCGGCCATGACCCCAGCATAGGCAACCGCTGACTTGCCTATCAAGTCGTCGGCCGCCGCCGCCCGGGATGGCGCGGGGGCAGCGGCGACCTCGCCGACCCCTTCTTCGCGATACTGGCGCCATGCCCCAGATGCCGCCCGCCGTCGGCCCCGAGCCGATATCCTTCGACCCGCCCTTCACGGCGGACCGGCCCCTGCTCACCCAGTCCTGGCTCGACGTGGCCTTCCTGCACTGGGCCGCCGACCCCGCCGACGTCGCTCCGCTGCTGCCGGCCCATACGGCGCCGGACACCCTGGACGGGGTCACGTACATCGGTCTGGTGGCCTTCCGCATGCACAAGGTCGGCTGGTTCCGCCTTCCCGGCATCCCCTACCTGGGCGCTTTCCCGGAAACCAACGTCCGCCTCTACACGGTCGACGCCGACGGCCGCCGCGGCGTGGCCTTCCTCTCGATGGACGCCGCCCGGCTGATCCCCGTGGTCTTCGGCCGCGCCGCGTTCCGCCTCCCGTACGTCTGGTCGCGGATGTCGGTCCGCCAGGACGGCGACACGGTCGCGTACGCGAGCAGCCGGCGCCTCTTCGGACCGCGCCCCGCGCACAGCCGGTTCGCCGTACGGGTCGGCGAGCGGATCGTGGAACCGACCGAACTGGAGCACTTCCTGACCGCCCGCTGGGGCCTGCACACCGAGCCCTTCGGCCGGCCGCTGTACCTCCCGAACGCCCACCCACGCTGGCCCCTGCACCGCGCCGAACTCCTCCACTGCGAGGAGGACCTGGTGGCCGCGGCCGGCCTGCCCGCCCCCGCCGGGCCGCCCGCGAGCGTGCTCTACTCGCCGGGCGTGGCGGTCCGTTTCGGCCTATGACTGCCGCGATCGGTGGAATGACCGATGTGCCGGGGGTGAGCGCCCGGCCATAGTCCTCGGGAGATCGTTCGCGGGCGGCCGTGACGCGCGCCCGGTTTTCGAAAGGACCCTTCTGTGGACACGTATGCGGACCTGGTATTCCTCGGTGGGAAGGTGGTCACGGTCGACGCCGACTTCTCCGTCGCCTCGGCCCTGGCGGTGACCGGTGGGACCATCAGCGCCGTCGGCGGACGGGACGACGTCGAGCCGCTCATCGGTCCCGCCACCCGCGTCGTCGACCTGCGGGGACGGACGCTGCTCCCCGGTATCAACGACTCCCACCTGCACGGATGCGCCTTCGGCATGGCCACGCCGCCGCTCTCCCTCGACGTCGGCCACCCCACCGTGTCCTCCCTGACGGACGTGGCCGAGGCGGTGGCGCAGGCCGTCCGGCGGGTTCCGGACGGGCAGTGGATCACGGGACACGGCTGGGACCCCGGCTTCCTCGACGAGTGCGTGGCCGATCCGTCGCGCTCGCCCTCGCGGCGCGACCTCGACGCCGTGAGCCCCGACCACCCCGTCGTCCTGTACTCCTTCTCCGGGCACGCCACCTGGGTCAACTCCAAGGCACTGGAGCTCATCGGGATCGACCGGAGCACCGTCGCCCCGCCCGGCGGGGCCATCGTCGTGGACGCAGCCGGCGAGCCGACCGGGCTCCTCCACGAGGGGGCCCAGGCCCTCGTGCAGAACGCGCTGCCGGCGCTCGGCCGGCAGGAGCGGACCGACGCGATCAAGGCGACCCTCGCCACGCTCGCCCGCCTCGGCGTGACCAGCTACACCGAGCCCGGCCTCGGCCCCGGCGGCGCCGGCATCATGCGGGGCGCGCTCGGCGGCGAGACCCTCGACGTCTACCACCGGCTGCTGGCCGACGGCGAACTGACCGCCCGCGTGGGCGTCCTGCTCCTGCCCACCGGCATGGCGAGCACCGCCGAGGAGTTCGCCCGCGCCCTCACCGACCTGGACGCCGCCGACGCGTCCCGCGCCGCCGATCCGCGCCGGCTCGCGATCCACGGCGTCAAGATATTCGCCGACGGCGTCGTCCCCAACAAGACGGCCTGGATGCACGAGCCGTACATCGGCGGTGGCTGTGGCTCGCTGTGCGTCGGAGGTGAGACGGACAGCGCGCGGATCGCCGAGATCGACGCCATGATCCGGCACGCCCACGCCGCCGGGCACCAGTTGGGCGTCCACGTCACCGGCGACCGGGCCATCGACACCGTCGCGGACGCCTTCGCCGCGGCCGTGGCCGAGCACCCCCGGGCCGACGCCCGCCACTACGTCATCCACGGCGACTTCCTCACCGCGCACAGCATGAAGGTGCTGGCCGCACACGACTTCGGCGTCAACATGAACCCCACCATCAAGTGGACCGTCGCCGACATGGAAGAGGAGTTCGTCGGCGCCGGACGCGCCGCGTACGCCTGGCCCTACCGCGATGCCATCGACGCCGGCGTGCGCGTCGCGAGCGGGTCCGACGCCCCCGTCACGTACCCGGACTGGCGTCAGGGCGTCGCCACCATGATGCTGCGCGAATCGAAGGCCGCCGGCCGTGTCAGCGGCCCCGAGCAGCGCATCGGGCTGGCCGAGGCGATCCGTACGTACACGATCGACGCGGCCTGGCAGGACTTCGCCGACGACTGGAAGGGCTCCCTGGAACCGGGCAAGGTCGCCGACCTCTGCGTGCTGGACGGAGACCTGCTGACCGCCGACCCCCACGACATCCCGGACATGCCGGTCGTCCTCACCGTCATGGACGGGCAGGTCGTGCACGACACCGTACGGAATTGACGTATTCCGGGCACATGATCATCCTTGGGGGATGGCAGCGGAACCCAGCACGGCGGACATCCTGGACGCGGCCCTCCACGTCCGGGAGGCCGCCAGGAGCGCCACCGACGGCGAGACCGGCGTCGAGCCGGTCCTGACGGCGCTGTCGGAGGTGATGGAGTACGACCACGCCTCCCTGACCCGGTGGGATCCGCGGCGACGGTGCCACATCACCCTGGCCGGGAGCTACCCGGACGAGGCCACGGCCTACATCGAGACGCGCCTGCACCACGACCCGGTGTTCCCCGTGCTCCACACCCCGGCCCGGGGCGGCCTGTGGCTCAGGGACGTCCCCGGGCAACTCCTGGCGGCATCCCCCGGCTTCCGGGACGTGCTGGCTCCCCTCGGCATCGAGGACGGCGTGGCACAGTGCCTGTTCGACACCGACGGCCGCTACGTCGGCATGCTGAACGTCAGCACCCGCCGGCCACGGCGCACGCCCGACCCGGCGCGCGCCGTGGTCACCCTCCTCACCGAGGCCCTCACGGCGGCCGTCGCCCCCCGCGCCCCCGTCGCCCCCCGCGCCTGTCCTCCGGGCGCCGGACGGCCGGGCGGGCTCTCGCCACGCGAGCTCCAGGTACTGGGCGAACTGACCACCGGCCGCACCAACAAGGAGATCGCCCAGCGGCTGTACGTCACTCCGCGCACCGTGGGCACCCACATCGAGCACATCCTCGCCAAGCTCGACCTCCCCAACCGCGCGGCCGCCGCCGCCCGAGCCGCGGCCTGGGGCATCGAACCCACCCGCTGACCCGACCGGCGCTCAGCCGGCGAGGGCCACGAGCCGTCGGTATTCGAGGTGGTCCGCCCGTCGGGCCGTGACGTGGACCCGCACGTCCGTGAGGAAGTCCTTCAGGATGGTGTAGCCGACCGTGTAGGTCTCTTCCTGATCGCCGGCGGCGGGCGGGACCCAGAGGATCAGGAGCCGCTCGTTGCGGCGGGCCCCATCCGGGTTGGCGAAGGCCAGTTCGTGGACGACGAGCCGGGGCTCGTCGGCGGGCAGGGCCTGGATCAGCTCGTCATGGGTCAGATTGGCCTCGACCTCAAGGACCAGGACACCCGAGGGGGAGGGGAACCGGAAGATGACGGTGTTGATCTCCCGCATCTCCTTCAGGCGGTGGAGGGCGCCGAGACCGCTTTCCGAAAGGCCGGTGGGGGTGTTCACGTAGATAGACCTCGCTTCGCACATGGCCGCAACTCGTGGTCAACGACGCGGTCCCGGCCGAAGGCACGGCGGGGGCCCGCGCACCCCGACTTCCCCCCGTTCCGCTGTCGGTGCTTTACGCGCTGCTGTACGGTCGACGGTATGTCGAAGACGGTGACGATCCGGGTCGATGAGCAGCTGCACACGCTGCTCAAGGAACGCGCGGAGGCGGAGGGCACCACGGTGACCGCGCTGATCACGCAGGCCGCGCACGACGCGGTCCGTGACCCGCGTCTGGAGGAGGCCGGTGAGGTCTTCCGGGCCTTCCTCGCCGATCAGGCGGAGGCGTTCGACAAGGCCTTCCCCGATGACGCCCCCTCGCATCTCGACGCGCCCGGCCGGGCCGCCTGAGCCCGTGGACCTGTACGTCGACATCCGCTGGCTCCTGGAGCGCCAGGCCGAGATCCTGCCCAAGCAGCCGTCCGTGCACGACTTCTCCGTGCTGGTCGCCGCCGTGGGCCGCCATCGCGTCAACACCCCGCAGCTCGGCGTCACCGTCGACAACGCCTGGCGCGCCGCGGCCCTCATGCACACCGTCATCCGCCTGCGTCCCCTCCCCGCCCGCAACGCCCTGTTCGGGGCCGCCTTGGTGGTGGCCTACATGCACGCGGCCGGCGAGGGCATCGACGCTCCCTACGGGGCGCTGGTCGACCTGGCCCGCGACATCGACTCGGGCCGCTCGGACGCCTACGACGCGGCGGACCGGATCCGCTCCTGGCGCGTCTGACGAGGTCGGCGTGGTCGGCGGGGTTACGAGGCCCCTGACGCGGGGTTGCGCAGCGCCGGCCGGGACCGGCGCGCGCCCCCGCCGGCGCTTGGGGCGGGCGCCGGGCGGGAATCCTACGTCCGGGCGGGGCCAGGGGACTCCGCCTGAATGGGGGAAAGCCATGTTCATGTTCCTGTGGGCGCCGTTCGCCCTGCTCGCCGTCGGATGCGCCTGGGTGGCGGTGCGCGGGGCCGGAGCGCTGAGCCCGGCGCCGGTGAGCTCGGGCAGCTGGTGGGTCGCCGAACCGCAGCACGCGGCGTGCAACGAGTGCGGTGGTACGCAGAACTGCCCGAGCGGCTGTGTCAGCCCCGGCGTCGACTGACGCGGTCGTGCTCAGAGCGTCGGGTAGTCCGTGTACCCGCGGGCGTCGCCCCCGAAGAAGGTGGACGGGTCCGGGGTGTTGTACGGGCCTTCGGTGCGCAGGCGCTCCGGCAGGTCGGGGTTGGCGAGGAAGAGGGCGCCGAAGGCGAGGACGTCGGCGACGCCGTCCTCGATCAGCGTGAGGGCCCGGTGGTCGGTGGGGCCCTCCGTCGCCGGGTTCAGCACGAGCGGTCCGGAGAACTGCTTGCGCAGGGCGAGGGTGGTGTCCCGGGCCTCGGGCCCGTGCTCCAGGACGTGGAGGTAGGCGAGGCCGAGGCCGTCGATCTCCTTGACCAGGGCCTCGTACGTCGGCCGCGGGTCGGGCTCGGAGATGTCGTTGTACCCGTTCCCGGGCGAGACGCGCAGCGCCGTGCGCTCAGCGCCGATCGCGGCGGCGACCGCCTTGACGGCCTCCACCGCGAAGCGGATCCGGTTCTCCACCGGGCCGCCCCACTCGTCGGTGCGCAGGTTCGACCCGGGCGCCAGGAACTGGTGGATCAGGTAGCCGTTGGCGCCGTGCAGCTCCACCCCGTCGAAACCGGCCTCCACGGCGTTGCGGGCGGCCTCGGCGTAGTCGGCGATGGTCTGGCGCACCTCGGGGCCGGTCAGCTCGTGGGGGGTCACGAAGTCCTTCATGCCGTCTGCGGTGAACAGCTGACCCCGGGCGGCCACCGCCGAGGGGGCCACGGGAAGGAGGCCGTCGGGCAGCAGCGTCGGGTGGCCGATGCGCCCGGAGTGCATCAGCTGGGCGAAGATCCGGCCGCCGGCAGCGTGCACGGAGTCGGTGACCTCGCGCCAGGCGGCGACCTGCTCGGCGCTGTGCAGGCCCGGGGTGAAGGGGTAGCCCTGTCCGACGACGGAGGGCTGGATCCCCTCGGAGATGATCAGACCGGCGGACGCGCGCTGCGTGTAGTACTCGGCGACGAGGCCGGTCGCGAGGCCGCCCGCCGCTGCGCGGCTGCGGGTCATCGGGGCCAGGGCGATGCGGTTGGGGAGGGTCGCGCCGGCGATGTGGACGGGCTCGAAAGCGGTGGTCATGGCTGCCTCACAGAGATAGTTGGTCGGCCAAGGGTTGCCGACGAGGAGCAGCGTACCGCATTACTTGGCCGGCCAAGTTAAAATGTGGGCGAGAGGTAGAATCCACCGCAGCCGCCGGACCGGGACCGCCGGACCGAGACCACCGGCCCGGCGCCGTCGGACCGACCAGGAGGAGTGCTTCCATGACCGTGGAACCCGTGCAGGAGCCACGCGCCACCGCGGCGTGCGCCGCAGCGCCCAGCGCCGTCCTGGACGGGCCGGTGAGTCATGCGATCAGCCGCGTCGCCCGCCTCCACCGCATAGCGGCGGGCCGGCTCCTGCGGGACCTGGGGCTGCACCCGGGGCAGGAGTTCCTGATGATGCACCTCTGGGACAGCGGCGCCGTGCGCCAGTCGGAGCTGATCAAGGCGGTGGGCCTCGACCCCTCCACGGTGACCAAGATGCTCCAGCGCCTGGAGCAGTCCGGCCACGTCCGCCGCTTCCCCGACCCCTCGGACCGGCGGGCCTCGCTGGTCGAGGCCACGGCCGCCAGCCGGGGGCTCCTGGCCGAGGTCTGCGCGGCGTGGGGTGAGCTGGAACGCCGGACCCTGGACGGCCTGGACACGGCCGAACGCACCGAACTGGCCCGCCTCCTCGGCAAGGTCGAGGCCGCCCTGTGCACGGAGGCCGCCCGAGCCGACGGCGCCGAGTGCGAGACCGCGTACCAGGAGCGGTGCTAGGGGGTGTCCGGCGGATCATGGCCGGGTCGGGCGCGAGCACCAGGTGGACCTGCTGACCGACCCGCTCCCTTCGGGCCTTTCTCGTTCGGGTGAATTGAGGACTCGGGCATGTGCGGGACGGGTAGTCCAGCCGCAGGTTCCCCGCACCACGCAAGGGGAGCGACGTCTTGGCCGCCCCTGGAGGGCTCATGTCCGTTTCATTCGTTTCATTTCGCACCCGCAAGCTCCTGACCACGTCAGTCGCCGCCCTACTCCTGTCCGCGGTCGGGGCCGGCGTCACCGCTCCCGCGAACGCCGCCACGCCGGTCACGCCGCGTGCGGTGCAGGAGGTTCGGGCGCCCGGATTCAACGCCGCCGGCATCTGGTACGTCTTCCAGACCAACGCCACCGTGCGGGTGAACCTGACGCAGGACGGCAACGGGCACCTCTACGGAAGCGTGTCGTCCGGGAACACCTCGGGAACCGTCCGGGATGGCTCCGTCGACGGGGAGAACATCTACTTCACCGTCGACTGGTCACACGGCCCCGTGGGCCGGTACACCGGAGTCCGCGGCCCGGACCGTCGGCTCTCCGGCACCACGGTCGACCTGAGGAACCCGTCCAGCCAGGCGACCTGGTTCACCGAGCGCACGTTCTGACGCAACGACAGGCAGAGCCCTGCGGCGCGGCGACCAGGCGCCGCAGGGCTCCGTCGCGGACACCTACCGGCTTCGCCGGACGACGTCCTTGACGAACACGATGCCGTCACTGCCCGCCAGACGAGCCGGGTCCACCGGGGCATAGCCGAACCAGGACGAGACACGCGGCGCGGGCAGCGCGTCACCGAGGGCCGTGGCCAGCCGAGCAGCGTCGATGACGCAGCGGTCCCCCAGGAGCGCGTACAGGATTCCCTCGACCGTGTCCGGCGGCGGTGTGTCCACCCCCTGGTGCCGGATCGTGCCGAGGGCCGTGGCCACGAAGGCGTACGCCCCACCGAGCCGGGCGCTCACCAGCGCACCCGCGCCCCACCACTCCAGCGGCTTGCCGCCCATCCGCATCGTGCTCTTCTCCCGCTGGAGATGGGAGTTGTGGGCGTGGACGAGTGCCGGGCCCCGAGCGGCGACGGCGAGGAGGTTCTCGGCCATCATCTGGTCCCGCACGCCCACCAGCCGGGTCAGGCGAGCCGGTGAGGTGTCGGCCATCCAGTGGTGGTAGCGCAGCAATCCGATCGCGGTGCGCCCGTACAGGCGTGCACGGTCCCAGTCGTCCCGCGAGGTCGCCGCGATCAGGTGCGGCGTCTGCTCGTCGAGCAGCGCTGCCAGATCATCGGCGAGCAGCCGCAGCTCCCCGGCCTCGGCCGACTGCCCCAGGGACCGGGCCGGGTCCCACATCGCGGCGGGATCGGTCCACCGGTCGTCGGCGCCGAGCAGCCGGTCGAGCGTGTCCGCGGTGCAGGGGAGCAGGTCCGCGTCCACCCGGGCCGCGAGATAGCCGTGGAGTGCGGTGAGGGCCTGTCGGGGGCTCGCGGCGCCGGTGATCTCCAGCGGGCCGTCGAATCCGGCGAAACGGAGCCGGTCGGCCGCGGGCCGGCCCTCGTTGTAGGCGCGCATCCAGCGCACGAGCTCGCGGTTGGCCGCGGACGCGCCCCACCCGTGGCTGATCCCGCGCACCATGACCTCGTCGAGGGTCCCCGTGCCCGAGGTGACGTACGCGTCCACGACCAGGCCCATCATGCAGTCGCTCTCGATGGCGATGGTCCGGTAGCCCTCTTCCTCGACGAGCTGCCGGAAGAGCTCATTGCGCAGGTCGAGCAGAGCGTCCTCGCCGTGGGTGGGCTCGCCCAGGGCGAGCAACCGCGGCCGGGCCGGGAGCAGCCCCATGATGGCGGCCGCCCCGAGGGCATGGGCCGTGTCCTTGATGTCGATGGCCATGCCTTCAACGCTATCGTTGAAGCTTCGGTTGAAACTTTCCCGCGATATCGGCAGGCTCATGGCCCGAAACCCTCAAACCGATGAACGGCTCCGGCCGGTCGATCTGGCGCGCGGCCACGGGCTGTCCACGCAGGCGATCCGGAACTACGAGGGGGCCGGCATCCTCCCGGCCGCCGGTCGAACCCCCCACGGCTACCGCACCTATACGCCGCTGCACGCGGGCGCCCTGCGCGCGTTCCTGGCCCTGGTGCCCGGCCACGGGCACCGGACGGCGACGGCGATCATGCGGGCCGTGAACGAGGGCGCGCTCGACGAGGCGCTCCGCCTCATCGACGCCGGCCACGCCGAGCTCCTCGACGACCGCCGGACCCTCCAGGCGGTCGAGAGCGCCCTCCGCGACCTGGAACCGACCACGGTGCCCGAGGCGGCGGCGTCCCAGTCCGGGGACACGTTCATCGGACCGCTGGCGGGCAAGCTCGGCATCCGGCCCGCGACGCTTCGCACGTGGGAGCGCGCCGGGCTGGTGAGCCCGCGCCGCGACCCGCTGACCGGGTACCGCGTCTACGACGCGGCCGACGTCCGGGATGTCCGGCTGGTCCACCAACTCAGACGGGGCGGCTACCTGTTGGAGCAGATCGCTCCGCTCATAGCTCAGGTGCGGGCGGCCGGCGGGCCGGCGCCGCTGGAGAGCGCGCTGCGCGACTGGCACGGTCGGCTGTCAGCTCGCGGCCGCGCGATGCTGACCGGAGCCGCCGAACTGGAGGCGTACCTCGGCGAGTGCGACCGCCGCGGCTGACGGCCGCGCGGCGGGAGCGCATCGATCCGGTCACCCTGGGCAGCCGATGGGTGAACGCCGAGCGGCCGTCACCTGGGCGGGAAGTGTGGGAACGTACGTCCCGCCTCGCAACGCACCGCGTTCCCCCGCGGCGTTGGCCTGCGGGCACCCGGCGGAAGACGGTCGAATACCGCCCAGATCGCCGGTATCCGAACTCCCTGTCCGTAAATCGACCGCCGATGTGCAGTGAACCTTCATGCCTGGCAGGCTCGACATCGGTTCAGGGCTGGATGCAAGATCCAGAGCCCAACTATCCTTCGAATCGAAAGTGAGTCGTATCATGCGTCACCGTTTAGCCACCGTCTCCGCCGCCGCTCTCCTCTGTCTCGCCGGTGCCACGGGCGCCGCGCAGGCCGAGCCCGCGAGCCTGTACGCCCCGTCCGCCATGGTCTTCACCATCACCGACGGGGACGACCCCGCCACGGGCACGGTCCTCCGGGCGACCGTCCTCAGCTGCGCCTACACCGCCACCGGCACGCACCCCGCCCCCAGGGCCGCCTGCGACGCCCTCAACGCCACCGACGGCGAGTTCAACCGCCTGCTGGCCGCCCCGAATCCGGACCGGGCGTGCCCGATGCACTACGACCCCGTGACCGTCACCGCGGACGGCGTGTGGCGCGGCAGCCATGTCGAGTGGAAGCACACGTTCTCCAACGCGTGCGCGATGTCCGCCACGCTGAACGGCAACCCCGTCTACGCGTTCTGACGCCGCCCCCGTTCCGCCTCCAACCCCGTGGAATCGCCACGCCGCCCGGTGTGTGAGCCGCCGGGGGCGTGCGGGGCGGTGTTTGCTGAGGACGCGGGACCCACCCGCGGGGCCGCCAGGCACGAGGAGGAACC
Organism: Streptomyces sp. RerS4; assembly: GCF_023515955.1. GTDB lineage: Bacteria > Actinomycetota > Actinomycetes > Streptomycetales > Streptomycetaceae > Streptomyces. The sequence continues at coordinate 6,977,137 of NZ_CP097322.1, forward strand.
GGAAGCATGAAGTTCGCACAGATCATCGACTTCGAGACCGAGCGCATCGACGAGGTACGCGATCTCCTGCGCGCGTACGAGGAGCGCGCCCGCTCGGAGGGCCGGACCGGCGCTCCCACCTCCCGCACCCTCCTGAAGGACCGGGCCAACCCCCACCGCTACCTCGCGGTGGTCGAGTTCGACTCCCACGAGGGCGCCATGGCCAACAGCAACGCCCCCGAAACCAACGAGCTGGCCCAGCGGCTCTCGGCGTTGATGACCAGGCCGACCGTCTACACCGACTGCGATGTTCAGGACCAGCAGAACTGAGGCGGATCCTTCCGTAGAGTCAGAGCGCTGGAGGACTGGAGGAGGTGTCATGGTGGCCGCTGCCGATGCGCGGGACCACGCCCGGAAGTTGGGCGTCACGCGGTCCATGGTGGTCCAGGAACTGGGCTGGGACGAGGACACCGATGACGACATCCGCGCCGCCGTCGAGGAAGCTATCGGCAGCGCCATGGTGGATGACGAGACCGACGCCGTCGTGGCAGCCGTTCTCCTGTGGTGGCGGGAGGGCGACGGCGATCTGGCCGACGAACTCGGGCTCATCGGGGAGCGACTCCCCGACGACGGCTTCGTCTGGGTCCTCAACCCGATGACGGGCAAGCCCGGCTTCGTCGACCACGGCGAGATCGCCGAAGCGGCGGAGGCGGCCGGTCTGACACGTACCCGTACCGTCGCCCTCGGCGCCTGGTCCGGCAGCCGTCTAGTGGGGCCCCGGACCTCCTCCTGAGTCCCCGGTCGGTGGGGCCGGCGGTTCTGCCGGCTCCACGTCCGGGCCCTCGTCCGCGTAGGCCCGGACATGACCGATCACCGTGTGGGCGACGGCGGCCAGCGGGACGGCGACGACCGCGCCGGCGATCCCCGCGATCAGTCCTCCGGCGGACACGGCCAGGATCACCGCCAGGGGGTGGACCCGCACCGCGCGCCCCAGGATGAACGGCTGTAGCACGTGGCCCTCGATCTGCTGGACGACGAGCACCACCATCAGGGCCATCAGCGCGGTGAACACCCCCTCGGTGACCAGAGCGACGATCACGGCGATCGCGCCGGACGCGATCGCGCCGATCAGGGGCACGAACGAGGCCAGGAAGATCACCACGCCGATGGGCACGGCGAGGGGGACTCCGAGGAAGTAGATGCCCACCCCGATGAACACCGCGTCGATCATGGCCACGATCATCGTCCCGCGCACGTAGGCGGTCAGCGTCCGCCAGGCCGGCGGGCCCGCGCCCGCGACGGCGGGTCGGGCCGCGGCCGGGACCAGCTGGAGCGTCCAGCGCCAGATGCGCGGGCCGTCGTACAACAGGAAGAGCGTGCAGAACATCGCGAGCAGCGCTCCGGTGATGACCTCCACGAGGACCGTCACGCCCCGCAGACCGGTCGAGGTGATCTCGCTGGTGCTGGTGCCGATCGCATCGCTCAGGCTGGAGGCGATGTCGTTGATCTGCTGCTCGGTCACGTGGAGCGGGCTGTTGACGAGCCACCGTTTCAGCTCCTCCACACCCTCCTGGAGGCGGCCCGACAGGCTGTCGAGGTTTTCGAGCACCTGCCACACGACGAACCATCCGACCAGGCCCAGCACGACGAACCCGCACAGCGCCGTGACCACCGTGGCCAGGGCCCGGGGCAGGCCCGTCCGGTGGAGCCGGGCGACCGTCGGCTGGAGCAGCGCGGTGATCAGCAGTGCGACGACGAAGGCCAAGACGACGAGCCGGACGCTGCCGATCACCCGCATCACGACCCACACGGCCGCGGCGAGGACCAGGAACCGCCAGCCCATCTCCGCGGCGACGCGCATCCCCCACGGCACGGCCAGGGCGGGATCGCCCTTCCGGACTCGGGGGGCCCGCTTCAGCCGGTCGGCCTCGGCCTGGGCCTCGGCCTGGGTATCGCCTTCGGCTTCGTACGCGGCGTCCCGACCGAGCCTCGCCCGCGCGCCTCCTGCGCCGAACGCGGCCAGGGCGCTCCGGGCACGGTCGAACCAGGCGTGGAACGCGGGCATCGCAAGCTCCTTCGCTCTTCCCTCGCCACGCGTCTGCCCCGCGATCGCGCGATCAGGCCGCGACGAGACCTCAGCCCCGAGAGTGTCGGCGGTGCGCGCGCCACCGCGCGAGGAGTTGCGCGGGGGTACGGGCCGGGGGAGTCGGCTCGGCGGGCCACCGCTCGCCCCCCGTGAGCGGGACGAGCGGCATGAGGTACCGCCGGCCCTCGCTTTCCACGAAGCAGAGGGGCTCGCCGCCCGCCACGTCGGGACGGCCGACGCGGATGGTGAGGGGCCGCCTGACGTCACCGTCGGCGATCTCGCCGTGCAACTCGGTGGCCGCGTGGCGCAGGGTCCGGGCGGAGCCGACCACCTTGCCGTCGACCAGCACCTCGGTCCGTCCGGGCACCGGGGCCCAGACCACCGTGATCGAGTGCCCGTCCTGGTCGAGGTGGAAACGCCGGTGCACGTGATCCTTCACGGCAGCCTCCTCGATCTCCTCGATCTCCTCGATGCGTGCCGCCCCACCAGCGTAGCCGGCGCCCGGCCCCGCCCGCCGCCCTGACCGTCGTGGGATGGTGGGTCAGGACACGAGGGGAGTGGCCTTCACCTCGGTCAGCTTGACCGTGCACAGGCCGCCGCGCTCGCTCTTCACGTCCGTCACCTTGAGCTGGGTGCCCGGCGCGAGGATGTACTCCTCCTCCCCGGTGAACGCGGAGAAGTTCCGGATGCCCACCGCCTGGGCGGGAGTCACCTCGAAGAGCGTCCGCTTGCCGCGGCTGCCCAGGAACGACCGGGCCACGTTCCGCTCGGAGGTGCACGAGGAGACGCCCCACCAGGTCACCGTCCGACCCACCGGGTACTGCGCCCGCATGTCCAGCGACACGCCGCGCCACAGCGGCCGGGTGTGCGCGGGCAGCCCCGAGACCGCTGAGAACAGCAGTCGCAGGTAGGGCAGGTAGGGCGTGACCTTCGTGCGGTCCGGGGAACGCAGGACGGCGTTGATCTCGCGGTAGAACGCCGACTCGCAGGTGTAGAGGTAGAGCGCCGCGATCGCGTCGGCGGACAGGCCGCCGGCCGTCTCGTCCGCCCGCCGCTTGCCGAAGTCGCGGGACCGGACGATGTGCCCGCCGAGCCCGCTCAGCGTCTCGGCGACGGGCGCGACGGCGTCCTGGAAGTCCATCAGCGGGGTGTCGAACACACCGGTGATCGCGGGGAGGACCAGGCCCTCGTCCTTGACGCTGGTGAGTCGCTCCAGGTACAGCTGGTGCAGGTTCATGGTCGACTCGATGAAGGCGCCCATGCGCGCCGCGACGCCGCCGTCCGCACCACCGCCGCCGGCCGCGCCCTCGTTCCAGCCCTTGCTCGGCAGCCAGTCGATGCCGTCGGCACCCAGCGAGGTGAGGGCCTCGTTGACCATGGCGAAGTGGTCGCCCTCGCAGAAGATGTCGCCCTGCGCCGCCGGGTTCGCGTGGTCGATGTGGCGGACCTCGACGTCGGGGTACTTCTTCTGGAGCCGCAGGACGACCCGCTTCAGGCTGCGGGCGTGCGCCCCCCACCAGGCGAACACGACCCCGCGGTCGTCCTCGTCGGCGTCCTGCTTGGCCTTGAGGATCTCCTCGACGATCCGCTCGGCGACGGGCCGCCAGAACGTCGTGTGCTGGTCGGCCCCCATCGCCCCGTCGCCACTGGCGGTGAGCGAGGCGTTCAGCAGCAGCACGCCCTGCGTCAGCATCGCCTGGAACCACTCCGGCGGCTGGACCGTCTCCCGCTCCTTCAACAGCGCGCGCACGTCGGCGATGGGCGTCTTCTTCGCGATGCCGTACTTCCACATCGCCGCCGCCTTGATGATGCAGCGGATGCTGACGACCCTGCCGAACTGGCTGTCCTTCCAGTCGTTGAAGGTGTTGTCGAACATGGCTATGCCCGTCGCGCTCTCCGGGCGCGGGTACGGGTTCTGGCCGAAGACGACGACCTTCCACTTGTGCGGCGGATGCGGCTTGAGTGCCTGGAAGGTCAGTTCACGGACCGGCACGACCTCCGGGCTGCGGCCCTTCCCGATGAACCGGGCGGCGTCCGGCTGCGCCTCGATGACGGGCTTCAGGAGCGGAAGCCAGGGTTCGCCGCCGCCGTTGAAGAGTTCGGCGAGAGCCAGGGGGTCGTTCGCGTCGGTCACAGGAGAGGGGCTTTCTGTCGTGCCGGTCGAGGAAGGGACGTGGCCGGCGGGCTGGTCGGTGGACTGGTCGGCCGGCTGGACAGGGGCTGCGGTCGCGGTCGCGGCCACGGCCTTCGGCGGCACGATGCGGACCCGCTCCTCGACCGGGCGCTTCTCGATGCCGCCCCACTGCGTGACGATCGTGGCGCGCAACTCGTCGTCGTCCTCGAACCAGTGGTCGTGGAAGAGCGTGTAGCCGGTCCACATCAGGTTGGCGCACACCCGCGCCGGCACCTGGCCGGTCTGCGCGCCCATCCCGACCAGCGCCACCGAGCGGATGCTGCCCGGTACCTTCCGGTTCTGCCGGTGGACGGCCTGGAACGCGGCGGCGCACGCCAGGGCCACGTTCAGCGTGGCACTCACGTTCTGCGAGGACCGCACCATCGTCGGCGTCGATATCAGGTACCGGGGGACGGTCGCCCCCGACGGGACGCAGACCGCGCTGCCCACCGGGAGCGCACCGGCGAAACGGTCGCGGATGGCCCGCCGCACGCGCAGTTGGATGCCGGAACCGAGGTGCCGCTTGATGACGGCGTCGACCCCGCCGTCCATCCGGCCAAGGGAGTTGGTCGGGCTGACCCAGGCGTCGACGTCCTCGTCGAGGATCGAACCCTTGCGGATCTCGATGCCTGGGGTGTCCGCGAACGCAGCCCGCCACGCCTCCACCACGCGCTCGTTGACGTCTGTCAGCACCACCCTCAGCGCGGGCTGAACACTGCTCTCGGACATCGTGCACTCCTTGTCGGGAAACCGCCCTTGCAACACCTCCGAACGTAGTCGCCACCACTGACAACGCGCTGCTGACGAGGGGCTGGGGGACGCCGATCCGAGCAACTTCCCTGCGGCGCCGTCGTGTTCGTCCGCCCCGGGCGTATCCGGGGCACAACCACGCGTGGCTTCCGTACGGGGTCGCTCAGTTGGCCCGGGTGTAGCGGACCGCGCCGGTCCAGATGCGTTCGAGCCTGACGCGGGTGCCGGGTTTGGGGGCGTGCCAGATCTTGTTGTGGCCCGCGTAGATGCCGACGTGGCTTATGGTCCCCCCGGTGGGGAAGAAGACCAGGTCACCGGGTGCGCGTTGAGTGCGCGGGATGCGCCGGGTGTCCTCGTACTGCGCATCGGCGGTACGGGGAAGGACGCGGCCGGCCTTGCGGAAGGCGTAGAGGGTGAGGCCCGAACAGTCGAATGCCTTGGGTCCGGTGGCGCCGTAGACGTAGGGGGCGCCCTTCTTGGAGGCGGCGATGGCGACGGCCTTTATGCCGTACGAGGAGGCGGCCTCGGCGGGAGTGGCCGGCGCGAACAGGGCGGCCACGGAGACTGCGAGGAACAGGGCCGGAGAGCGATGGCTCTCCCACCGTTTCTTCGATTTCGGCAATCGTGATACCTCCGCATTCAGATTCAGGAACAAGACCGTGATGGCGACTGTTCTGTTCTCGGTGACTGCGTATCGGATCCCGACGAGCGCCCATTTTTGCCCGAAGTGTCCGTGCTTGGGGGTGTCGGACACGGCGTGAAATGTCTCGGTTGGGCAAAACAACCGGGGATGATATGCCTAATGGACTCATCGATGAACCGGCGAGTAACCGACTCGCGTACTCCTCGGCCGGCCAACTCCCGGGCCGGCGTGGCGTCAGCTCCGCGGTGGGTGCGTGGCGAGCCAATGGCGGGCGATCTGCTCGCGGGTGGCCACCCAGGCGCCGCCGAGTTGGGCGACGTGCTTCAGGAATCCGTCGAGCGCGCGGATGCGGCCGGGCCGCCCGATGATCCGGCAGTGCAGGCCGACGCTCATCATGCGCGGCCGGTCGGCGCCCTCGGCGTGGAGGGTGTCGAACGTGTCGATGAGATACGCGAGCATGTCGTCGGCCGTCGTGAAGCCGTGGACGAGCAGGAACTTGAAATCGTTGGTGTCGAGGCCGTACGGCAGCACGAGGTGCGGACGGCCCGCCGCCTCCACGTAGAACGGAAGGTCGTCCGAGTAGTCGTCGGAGTCGTAGAGGAAGCCGCCCTCCTCGACGACCAGTCGCCGTGTGTGGGGGCTGGTCCGGCCGGTGTACCAACCGACGGGCCGGCGGCCGACGAGCCGCTCGATCGTCGCGATCGAGTGCCTGATGTCGTCGCGTTCGGTGTCCTCGGGCACGTGGCGGTAGTCGATCCAGCGCCGGCTGTGACTGGCGACCTCCCAGCCGGCGGCGGCCATCGCGCGCGCCGCCTCCGGATTGCGTTCCAGCGCCTGCGCGACGGCGTACACGGTGAGGGGTGTGGCGTGCGCGGTGAGCGTGCGGTGGATGCGCCAGAAGCCGGCGCGCGAGCCGTAGGCGAACATCGACTCGACGTTCAGATCGCGTCCGCCGACCACGGGCGGTGCGCCGACGATCTCGTGGAGGAAGCCCTCCGAGGCGGGATCGCCCTCCAGGACGTTCCGCTCGCCGCCTTCCTCGTAGTTGAGGACGATGCTGACGGCGACGCGGGCGCCGCCGGGCCAGGCGGCGTGCGGCGGCTCGGCGCCGTAGCCGACGAGGTCGCGCTGATGCTCGGACACGGGCGGCACCCTACCGCCGATCGCCGCCCGCGCAGGTGCGGCGGCGCGAGGGTCAGGGCGTGGAGGTGGAGCACGCCGATCACGGCCCCGAGCAGAACTCCGCGCAGGCGGCGCGGCGTTGTGGCGCAGCGCGCCGAACCCGGGCTGCGGACAGCTCCGCCCAGTCGATGGCGAAGCCCGTTACGCCACCGCGATGCCCAGCCGCTCGGCCACGGTGGTGAGGGCCGCGCCCAAGGGCAACTCGACGCGCGCGGCGGCGTGCCGGTCGCCCCGGGTCGGGTCCCGGTTGACGATCAACACCGGTATCCCGGCCCGTTCCGCCTGACGGACGAAGCGCAGCCCGGACATCACGGTCAGGGACGATCCCAGGACGAGCAGACAGGCGGCCCTGTCGACCAGCGCGCGGCAGTGCTCGACCCGTCGCGGGGGAACCGATTCGCCGAAGAACACCACGTCCGGCTTGAGTACGCCGCCACACCGCGAGCACGGCGCCACGCGAAAGTCCGCGACCTGTTCGTCCGTGAGGTCGGCGTCACCGTCCGGGTTGAGACCGGCGGCCACGGGTTCGAAGCCGACGTTCAGCTCCTCCAGCCGCCGGGCGAGCTCGCGGCGCGGGACGGAGGCGGCGCAGGAGAGGCAGACGACCCGGTCCAGGCCTCCGTGGAGCTCCACCACGGCCTCGCTGCCGGCGGCCTGGTGCAGGCCGTCCACGTTCTGCGTGATCACACCCGCGAGCCTGCCGTGCCGCCCGAACGCCGCCACCGCCCGGTGCCCGGCGTTGGGCCGGGCGCGGCCGAACGTGCGCCAGCCGAGGTGACTGCGCGCCCAGTACCGGCGCCGGGCCTGAGGACTGGCGGTGAACTCCTGGTAGGTCATCGGGGTGTGCCGGCTGAGGCTGCCGCCCTCGCCCCGGTAGTCGGGGATGCCCGACTCCGTGGAGATGCCCGCGCCGCTGAGCACCAGGACGCCGCCGGTGCGCAGGGCATCGACCACCGGCTCCACATCCGTGGTGGCCGGCGGCAGGTCCTCGGCAGGGGTCCAGCTCAGGGTGGGACGCATGCGCATGCCGCCAGGGTACGGAACGGGTGCGACAAAGGCCCGGGGCCGCCGCGAGCGGCAGGGAGTGGTGGGTGGCGCCGGCGAGCACGGCCACCTCGGCCCCGGCGGCTGCCGGCCGGAGGCGGGCGGTACGCGTCGAAGGTGCGGCTTCGGGGGTGATGGGCGAAGCTGGGGGTTGCTATGCGAAGGAGCGTTCGCCCATGGACATCGCCGTCAGGACCCGGGCGGTCGCCGTCTGCGTGGTCACGGCCGCGCTGGTCGGTGTGACCGCCGCCGCCTCCACGGCCGGTACCGCGCCCGCCGTCGACCCGGACCCGGCAGTGGCCGTCGTCGACTGCGCCGGGAAACCGCAGGTCCGGCCCGAGGAATACATCCTGGCCTGCGGCGACGGCAACAATCAGCTGATCGGGCTGCACTGGACGTCCTGGGGTCGGCGGACCGCCACCGCCACCGGCACCGACATGGTCAACGACTGCAAGCCCTACTGCGCTGCCGGCCGCTTCCGCGCCTACCCGGTCAAGGTGACCCTCAGCCACCCCGAGAACGATCCCGCCCAGCCCGACCTGCGCCGCTTCACGCGCATCCGGCTCGTCTACTCCGAGACCGCGCCCCCGCCGGTCCGACACGACGTGACGTACAAGCTCGTCTGGTGATCGGATCCGGGCCGCTCGCAGACGCGCCAAGCCCTCGGCCGGTCCCGAGGCGGGCTGACCACCAAGGTCCACCTCGCCGTCGACGGCCGGGGCCTGCCCCTGTCCATCGTGCTCACACCCGGCAACGTCAACGACGCCACCGCGTTCGCCGACGTCCTCGACGGGATCCGTGTTCCGCGGGCCCACTCCGGCCGCCCGCGCACGACACCGATCCGAGTCCTGGGCGACAAGGCCTACTCCAGCCGGGCGATCCGGCACCTGCTGCGGCGTCGGGGCATCGCCGTCACGATCCCCGAGCGCCGCGACCAAGCGGCCAACCGCCGGCGCCGGGGGCGCCTCGGCGGCCGGCCGCCCGCCTTCGACAAGGAGGTCTACCGCGACCGCAACGTGGTCGAACGCTGCTTCGCACACCTCAAGCAGTTCCGTGCGATCGCGACCAGGTTCGACAAGCTCGCCAACCGCTACCGCGCCGGAATCGTCCTGGCCTCACTGATCCTCTGGCTCCGCGAACCAGCGAGGTGATCATTTGTCCGACACGCCTTAGCCCGTCGTGACCCGCGCTGTCGGATGGTCGCCCGCCAACACCGAGCGGATCCGTCGCGCCATCACGTCCGCCCACGCCTCCGCCGACGGGCTCGCGCCTTCCTTCGGCGTGTCGATCTGCGCTTCTATGCCGCCCACGCGCAGCACGACATGTGTGAACCGCTCGGCTGTGAAGCTCAGGCTCTCATCTCCGACTCCGGCGTCCTTCGGATTCCAGCAATTCAACAGCTTGCGGACGAGGCCCAGATTCCGTTTGGCCTGTTCCTCGTTGTTCAGGCTCAGACGGAAGTGCGCGCCGTCACCGCCACCCTCGTTGCCCACACTCAGAACCAGCTGGTACGGGCCGCTGGAGCGCTCGGCGGCCTCTTGGGGCAGGGCACCGCACGTCAGCAGCCCCCCATCGTCTATGGCCGGGGCGGCGTCCCGCCAGCCAACAGAGTCCTCCCCGGAGAGCCGCCAGCCTGCGGGTAGTTCCTCTGCCGTGGGCATCATCAGATCAAGCCGGCCACTTGGGGATGGCTGCGCGCTCGGCTTCGCAGTCGGCGCGCCCGCCGCCGCAGTCGGTTGCCGTGAGGGGCCCTGTGCCTCCCCGCTGGAACAGCTGGCCAGCCCGGCCGCCAAGCCGATTGCAACGGCCGTCCCCCACCACGCGCGTTTCGTATGCCATTGCACGCCAGCCCCCTGAGCGTCATCGGTCACCGCAACACTCCGAACCGTAGCGCGCCGGGACCGCCGACGGCAGGGCGTCCGGCCAGTCTGCGCACCAAGCTCTGTTGGGATGGAATCGTCCTGGCAGCTGTGATGTTGTGGCGCCGCGAACCGCCCGATGATCATTTGTCAGACAGGCTCTAGCGCCTGCGGCCGCGGGCGAGGCGGGAGCGGTGGCCGGACGGCGCCGGCGCGGCCAGGGCGAACGTCACCGTGATGCGCGCCCCGCCGAGCGGCCCTCGGGTGATGCGCAGCGTGCCGCCCGTCGCGTTCGCGGCTCGTTGCGCGATGTCGAGGCCCAGCCCCGTGGACCCCGTACTGCTCCCCCGGGACAGGGCTCGTTCCGGCTCGGGGATGCCCGGTCCGCCGTCCTCCACGATCAGCTCCACCGCCTGGGCCGTGCGCACGACGCGCACGCCGAACGGGGTCCCGTCGGGGGTGTGACGGAAGACGTTGCCGATGAGCGCGTCCACCACGGCGGCGACGTCGTCGGCCGACAGGCCGACGTCCGTGGGCTCCGCCGTGAGGTCGACGGCGCAGGAACGGCCCTGCTGCTCCGCCAGGACGGCCCAGAACGCGGTCCGGCGACGTACGACCTCGGCCGCCTCGCAGCGCGGGCCCGCCGCCCCCGCCGCGCCCGCCGGCGCCCGCCGCGCGGCCGTCTCCGTACCGAGCAGGCCCTGGCCCATGGGTCCCACCGCGAGCGGGGTGCGCGCCGCCGCGATGATCGCCTGGAGTTCGGCCTCCAGCTCGCCGACCGCCGCCTCGACCCTGGCCGACTCCGGGGTGCCGGCCATGCGTTCCGACGCCAGGTGCAGGGCGGTCAGCGGGGTGCGCAACCGGTGCGACAGATCGGCGACGAGCTCGCGCTCGACGGCGAGCAGCTCGTTCATGCGGTGGGCCATCGCGTTGAAGGCGACGCCCGCGTCCCGCAGTTCCCTGGGGCCCATGGGCTCGACGCGGGCGTCCAGGTCGCCCAGGCCCAGCGCGTGAGAGGCCTGCGCGAGCCGCTTCGAGGAACGGACCACCTTCGCGCCGAGCCGGTCGGCGACCAGCACGGATCCGGCGATCAGCCCCACGGCGAGGCAACACATCACCGCCCACGACTGCGCCACCCCACGGGTGAGTTCCGCCTCGGGCACGAAATCCTCGATGACGGCGACCTCGTCACCCGGCAGCACCACCGGCTGCAGGCAGATCCAACCGTCCGGGACCTCCTGCGAGATCGACTCCCGCCCGCGCTGCGCCCGTTCGAGCAGCGCCGCAGGGGCCTTGGAGGGGCCCAGGGCCCTTGATCCCGGCAGGTGCACGACCAGATGCTCCGCCGCGTCCAGGCTCGCCGCGGACTCCCGCAGGGCATTCGGATCCGTGGTCAGGGTGAGCACCGGTGCCAGGGCGGCGGCCCGCTGCTCGGCCGCCGTCACCCCCTGCTCCTTGACCAGCGACATCACCAGGGCGGCCAACGGTATGAGGAAGGACAGGGCGACCATGGAGGTCACCGCGAGCGCCACCCCGGCCAGTGAGCGCCTCAACGCGGTGCCACCAGCTTGATGCCCACCCCGCGAACGGTCAGCAGGTAGCGCGGGGCCGCCGCCCGTTCGCCGAGCTTGCGGCGCAGGGAAGACAGGTGCACGTCGACCGTCTGGTCGTCCACGTACGGCTCGCGCCAGACCTCGGTCAGCAGACGCCGTTTGGAGACGACCTGGCCGCTGTGGTGGGCGAGGAACGCCAACAGGTCGAACTCCCGACGGGTGAGGCGCAGCTCGCGCCCGGCCAGGTACGCGGTGCGCGCGCCCGGGTCCACCGCCAACTCGCCCACGACGGTGGGGCGCAGGGGATCGGCGGCCTGCGCCGGCGACACCCCGGCCGCACCGCCGCCGGGGGAGGGCACACCGGCGGTGCGCCGCAGGACGGCGGAGAGGCGGGCGAGGAGTTGTCCCCCGGAGAAGGGTTTGACCAGGTAGTCGTCGGCGCCCGCGTTCAGGATGTTGATGATCTCCGACTCGTCGTCGCGGGCGGTGGCCACCAGCACGGGTACGGAGGAGATCCCGCGGATCATGCGCAGGGCGTCGCCGCCGTCCAGGTCGGGCAGTCCCAGGTCGAGGACCACCGCGTCCACGGGCGACTGCGTGACCTCGCGCAACGCGCCGAACCCGTCGGCGGCGCTGCGTACGGCATACCCCTGCTCCACCAGGACCTCGATCAGCGACTGGCGGATGCTGGGGTCGTCTTCCACGACCAGGACGCTCGGCATGCGGACACCTTAGAGGCTCGGCGCGGCGCTGACGTGGACAGGTCACCACCTGCGCCGGGACGGACCGGGAAGGCCCGGAACCGGCGGGTCACGGGGTGGCGAACGCCGGGCCGTCCCGCGTGACGCGCACGCGTACGGGCCGGCCGGACACCGGGATGGTGCAGCCGTCCCGCGTGCTGCAACTCGCGTAGCCGAGCAGGACCGTGGCCTCGCCGTGCGCCGACGCGCGCACGGGCAGGGTGGTGGTGACCGGGCCGTCCGGGTAGACGGGGACCGGGGTGTCAACCCCGGGCACCTGGATCGACCGTACGGTCGAGGCGGTCCGCAACGGGCCCTCCGCCGCGAGGACGCCGGTGACGGCCACCGTGGTCGGACGGCCCACGCCCTCGATGCCGGTGGGCGGCAGATCCATGCTGTAGAGGTGGAACCCCTCGGCCTCGGGAGTGAAGACCGCGTTGAGGGTCCCCTTCGAGGCCTGCCAGTCGGACAGCGAGAGCGTGACGGTGACGCCGTTCTCGGAGAAGCGCGTCGTGGGCCCTGGGCCGCCGGACGGCCCGGCGGGCTTCCCGCCGCAGGCCACGAGCGCGGCCAGGGGGATGAGGGCGGCCGCGACACGGGTGCTACGTCGGAATCCGACGTGTGCTGAAACGTTCATCGGTGTGCCTCGGTGTCGTGAGGTGCGGGTGGGGGTGCGGGTACGGGTGCCGTCACGGCGCCCACGCGCGCAGGAAGGAGTCGATGCCCTCCGCCGTCAGCGGCGGGTTGCCCGTGACGTGGGTGTCGGTGCGCGTCGTGCCGGACGGCGAGACGACCACCAGGACCGGCATCCTGTACGTCCCGCCCGAGGGGCTGTACGCGCGCAGGAGCGCGGAGTTGGCGGAGCTGTCGCCGCCGATGTCGATCTTCACGAGGTGGTACGACTCCCCGAGGATCGCCGAGGTCCGCGGCTGCGCGAACACCTTGTCGGCGGCCTTGCAGTTGCCGCACCAGTTCGCCCCGAAGTCGAGCAGCACCATCCGCCCGTCGGACTTGGCCGCGCGCAGGGCCGCGTCGATCTGTGCCCGCGCGTCGGCCGAACTGTCGTAGCCGGGGCCGGGAACGCGGGCCGGCCCGGGTGCGGCGGTGGTCGGGGCCGGCTTGGACGATGTCCCGGTGGCGCCGCCGGAGCCGGAGCCGGAACCGGACCCCGGTCCGGACCCCTTGCCGGTACGGGAGGGGCTCGGCGACGACCCGGAGGCGGAGACGGACGCGGAGGCAGCGACGGACGCGGAGACGGCGACGGACGCGGACGGCAGGGCGGACGAGGTCGCGGACACCGCGGCAGACGCGGTCGCGGCGGCCTCGGCGGGCCGCGCCGCCGGGGACGCCTGGGCGCCGGCCGACGCGGCCGATCCGACCGGCTCGGCGGAGGGCCCGCACGCGGCGGTCATCCCGGCCACCACCACGGCCGCGGCGACCAACGGCAGGCGCCCGCCGAGGAGTGCGGCCGGGCGGGCAGACGTCGTACGGCGTTCGGCGCGGACGGATCGGAGCATGCGAGAGCTCATGGCGAAGACACCCCAAGGCGAGGATCGGCTGACCGGGTGGGCGAAGCGCACCGCGGATCGGTGAAATCGAGGCCGTCGGTGCGCAGGGGCTTCGTGTGCCCCGACGCCGACGGCCGCTCGGCTGACGCGAGCATAGGACCGTCTGGGGCCCGTGGAACCGCCTCCGTGCGACCTTGAGGATGCCCTAAGGAACAGCTCACCTCCCGCTTCGGTGGAAGCGGGTCCAAGAGCGCACACAGACGCCCGAATCCGGCAACGTTTCAGAAGGAGCTCTCGCGGACGCTCGCCTTGGCCACCGGGGTGATCGTCGCCGTGATCACCGACCGGTGGTCGTCGCCGCTGAACGTGACCGTGAGGGTGTCGTCGGCGCTCTGCGAGGTGGTCGCCTTGAAACCGAGGCCGGGGATCGCGGAGATCAGGCACACGCCCCGGCTCCCGTACCGGACCGTGACCTTGCCGCCTTGGGAGGGCACGGTGTGCAGGCCCGCCCCGCCCTTCTCGCAGTCGACGCCGCTCTTCGGCGCGCCGGCGCGGGAGGCGGCCGACGACGCCTTGGCGGGGGAGGGCGTAGGAGACGGGGACGAGGAGGGCTGGTGCGTCACCGACGGCGAGGGGCTCGCGGAGGCGCTCGCGGTCGGGGAGGCCTGCTCCGGCTGCGGGCTGCCCGCCTGCCAGGCGGGGGGCGTGTCGATGACCACCGGGGCGGAGCGCGCGACCGGGGGCGTATGCCGGGTCGACCCGACCACGAACTGGACCGTGGCGAGTACGGCGGTCACGCTGGCGGCCGTGCACGACAGCCATATGAGCAGGTAGCGCGGAGTTCGGGGCACGGCCCCATGGTGGCCGATGGGCCGAACGGGCCGTCGTCGACCCCACGGAAAGCCGTAGTCCCCTGCCCGTTGGGTGAACGCCGACGTCCTCCGACCCCTCGGAGGGGTCGGAGGACGTGCCGGAGCCGATCGGCGGGCCCGTGGTGTCGCTCCTTCGCCGCTCCTTCGCGGCTGCTTCGCGACTACTTCCCGGCGCCGAAGTTCTGCGTCCACCACGGGCCACCGTCGCCCTTGTGGACGCCTATGCCGATCTCCCGGAAGGCGCAGTTGAGGATGTTGGCCCGGTGGCCGGGGCTGTTCATCCAGGCCGACATGACCGCATCGGCGTCGCCCTGCCCGCGCGCGATGTTCTCGCCCAGGCGCGACCACTGATAGCCGGCGGCTTCCACGCGGCTGGTCATGGTGGACCCGTCGGGTCCGGTGTGTGACATGACGCCGCTGCGGGCCATGGTGTCGCTGTACGCCCGCGCGGCCGCGCTCAGCTTGGCGTTGGTCGTCAGCGGACCGCACCCGGCCGTCGCCCGTTCCTTGTTGACGAGGGCGAGAACGGCGGACTCGGCGCCCGAGTCGACGGTGCCCGACCCGCCGGAGCCTCCGGACGAGCCCTTGGAACCACCGGAGCCACTGGAACCCGTAGAACCCGTGGAACCACCTGAGCCACCTGAACCACCTGAGCCACCGGCCTTGGTGGGGGAGGACGCGCGCGTCGGTTCGCCCGGCTCGTCCGTCCTCGTCGTGGCCGGCGTGCCGTTCGCCTGTCCGGCGGGATCGCCGGGAGCGGTCGACGTCGAGGCTCCGGCGCCGGGCGTCCCGGACGGGGCGCCGGCCGAAGCCGAGGCCGAAGCCGAAGCGGCGGCCGAGGCGGTGGGGCCGCCGCTCGGGGCCGCGCCGGTGGGGTCGGCCGCGGGCGTCGTCGATCCGGCGTCGGACGCCGCCCCGGTGTGACGCCGCTCCGTGCGGGCGTCCCCGTCGGAGTCGGCCACCGCGACCCCCACCGCCACCGCCGCGGCGGTCGCGGTGACGGACAGCACGACGCGTGTGCGCATCGTCTTCTTCCGGCGCGCCTCGATGCGGGACGGGGTCGCGGGAGTTCGGCTGCGGCTCATGCCGGTAACACCTCACTGGAGAGGGGGAGGGGGGTGCGACCGAGCCTAGGCACGTGACCAGGGCGAAGAGCGCCCCGGAAGGGGTTCTTCAGAATCCCCTAAGGAAGCCCGCAGGATGGACACAGGGACGAGCCGGACAATGGTCCCCAACTCGACCCGCTCCGCCCGACGCCGGCTTCGGCGGCCGAGGGCAACGAGTTCCGCCTCCCCCACAGGCGGCTCCGGCCCCGCTCTGACCGCACTCACCTGGTCGGGTCAAGCGAAGGCGGCGGCCTGCCGCGAATGGCCCAGCTTCTGGACACCCGGCAGGCGGCGAGTCGGATGAGATGCCTAACGTCGCTCTCACAGACATCGATTCGCGAACCGTGGAGACGTCATGTCCCATCGACGCCGCCGGCTGGCGGGCGCCTGCGCCATCACGGTCGCCGCCGGCATGCTCGCCACCGGCGGCGCCTTCGGCACACCGCCGCGAGAGGTATCGGACTGGCGTGGCGGCGGGCGTGAGGTCGCCGTGGGCGCCTATCTCCATTACGGCTCGCCCGGCGTCGAGCGGATGCGGGAACTGTCGCACTGGCTCCGGGGCACCGAACTGCGCGCCGGGCACACCTACCTGCCCGGTGACACGTGGGCGAACATCGAAGGCGCGCCCGATTCCCTGGAAAGCTGGGCCCGGTGGCGCAAGGCGAGAGCGGACCGGCTGTTCGTCCTGAACGTGCCCATGCTGGAGCGCAACGAGGCCGGAGTTCCCGACGACCGCGTCGCCGAACTGATCCGCACGGGCGCGCGGGGTGCGTACGACCACCACTTCCGGCGGCTGGCCGAGCGTCTGGTCGGCCTCGGCCTGCCGGACACGGTGATCGTGCTCGGCTGGGAGATGAACGGATTCAACTACACGCACCGATGCCGGCCCGACCCCGAGAACTGGAAGAGGTACTGGCGGCGCATCGTGACCGCGATGCGCTCGGTGAAGGGGCAGCGCTTCCGCTTCGACTTCGCCCCGAACCGCGGCGGCGACGCGATCGCCTGGACCAAGTGCTACCCCGGCGACGACGTGGTGGACGTCCTGGGCATGGACTCCTACGACCAGCCGCCCGGTGAGAGCTTCCACGACTACGTCACCCAGCCCTACGGCCTCCAGCAGCAGGTCGACTTCGCGAAGGCGCACGGCAAGCGGATCTCGTACCCCGAGTGGGGGCTGTTCCGCAACGGAGACAACGCCGAGTACATGCGCTCCATGCTGGAGTGGATCGCCAAGCACAAGCCGCTCTACCAGAGCATCACCGACTACTGCCCGCACGGCGTGTGGCAGTGCACCGAGAATCCGGACTCCGCGCACGTGTTCCGGGAGTTCCTGTCCACGGAACGGGGCCGGCGCTGGGGGTACAGACGATGACAGACGGTGAGATTCGGGCGTCGTAGGGGTGAGCCGCCCCATAGGACCCACGTCACACACGAACCGGGATAGTAGGCCGACGCTCGCGATGGCGCCCCCTCGGGACCCTTGCCACCTGCGCGGACGCCCGAGGGTCGGGCGTAGGGGCCTCGGGCCCCGTCTGCGAGGGCTCCTAGTAGGTGGGCTCGTTGCCAGGCCCCCGGGGGTCTGTCTAACTGGATGAGTCGCAAGGCGGTCGGGTGCTTCACCCGCCACCGACGAACCCCTCTCCTCCGCGTGAGTGGCTCACGCATGTCTTCGGCATGCCGCGACGGTCCTTGTCCCCTTCGGAAGGTTCATCCGTGTCCAACGCCGTCATCCGCCGCATCGCCGCTTCGAAGAAGACCCTCGCGGGTACCGTCGTCGCCCTCGGTGTCGCCGGTTCCATGCTCGCCGCCGTTCCCGCCCAGGCGGCCCCGACGAGTGCCAAGGCGATCGCCCAGCAGATGATCAAGGACCCGGCCCAGTTCGCCGCCTTCGACAAGATCATCTCGCACGAGAGCGGCTGGAACCACACGGCGACGAACCCGTCCTCCGGTGCGTACGGCCTGGTCCAGGCCCTGCCGGCCTCGAAGATGTCCTCCGCCGGCTCGGACTGGAAGACCAACCCGGCCACCCAGATCAAGTGGGGCCTGGACTACATGAACGAGCGCTACGGCAGCCCGGTCGGCGCCTGGAACTTCTGGCAGGCCAACCACTGGTACTAAGCCACCAGCGGGCAGCAGACACACGAAAACGCTCGGTCGGGACCTCCCGGCCGAGCGTTTCGCGTATCCGGCCGCGCGCGGGCGCCCACGGTCCACCGGTCTACCGCGCGACCCAGCCGCCCAGGTCGTTGCGCTCCGCAGCGGCCGGACGCAGTGCTTCCGGGGAGCCGAGCAGGGCCGGCGGGAGGTATCCGGAGCGAACCCCGAGCTCCCAGCCGTGTGCCTGGACCGCCAGCGCGGCAACGGCCAGGGTGCCGAGCGGCAGCAGGCTCCTGGGGGCGGGGCCCTCCACGCCGGCGCCGTCCACCCCCGCGCCGTCCACCCCCGAGTCGTCCACCCCCGCGCGGTACTCGCGGAGCCGGGCCGCGAGGGCCTGCTCGAAAGCCTGCCGGTCGTCGTCCAGGAGGGTCCGCAGGAGCCGCTGGTCCGAGGTCAGGGGGCCGGCCGCGTCCAGTTTCCGGGACGCCTCGGCGCGCTCGGCGGCGCCCGGCTTGCACAGGACGACCGTCGGCCAGTCTCGGGGCAGGTGCCCGGCCGACAGGGTCAGGTACTCACACAGCGCGTCCATCTGCGCGAGATGCGCCGGATCCGACACCGAGGGGTGGTCCGAGTAGGGCACGCCCTTGCGGATCGCCGGTGCGAAGTCCTCGCGGAGCAGGCCGCCGATCACCCGCTTCCACTCCCACACCAACCCGCTGACCAGGCATATCGCGAAGGTGTCCACCCACGTCGCGGCCGTGGGGGCGTCCTCCACGATGTCACCGAAGGTGATGTCTTCGCTGCTGAGCTGCTCGTCGATGAGAGGGAAGGGGATCTCCTGGTCACCGTTGGGGAAGCAGCCGATGCTCAGCAGCCCCAGGGAGCACTGCGCGGCCGTGTGCAGTACGTCGCGCAGCGGTGCGTCGAGCCGGGGATCATGTGCGAGGCGCGCGGCGGCGTGGTCGAGGAGCTCGTCGCGCATCGTCTCCAGCTGGGGCATGGACATGCCGCCGTACTGCATCCAGTGCCACCGACCGAAGGCCCGTCCCTTGATGTCTTCGAGCGCCTGCGCCATGCGCTCTCCGCTGACCTGGTGGGGTGTCACGTCGTGCACCGCTGCCGTCCTCTCATGATCGCCACGGCTGGAGCCGGCAGGCTATCAGCGGGGTCCGACACCGCCGTTCCGTCGGCCGGCGGAGGTGTGAAGATGGCCCCGTCGAGGGGATCGATCTCCGTTGCACACCGCACCACCCGAGCGAAGAGGAGGGCCCGATGAGCGCGGCCGAGGAGGGACGGCAGTGGCCGGACGAGGTCAGTGTCGACAACGCGAGGGCGACGCTGCTGCAGCTCCTCGCCCGGTCCGGGGTCCATGAGGGTGACGCGCGGCAACTGATCGGGCTCGTGGAGGCCGGGGCGCTGGCCCGCGCGCACGAGGAGCTGAGCGCCGGCGACCGCGGCGTGCCGTGGGACAAGGGCGAGGAGTACGAATCCGGCCGCCTCGCCGGCGAAGGGCGGCTCCTGGAGGAGCTGGGCGCCATCGCCGAGCGGACCCTCGTACGGGCCGTGGGAGCGGACGGGCAGCCGGCCCCGGCGGGGGACCGGCCACCGGTGGGCCGTGGTGAGGTGGAGACGGCGCAGGTGGCGCTCACCCCTCTGTACCTGTCGTTCACCGCGGTCTCGGAGCTGGACCCGGAGGTGACCCACGAGGTGCTCGTCGCCGTCCTCGCCACGATGACTCCTCGGCAACGGGCCGCGTACGCCGCGCGGTTGCGGGAGTTCGTCACGGCCCACCACACCCGTCTGGAGCGGCTGTTCGCCACGTACGGACCGGGCAGCGCCATCACGGTCCACGGCCGCTACTCACTCCTCCACTCCGCCACCGGCATCGCCGTGTTGGAACGGCTCGTGACCGCGCCCCCGGCGCTGCGGGAGGAATGGGACGCCGCCGAGCTGCCGCCCGCGTGGCTGGACGGGTTGACGACCGCCTGGAACGCCACGGCCTGACACCGTCCCGGGGGCGCGTGCGCCGCGGCTAATGTGGTCGGATGATCGTTCTGCGTCACGCCGCCCCCGGGGACGGGCACGTCCTCGGGGAGATCCACGCCGCGGCCTGGGAGGCCGCCTACGCCCCCTTCTTCGCCCCCGAGTTCGCCGCCGATGCCGTACGGGACAGGCTCGGACGCTGGCACGCCCGCATAACGGACGGCCCCGAAACCCTCTTGCTCGCCGAACTGGACGGCCGCCCCCTCGCACTCTCCTACTACACCCCGTCCGAACACCGGCCCGGCTCCGTGGAGATCCTGAGCTTCTACGCCCACCCCGACGGCTGGGGCAGCGGCGTGGCCGCCGCCCTGATGACCGACACCCTGAGCCGCCTTCGCGAGGCCGGCTTCGCGCACGTCCACCTGTGGACCCTGCGCGACACCGCCCGCTCGCGCCGCTTCTACGCCAAGTCCGGTTTCGCCGAGTCGGGCAGGGAACGCGCCCTCGACTTCGGCGACGGCAACCCGCTCACCCAGGTCGAGTACGAGCGCACCTGCTGAGCACGCCGCGGACCCCTACGGGTTCCGCGGCGGGGTGAACTTCGTGAGGATCAGCAGGGTGTCGACGAGGTCCTCGGCCGGAGGGCCCGTCGCCGGGCGGCGCAGTTGCTCACGACGCCGCCGGGGTCAGTCGAGCAGGACTCCGGGGTTGAGGACGTGGCGCGGGTCCAGGGCGGTCTTGGCGGCCCGGAGCGCCAGGGCGAAGGGTTCCGGGCGCTGGAGGTCGTAGCCGGGGCGGTGGTCGCGGCCGACGGCGTGATGGTGGGTGATCGTGGCATGGTGGCGGTGCAGGACGTCGCTCGCGGCGGCCTTGATCTCGTCCCAGACCTCGACCTCCCGGCCGGGGCGGCCGGCGACGGCCACGGTGAAGTAGGGCGCGGCGCCGTCCGGGTAGACGTGCGTCAGGCGGCAGTTGACGATGGCCCGGCGTCCGGTGGCCTTCAGTGCGGCGGCGCCGACCTCGGCGCGTACGGCGTCGATCAGGCCGGGGATCCTGTCCCAGGTGGCGGCGGTCTCGAAGGTGTCGACCACGGCGCCCATGCGGGCGAGGCCGTCGCGCAGGTAGGGCATGCGCAGGAACGCCGAGCGCCAGGCGCTCACGGCCGCGTCGCCCGAAGCGCCACCGTCCGCCGTCGGCGACCCGCCGCGGCCGCCGTGGGCGCGGGTCAGGTCCAGGGCGGTCGCGAGGCGGGCGTCGACGGGCGCGGTGGCGGATTCGAAGCCCAGGACCAGGACGGTGGAGCCGTCGTGCGAGGCACCCGACAGGAGCGCCTCGCCGGGGTCGAGCAGGCGGCAGTTGGCCGGGGCGAGGTCGGACTGGGCGATGTCCCGTACCGCGTCCAGCGCCCGGTGGAAGTCGGTGAAGGCGACGGACGCCGAGACCTTGTGTCGGGGGCGTTCCCGCAGCCGCATCCACGCCTCGGTGATGACGCCGAGCGCACCCTCGGACCCGAGGAACAGCCGGTCGGGCGAGGGCCCCGCGCCGGATCCGGGCAGGCGCCACGACGTTCCGGCGCCGGCGGGGGTGACCACGCGCAGGGACTGCACGAAGTCGTCGATGTGGGTGTGGACGGTGGCGTAGTGGCCGCCGGCCCGGGTGGCCAACCAGCCGCCGAGGGTGGAGAACTCGAAGCTCTGCGGGAAGTGGCGCAGGGTCAGGCCGTGGGGCCGCAACTGGGCCTCCAGCACGGGCCCGAGGGCCCCGGCCTGGATCCGGGCGGCCCGGCTGACGGTGTCGAGCTCCAGGACCCGGTCCATGGCGGTCAGGTCGAGCGAGAGCACCGCCCGGTGGGCGTCGCCGCGGTACTCCACGCCGCCGACCACCGAGGTGCCACCGCCGAAGGGGATGACGGCGACGGCGTGGTCGCCGGCCCAGTCCAGCAGGTCGGCCACCTCCCGGTCGTCGGTCGGGCGGGCCACGAGGTCGGGAATCCGGCCGGGGCGGCCGCGTAGGGCCCGGATGATGTCGCGATAGGCCTTGCCCATGGCGTGGGCGGCGCGGGCCTCGGGATCCGCGCTGACCAGGTGCGCCAGGGAGGCCGGAGGCGTCGCGGCGGGGCGGCCGATGCGGAGGTCGACGACCCGGGGGACCGGCAGCGGGCGGGCGAGCGTGCCCGGCAGGAGGGAGCCCAGCTCGACGCATTCGGCGTCGCTCGGATGGGCGTCGGCATAACCCCAGCCCCACCAGGAGCGGAGGCGGGAGGAGCCGGAATCGGCGGCGGTGGCTCTGGTGGTGGCAGGCATGAATGGCTCCCGACAGGAGGTTCCAAGAAACTTACCCATCGGTAAATTACCCTAGGGTAAGATCGAGGACATGACAACGCCTCCCGCCAAGGACACCGAGGCCGCCAACGTCGGCGGCAAAGCCGGCACCAAGGGCGTGCCGAGGGCGGCGCGCGAACGGCAGGTCCTGGCCGCGGCCACCGAGGAGTTCGGCCGAGGTGGCTACGAGGCCACCACCATGGCCGCCATCGCCGCGCGGGTCGGCGTCACCAAGCCGCTGCTGCACCAGTACTTCGGCGGCAAGGAAGACCTCTACCTCGCGTGCCTCGACCCCGTCGGCGACCTGCTCCTGGGCGCCGTACGGGCCGCCATGACGGAGCACGCCACCGGCGCGCCGCCCACCTCCCTGCGCGTCCTGAACGCCCTGTTCACCGCCCTGGACGGGCGGAGGGAGGCATGGTTCGTGCTCTACGACGCCACCCTGCCGCCCGGCGGCGCCGCCGCCCGCCGCGCGGCCCACTACCGCGACGCCATCGACGACCTCGCCGCGACCGGCACGGCCGACCTCCTGACTGCGACCGGATCCCACGACCCGCTCGACGCCGACGCCCTCAAGTACGCCTGGCGCGGCCTGTGCACCGCCCTGGTCCGCTGGTGGATCAACCACCCCGACCAGTCACCCGACGCCATGACGGAGCGCTGCGCGCGGATCTTCGCCGCGGCGCGCTCCCTGGCCTGAGAGTGTCACCCCCTACCGGCAGCGCTCCGGCCCCTCAGATGCCGTCGACGTCGCGGTTGTCCACCACGGGCAGGACTCCGGCGGCGCGGCGGCGCTTGAGGACGCTGGCGTAGACCGCCAGGCCGATGGCGCCGGCGGCAATCATGATCAGCCCGACCAGGTCGAGGTTGACGCTCTCCATCTTCCAGTCGCTCGCGAAGGTGAGGATGGCCCCCACCACGATCAGGGCGAGGCAACCACTGATGCCGCGCATACCCATCGCCTCCACATTCGGTGTCGTGTCACACGCGGGTACCCCGTGACCGGACGCGAAAACGGCGCCCCCGCACGGCAGTTCGGACACGAACCAGGCCCCGACGGCCCACCCCGGCCCCAGGTGATGAAAACCGCCGCGCAGGGCGGCAGCGCGGACGGGTGGGGCGGGGGATCAGAAGGCTGCGGCCAGCAGGGTCGCGGTTTCGGCGATCAGGGGGTTGTCGGGCGCGGCGTCCGGCTCGCCGCGCGTCGTGAGCACCGTCATGACGAGCGGTGCGCGCCCGGGAGGCCAGACGATGCCCACGTCGTTGTTGGTCCCGTACTTCCCGGCCCCGGTCTTGTCCGCGACGAGCCAGTCGGAGGGCAGGCCCGCTCGCAGTCTCTCCCCGCCCGTGGTGTTGGACAGCAGCCAGTCGGTGAGCCGCTCGCGGTCCTCAGGTGCGAGCGCGGAGCCGAGAACCAGGCGCGCGTAGGTCTGTCCGATGGCGCTCGGACTGGTCGTGTCGCTCACACGCCCGGGTTCGGCGGAGTTCAGTTCCGGTTCCCACCGATCGAGCCGCGTCGTCCCGTCCCCGATCGAGCGACAGAACCGAGTGATCGCGTGTGGTCCTCCCAACTCCCGGAGCAGGAGGTTCGCCGCGGCGTTGTCGCTGTAGCGGATCGTGGCCGCACAGAGCTCCGCGACCGTCATGCCGGCGGCGATGTTCTCCGGCTTGCCGGTGATCGGCCCGTAGCCCGAGCCGGTGACGTCCTGCTCGGTGTACCGGATGCGTCTGGCCAGGAATTCCCCGTTCCGGTCGAGGTCGCGCAGCACCGCCGCGACGGCCGTCGTCTTGAAGACCGAACAGATCGGGAAACGCTCGTCCGCGCGGTACCGCACGACGCGGCCGGTGGCGGTGTCGCGGGCGTAGACACCCAGTCGGGCGGAATGCCGCTGTTCGAGTTCCTTCAGTCGGCGCCCGATCTCTCCGCTGCCGGCCGGCGTCGAGGCGTAGGCGCTCCCCGGCACGGCAGTGGCCAGTGCCGCGCCCGCTCCCAAAGCGAGCACCCGGCGCCGGGACGGGGCATTCGGTGCGGTGTCCAAGGCCATCCTCTCCTCCCTCTCCTCCCGTCAAGACCCCAATGATCAAGAACGCCCAACCGGGGCATTCGGTTCCACCTGGTGCAGATGATCAAGGACTGAGTAGGGTGAACGGTCGGACGGCGCGAGCCGTCGAGAACATCACGTACGGGGGCTTCCTGACCGGCCGTCCGCTGCCGGCCGGCGGCGGCGCCGGCTCACGGAGCGGAAAGTGAGCGGATTCATGCAACCGACGTTCGTCCTGGTCCACGGGGCCTTCGCGAACTCCTTCTCCTTCGCACCGCTGCAGGCCGAACTCGGCCTGCTCGGACACCGGTCGGTCGCCGTGGACCTGCCCGGCCACGGCTTCGCCGCGACCTACGACCGCGCCTATCAGGCACCGCAGGACCTGGCGGCGCTCGCGAGCGTCCCGGGTTCGATCAAGGGCGTCACCCTCGCGGACAACGCCGCCCACCTGATCGGCATACTGGAGCGTGCCAAGCGCAACGGCCCGGTGATCCTCGTATCCCACAGCCGCGGCGGCATCACGGCCACGGCCGCCGCCAACGCGCGGCCCGACCTGATCGACCGGATCGTCTACGTCTCCTCCTGGGCGCCCGTCGACCTGGACGTGGCCGGCTACTACGCCGAGCCCGAAATGGCCTCCGTCGACACGGCCTCGCTGGGCCTGGCGGCGGCAGCGAACCCGGCCGAACTGGGCTTGCTGCGCGTCAACTTCCGCACCGCGGACCCTGCCGCGCTCGCGGCGTTCAAGGCGGCGTTCCTGGCGGACGCCACCGACGAGGAGTTCCTGGTCTTCCTCAACACCTTCCAGCCCGACGAGAACCTGGACGCGGGCACCCCCGCCGACCGGGCCCGGGCCGCGACCTGGGGCCGCGTCCCCAAGACCTACGTACGGTTGCGGGACGACGCGAGCCTGCCGCTCGCCCTGCAGGACCGCCTGATCCGCGAGGGCGACGCGCTCACCCCCGACAACCCCTACGACGTCCGCACCCTCGAAGGCAGCCACCTGAAGTGGCTCCTCGCCCCGGCCCCGGCCGCCCGGCTGCTGGCGGAGCTCGCCCCGCTCGTCTGACCTCGCCTCCCCTCCGATCGGGGTGGGGTGAGGCTCAGCCCGGGATGAGCGCGTCCCACTCATCCCGGGTCGGGCCGTCGTGCCGCGGCGTGAAGTCCGGGTGGGTGTCCAGCCAGGCGGTGACGTGCCGGTCCACTTCGTCGGTGCCGTAGGCGTCGTGGGCCGGTCGCACGAGATGGCGTACCTGGGCACGGGCCCTCATGACGACGGGATCGTCGAAAGCGCAGGCGGCCACGGCGGCGGCCCGCCGATCCGACAGCGGCGAGCCCTCGGCGAGGCGTTGCCCGGTGGCGCGGTCGCCCGTCACCTGGGCGTCGAACCACGGGCGGAGCGCCTGCGCCGTCCAGGCGTGGTAGCCGACGGGGTCCACAGCGATCTCGTCGACATGGGCGGCGATGTGCCGGGCGGCACGCAGGCCGGTGGCCACCCCATGGCCCGAGGTGGGATTGGTGTGGACGAGACTGTCCCCGACGTTGACCAGGCCGGTGACGACGGGTCCCTCGTCGTCGACGAGGGCGGTCCAGCGGTTGTCCAGGCCGGCCATCGCCAGGACGGGCGACCGCGGTTCGGGGTCCAGGTCGAGCCAGGCGGCGGTGGCGGGGAACCGGCGGGCGGCGGCCTCGAACACGGCGGGGTCGATGAGGGCGCCGCGGGTCGGATCACCCGTGGAGAGCACCAGGTTCACCGCGAAGGTGTCATTGTCGGACGGGAAAACGCCGGCGAGCGCGTACGGTGCCGCCGACCCGGTCTTCACCCGCCCGGGGTCGCGCGGGCCGTCGTCCCGCAGGCGGTACCAGCGGCACAGGTAGGCGATCCCGGTGCGGTGGCTGTCGACCACCGGCGGGCGGCAGCCGGCCGCGACCAGCCAGGCGGGCACCGGCGACCGACGGCCTGCCGCATCGACGACGAGGTCCGCCGGGTGCGTTTCGGCGTCGACCAGCACGCCGGTGACCCGGCCGGGGCGGCCCTCCTCGACGGCGAGGCCGCGCACCCGACAACCTCGCCGCACGTCAACGGTGCGTTCACGCCGTACGGCCGCGGTCAGCGCGGCCTCCAGCACGATGCGGCGGGTGCGCAGGGTCACCAGATCCTCATCACCGGCCCGATGCGGCGGATGCTCACCGAACCAGTCGAAGTCGTGGTACTCCCGGGCCCCGCGTGCCAGCAGATCCGCGTAGACATCAGGGGTTTCGGCGAGCAACACCGTACGGACGGGCGCGAGGAGCGAGTGGGGCTGGACGGCCTGCGGTATTCGGGGTCTGTCCCAGTGGAAGAAGTCCCGGTCCAGGTCCTGTCCGGCCTGCCGCGCGTCCTGCTCGAACAACGTGACCGCGTGGCCCCGCCGCCCCAGCATGAGCGCCGTACCCAGCCCGCTCGTACCCCCACCGATCACCGCAACCCGCGCCACTGAGCTCCCCCTCGCGTCGTGTTGCGAAACGATCTTACCGGTCGGTGAACCCCGGGGCGGCGTCGACCGGCGCCTGACCTCGCCGCTCGCTCCGCGCTACCGGCGGCCCCACTGAATCGGCGGGAGCGGCGCCGTGGGCGGTGTCGCAGGCGGTGCCGGGGGCGGGGCCGGCGGTTGCTGCCGTAGCAGGGCGATCGGTTCGCGCAGGCGCAGCGTGGCGGGGAGGTCCAGCCGTCTGTCGCGGGAGGCGACCACGGTGTCCCGTACCGCGAGCTTCGCCTCCACCGCGCACTGCCCGCTGCGGACGGCGACGAGCAGGCCGTCGCGGACCACCCCGACGAGCCCGCTGATGCGGAAGAGCACCGTGAGGTGCACGGGGACGGTGGCGTACTGGACACCGTCCACCAGGAGGTCCACCGACGGGCGGTGCGCGGAGGTGATGGTGTGGTTGGCCAGGGCGACGACCTCCTCGCTGCCGGGATACCGGAGCGTGCGGCGCGCCGCCTCCTTGAGGGCCCGGTACTTGGACCAGCCCGAGGTCACCAGGGAGACGAGGTCGAGGTCGAGGAAGCCGTTGACGACGGTGGCCAGCTCGCGCCCCACGGCACGGTCGGCCGCGCTCGTCAGGCCGCGCACGCCCGGGAGGAGGCCCGTGACCGCACCCTGGGCCTGCAGGGAGTCGGCCAGCACTTCGGGGGCCTGCTCCTCGGGGCCGAGCAACAGGGTGCGGACGGTGAGGGGCTCGATGACGGGAACCGTGGTCATGGGTCGTCCTCCTGCAGCGTCTGGTCACCCGGGTCCGGGTGCGGTTCCAGCCGTATGGAGCGGGTCGGCGGGCCCCCGGTCTCGGACGGCTCGGTCACGTCCGTCGCCGCGGGGGCGGGACGCGGCCGGGAGCTGAGGTGGTCGTGGACCCAGCGCGGCCCGCGCCGGCGGTGACCGAGGAACGCGGACCCCGCGAGGGCCAGCAGGGCCGCGCCGAGGAGGCCCGCCCCGACGACCAGGCCGACGGGGACGTCGACGGATTCCGGATTGGCGTCCGGGTCCGTATCCGGGCTGGGGACCGGGTTCGGGTCCGGCGTGGTCGGAGTGGGATTCGGGGTCGGCGTCGTCGGGGTGGGGACCGGGGCGAGGCCGGTCACCGTGAACACCGCCTCGGCGCCCACACCGCGATCGTCCGTGCACTCGGCCCGTACGGTGTACGAGGCCTCGGCCGCGTCGGGCGACACGTCGAACCGCGCGTCGAAGGTGCCGCCCTCGACGGTGGCCACCGTGCCCCACTCCTCGCCCTCCCACAACAGGGCCACCTCAGGGCAGTCGAAACCCGAACCGGACATGGCCACGGAGCCGCCACCGGGCTCCATCGAGGCGGGATCGAGGCTCACCTCCGGCTCCGAACCGGGCACGGTGGTGGTCACCGTGAACCGCTGCTCGGCGGAAACCTGCTCGTACCCGACGCAGGTCGCGGTGACCGCGTGATCCGTGGCGTCCGAGGCCTCCGCGTCGGACGGAACGACGAACGCGGCCGTGAAACCGCCTTCCTCCACCGTGATTTCCGTCGGCGTGACCGCCGCGAGCGCGCTGCCGTCCCACGCCAGCGCGACCGTACCGGCCCGGCGGCCCTGCGCGGTACAGCTCTCGAACCCGGAGCCGGCCACGGTGACCGACGTCTCCACGGGCCCCTCGGCCGGGTCCAACGTCAGGGCCGGGGTCCCGGGCTCGTCGGGCGTGACCTGGAAGTCGGCGGTGGCCCGGAGCTTCGAGTTGTCCGTGCAGAGGGCGGTGACGTCATGACTGCCCGGAGCCGCATCGGACGGAACCGTGACGTCGGTCTCGAACGTACCGTCGGCATCGGCCGTGACGACGCTCGGGTTGTCGCTGCCCTCGAAGACGACGTGGATCTCACCGGGCTCGGCGGCAGGGGGCGGCTCGGCCGTGAGGCCCGTACTCGTCCGCTTGCAGTCCTCGAATCCGTAGCCGCGGACCCCCACCCTGCTCCCCGGCGGCCCCTGGGACGGATCGAGCGTGAGGAACCGTGCCGCCGTGGCCTGGACCGGCGTGGTGGCGGCGGGAGCAGCAACGGGCGGGCCCCACACGAACACCGTGCTCAACAGCAGCGCGGCCAGCGGGCGCCCGGCCCATGGGGCAACGGGAAACATAACCCTCCGTGAGCCGTTACCCATTCTCCTCCGGCTCCCCGCGCCCCGCCTCCGCCGCGTTCGGAAGGGCCCCCCGCCGAACCCGGCCGCGGCCCGGCGCAGGCCGAGGGCCGTGCGGCCGCGTCAGGAATGGGGTGCGAAAGTACGGCGAGGCTCACGCGAGCCGGCGGACATCGACGGACGGCCATGTGTGTTCAACCGTTGAGCTGGGCGTTGAGGCGGGCGGCCTGGCGTGTCAGGTGGTCGCGTTCGGCCAGGTTGGGTGCCTGGTGGGCCGCCTCGGCGTACAGCCGGGCCGCCGTCGCCAGGTCGCCGTCGCGCTCGTGGAGGTACGCCGCCACCGCCGTGTGGCGGGGCAGCGACGGGTCCAGATTCGCGAGCGCCGCCAGACCGGCGCGCGGTCCGTCGGCCTCCCCGACGGCGACCGCGCGGTTGAGCCGGACGACCGGGCTGTCGGTCAGGCGCGAGAGCTCGTCGTACCACTCGACGATCTGCGGCCAGTCGGTCTCCTCCGCGGTCGGCGCGTCGGCGTGAAGCGCCGCGATGGCGGCCTGGGCCTGGAACTCGCCCAGCCGGTCGCGGGCCAGGGCCGCCTGGAGGATCCCGATGCCCTCGGCGATCAACGCGGTGTCCCACCGGCCGCGGTCCTGCTCGGCGAGCGGCACCAGGCTGCCGTCGGGCGCGGTCCGGGCGGCGCGCCGGGCGTGGTGGAGCAGCATCAGGGCGAGCAGCCCCGCCGCCTCCGGGTGGTCGACGGCGGCCGCGAGCTGCCGGGTGAGCCGGATGGCCTCGGCGGCGAGGTCGACGTCGCCGGAGTAGCCCTCGTTGAAGACCAGGTAGAGGACGCGCAGCACGGTGGCGACCTCGCCGGGCTGGTCGAACCGCACGTCGGAGACGGTGCGCTTGGCGCGGCTGATGCGCTGCGCCATGGTCGCCTCGGGCACCAGGTAGGCCTGGGCGATCTGGCGGGTGGTGAGGCCGCCGACGGCGCGCAGGGTGAGCGCGACCGCGGACGCCGGGGTCAGCGACGGGTGGGCGCACAGGAAGTAGAGCTGGAGCGTGTCGTCCACCGAGGGCGCGGGCCCCGGCGCCGGTTCCTCGTCGACGAGGTCTTCCCGGCGGCGCCGGGCGGCGTCGGCCCGGGTGACGTCGAGGAACTTGCGCCAGGCCACGGTGACCAGCCAACCCTTCGAGTCCCGCGGAGGGTCGGCCGGCCAGACGCGGACCGCCTGGAGCAGGGCGTCCTGCACGGCGTCCTCGGCCGCCGCGAAGTCGGCTCCGCGGCGGACGAGGATCGTGAGCACACCGGGGGTGAGGCTGCGCAGCAGTGCCTCGTCCATGGGTGGGGTCACTCCGTGACGGTGGGCGGCTCGGTCAGGAACGGGCGCAGTTCCAGCCACTCGTGGATCGGTGCCCCGCCGGCCCCCGGGGCGGCCGACAGCTCTCCGGCCAGCTCGACGGCGCGCTCGTAAGTGTCGACGTCGATCACCATCCACCCGGCGATCAGGTCCTTGGTCTCCGCGAACGGGCCGTCGGTGACCGGCGGGCGGCCCTCGCCGTCGTAGCGGACGAACGTGCCGGTGGGGGCGAGGGCCTGGGCGTCGACGAACTCGCCGGTCCCTTCGAGCCGGGTGGCGAAGTCGCGCATGTACTGCACGTGGGCCGAGATCTCCTCGGGCGTCCACTTCTCCATGGGCACGTCGTTGACGGCGGCCGGGGCGCCTCGGTAGTGCTTGAGCAGCAGGTACTTGGCCATGGTGTTCCTCCTCGCTGGTGCGACCCATTGTGGTCGCGTTCATTGCGGGGACGGAGCGAGCCACAGGTTCTCGACATCGCCGGCCGATTTTTTTGACGCACGTGTGTGGGGGGTGGGTGTCGGGATGCTGCCGCCCCCCGCGGGGTCAGCTCAGGGCGCGCAGGGTGCGGTGGGCGGTGGTGCGGAGGTGGTCGATGGTTTCGGGGTCGGTGTCGGCGTCGAGGGTGTAGTCGGAGTCGAGGCCGGCGAGGGTCTGGGCGATGCGGGGCAGGTGGTCGTCGGAGGCGTCGAGGCGGCAGGTGTGTTCGTCGATGGGCGTCAGGCGGCTGGCCAGGCCCCGGGTGCGGGCGCGCACGTGGTCGGCGGAGGCGTGGACGGTGGCGACGGCACGGTGACGGGTGGGGGCGGCGGACAGCCGGCTCGCGACGAAGGCGGCGGGATCGTCGCCCGGCACGGGGCGTGGCGGTACGCGTCGGCCGGTGGGTACGGCGTCGCTGATGCGGTCGAGACGGAAGAGGCGCCAGTCGTCCTTGTCGGTGTCGTGGGCGACGAGGTACCACAGGCCGCCGGAGTCGACCAGGTGACACGGCTCGGCCCGGCGCCGGTTGGCGGGGTTCCGCCGGGTGGTGTAGTCGAAGGTGATGATCTCGTGGTCGCGGCAGGCGACGGCGAGGGTGGCCAGCAGGGCGGGATCGGCGCGCGGCCCCCGTTCCTCCCAGGTGATGCCGGCGAGGGAGGTCTGCACGGCGGTGACCTGGCCGCGCAGGCGGCGGGGCAGGACCTGTTCGAGTTTGGCCAGGGCGCGCAGGGCGGTCTCCTCGATGCCGGTCAGGCCGCCGGCGGCGGAGCGCAGGGCCACGGCGATGGCGATGGCCTCCTCGTCGTCGAGCAGGAGCGGCGGCAGGTCGGTGCCGGAGGTGAGGCGGTAGCCGCCGGCGTGTCCGCGGGCGCTGTCTACGGGGTAGCCGAGCTCGCGCAGGCGGTCGATGTCGCGGCGCACGGTGCGTACGGTCACGTCGAGGCGTTCGGCGAGATCGGCTCCGGCCCACTCCCGGCGGGTCTGCAACAGGGACAGCAGTCGCAGCACGCGGGCGGTCATGTCGCTCGTCATGGGTTCCATGATGCCGGTGGGGGCTGTGTCAAAGGACACCTCCTGTCCTGAAATGCCCCTAGGGTGACACCATCCCGCACGGAGCAAATCAGGAGATTTCGCCATGAAGATCGCTGTTCTCGGTACCGGTGGCGGCGCTCGCGCCCACATCGCCAGGCTTGCCGAACTCGGTCACGACGTACACGTCGGCACCCGCGACCCGCATGCCACGCTGGCCCGCACCGAGCCCGACATGATGGGCACCGAGCCCTTCAAGGACTTCCTCGCCGAGCACCCCGGCATCGAACTGCACACCTTCGGCGACGCCGCGGCCGCCTCCGACGGCCTGGTGATCAACGGCATCGACGGACACAATGCCGTTGCCGCGCTGTCCGCCATCGCCGACCAGCTCGCCGGCAAGACGCTCATCGACTACGCCGTCCCCTACGTCTACCGGCACGAGTCCGAGCACCCGTGGCCCACCCCGTGGGGCGTCATGCCCAAGCTCGACCCGTGCGACACCGACAGCCTCGGCGAGCAGATCCAGCGCGCCCTGCCCCGCACCAAGGTCGTCAAGTCCTTCGTCACGCAGGAACAGACCACCGTCGTCGACCCGAAGACCATCGGCGGCGGGGACCACACCATGTTCGTCGCCGGCGCGGACACCGGCGCCAAGCAGCAGGTCACCGACCTGCTGAGGTCCTACGGCTGGAACGACATCCTCGACCTCGGCCCGCTCGTCCGCTCCCGCGGCATGGAGATGTACGCGCACATGCACTCCGCCATCGGCTTCGCCCTGGGCGGCCACTTCGGCCTCAAGATCGCCCGCTGACCCGCACCGCCACCCCGGCGGCGGACGCCGGTGAGGCGGGGGACGAGAGCTGAGCGTGCGGCGCTCCACTCGCCCTGAAAATCGAACACATGATTGAATTGGTGGATGCAGTGCACCTCCTTCCCCGACGACCTGGTCTGCCTCCAGGCGGAGTGGCTCCATACCTACCGGGAACTGGCCCGGCGGCCCGCGCCGGTCGGCACGACCAGGCTTCGCCGTCGGCTGATCACGCTCTCGCGCGCGATCGCCGCTCATCCGTACTGGTCGTGCCCGGCCCGTACGGCGGGCGGCCCGGTCGAGCTCCGCCGCACGGCGAGAGCCAGGGGCTGGGTGAGGGCGGCATGACGAGCGCCTGCCCCGGGAACGACCCGGGACCCGGCGCTCCGGGCCCCGCTCCTCGCGTGGTCGTACATCCCCCGGACCACCGCGGGTGGCGCAGGGTGCGCTGCGATGGCCAGAGCCTGGGCACGGCGTACCGGATCGGCGACATCGCCGTCTTCCTCGCCGCGAGGGGGATGGAGAACGCCGAGGACTTCGACGTCACGGACCCCGCCCTGGTCGACTGGCGCGGCGGCGGCCCCGACTGCTGGACACCGCCGCCGCTGTAGCGCTCCTGGGCCCCGCCCTTGGGGCGCGGTCGGCGCGGAGCTGGGGCGCCGGTCTGAAGCGCGGCTGGTTCGGGGCGCGGTCACCTCGCACTCGACGAACCGCACCCCGAATCCCCGCGGTCGCCGTGAGCGCCCCGCCAAGCCGGCCCTCATCCGGCAGGGCGTCATGGACGCCGACCTGGATTCCGCACATGCCTCGGCGTACGTCTACGTCCGCGCCATACGGTCGTCGTTTCCCTGCTTATGCGAAGCAGTAGCCATTACAGGGGCTATATGCCGTAAAACAGCCAGACCATGAGCCGCTCGAATGGGTCTTCGTACGGCTGGGAGGTGGCCCGGTATGCAATCGTACGAGGACGCGCCGCGGATCGCGGATACGGTCGTGACGCAGGGTCCGCCGCGGACCTCACTCGTACGGGGATGCGGACCGGCCCGCCGGCGGCCTGCCGCTCCTGATCACGTTCGGCGTCGTAGGCGGACCGTCGCAGCGGATCGTGCAGGGTCTGGTAGGCGTCGATGACCTCGGCGAGTTCCGTATCGGCCTGCGGCCCGAGTGGGCGGGCGTCAGGGTGCAGGGCGCGGATCAGCGTGCGGTAGGCGCTGGTGATCTGCTCCGGCGATGCCTCCGCCCGAAGTCCGAGTACGGCGTAATGGTCGCGCGACGGGCGAGAGCCGCTCATTTCTCTCACCTCCGAAATGGCCGGAGCGACCTCCTTCCATCGTCTTAAAACCTGCCGGCGAACGTTGTCAAGGCGACCCGGGACGGGTATATCGATAAGTGTAGGAAGAGCGGCAGCCGAAGGGAGGCGAAGGGATATGATCACCGAGATGGCATTGGAACGGGCGGAATTCACGTGCGGCCGGTGCTGGCACAACTGGAGCATCGACTACGACGTCCAGCAGTACAGCGATGAGGGCGGCACCTGGGAGTACTTCTCACGTGACGGCATCCCCGTGCCCTCGCCGTACACGCCCGCCGGCGCCTCACCGTGCCCGGTGTGCGGTCGGCACTGGGTGGGTCGCCTCCTGGCTCGCAGGGCGATTCCCGCCGCACCGGGTGCAGCCGACACGCCCCGGGAGAAGGTCACGGATGCCGCTCGTCACCGGAGCGAACGGCGCGGCGCGCCCCCGCTGGGTTCCACAGCGCACACCCAGCCGGAGCAGCTCGGAGGGCCCGCCCAGCCTCGTGAGCGTTCCTGTGCGGCCGGGATCAGCTGACCCGTTGCCTCCCTGACCGGTGGCGGTCTCTGCGCGGAGACCGCGTCGTCATGCCGTCATGCCGGGTCGGGCGGTTCGCTCACCGTGACTTGGGCCGGACGCAGGAGATGTTGTCCGACGCGGTAGCCGGGCCGCAGGACGGTGGTGCAGGTCGGCTGGTCGACGTCGCGGGACCGTTGGTAGGAGATCGCTTCGTGACGCGTGGGGTCGAAGGGTTCTCCCGGGACACCGACCTCCTGAAGGCCGAGCGTGGCGAGCTGGGTTTCCAATACGTCCGCGACCGCTCGCAGGCCGGCGTCGACGTCGCCGTGTTCGCGGGCCTGGTCGATGGCGTCCAGGACGGGCAGCAGCCCGCCCAGGACGTTGGCGACCGCGATTTCCCGTAGCGCGAGGCGGTCACGCCGCACCCGCTTGCGGTAGTTGTCGTATTCCGCCTTCAGGCGCTGGAGGTCGGCGGTCCGTTCGGCGAGCCGGCTTCGCAGAGCGGTGCTCCCGGTGGTGCTCCCGGTGGCAGGGGCGCCGGGAGCGGGCGTCCCGCCGGGCGCCCCGTATTCCCCGCCGCCGGTCTCGGTGTGCTCGGCGCGGTGGTCGCCGGCTGACCTGAACTGGAGCGTTTTGTCCCCGCTCAGGATGGCGGGCGGCTGCTTCCGAGGTCCGTCGGCAGACTTCGGTGGGCTCATCGCGCGTCTCCCTTCGCGCTCTCGTCATCGACGATCTCCGCGTCGACGACCTCCTCATCCGCGCCGGACGCGTTGCCCGCGTCGGATGCCGACCCGCCATCGCCTCCGGCAGCCCGTTGGGTGTCGTAGAGGGCGGTTCCGATCTTCTGCGCGGCCGCGCCGGCGCGCTCCGTCGCCGTGCGGATGGCCGCCGTGTCCTGGCCCTTGAGCTTCTCCTTCAGGTCCGCGACGGCGGTTTCCGTCTCGGTCTTGAGCTCGGCCGGGACCTTGGCCTCGTTGTCGCGCAGCAGCCTCTCGGTCTGGTAGACGAGCTGTTCGGCGCTGTTGCGGGTCTCGGCCTCCTCCTTGCGGCGGCGGTCCTCCTCGGCGTGCTGCTCCGCCTCGCGGATCATGCGGTCGATGTCCTGGCGGGGCAGGGAGGAGCCGCCGGTGACGGTCATCTTCTGCTCCTTGCCCGTGCCGAGGTCCTTGGCCGTGACGTGCATGATGCCGTTCGCGTCGATGTCGAAGGAGACCTCGATCTGCGGGACGCCACGCGGGGCCGGCGGCAGGCCGGTCAGCTCGAACATGCCGAGCTTCTTGTTGTACGCCGCGATCTCGCGCTCGCCCTGGTAGACCTGGATCTGCACGGACGGCTGGTTGTCCTCGGCCGTCGTGAAGATCTCCGACCGCTTGGTCGGGATGGTCGTGTTGCGCTCGATGAGCTTGGTCATGATGCCGCCCTTGGTCTCGATGCCGAGGGACAGCGGGGTCACGTCGAGGAGCAGGACGTCCTTGACCTCACCCTTGAGCACACCGGCCTGGAGGGTGGCGCCGATGGCGACGACCTCGTCCGGGTTGACGCCCTTGTGCGGATCCTTGCCGGTGAGTTCCCTGACCAGCTCCGTCACCGCGGGCATGCGGGTCGAGCCGCCGACCAGGATGACGTGGTCGATGTCCGAAACCTTGATCTTGGCGTCTTCGACCGCGTTGTGGAAGGGCGCCTTGCAGCGCTCCAGCAGGTCGGCCGTCAGCTGCTCGAACTGCGAGCGGGTGAGCTTCTGGTCCAGGTGCAGCGGGCCCTCGGCGGACGCGGAGATGTAGGGCAGGTTGATCGTGGTCTCCGTCGCGGACGAGAGTTCGATCTTCGCTTTCTCCGCGGCCTCGCGCAGACGCTGGAGCGCCATCTTGTCCTTGGAGAGGTCGATGCCGTAAGCGTTCTGGAACTGCTTCACCAGGTAATCGACGACCTTCTGGTCCCAGTCGTCGCCGCCGAGGTGGGTGTCACCGTTGGTGGACTTGACCTCCACCAGCCCCTCACCGATCTCCAGGAGCGACACGTCGAAGGTGCCGCCGCCCAGGTCGAAGACGAGGATCGTCTGGTCGTTCTCCTTGTCCAGTCCGTACGCCAGCGCCGCGGACGTCGGCTCGTTGATGATCCGCAGCACGTTCAGCCCCGCGATCTCACCTGCTTCCTTCGTCGCGGTGCGCTGGGAGTCGTTGAAGTACGCGGGAACGGTGATCACCGCGTCCGTCACGTCCTCACCGAGATATGCCTCGGCATCGCGCTTCAGCTTCTGCAGGACGCGCGCGGAGATCTCCTGCGCCGTGTACCGCTTGCCGTCGATGTCGCCGGTATCCGGGAAATGCCAGTTCGCCTCGCCGATGTGGCGCTTGACCGACCTCGCGGTGCGGTCGACGTTCGTCACTGCCTGCCGCTTGGCGATCTCTCCGACCAGGACCTCTCCGCCCTTGCCGAAGGCCACGACGGAAGGCGTCGTCCTGTTTCCTTCGGTGTTGGTGATGACCGTGGGCTCGCCGCCCTCCAGCACCGCGACGACGGAGTTGGTCGTGCCCAGGTCGATGCCCACTGCGCGTGCCATCGTCCGCTCCTCTCGGATCGATGAACCTTTCGTCTGCTCGTTCTCTCGCCCGGCGCCTGATCGCTGCCGCGAGGGCGGCGCCTCGGGCGCAACCGCAACTCCTCTCCCGAATCGTCACAAATGCACACGACAACACCACCTATATACCGCGCGGCAATAAAGTTGACAAGAGTCGACTCAAGGTCGGAGCCGTCGAGGCGTTCGTCGATGGTGGCGATGGTCCAGCGCCGCGCGGTGAGGTCGGGGTCGTCGAGTTCGTCCCAGCTCAGCGGCGCGGCGACCGGGGCGCCGGGCAGGGCGCGTACGGCGTACGGGGTGACGGCGGTCTGGCCGTAGCCGTTGCGCTGGACGTCGAGGTAGAGCCCGCCCTTGCGGGCCTGCTTGCGCGGCGCGGTGGTGAGCCGGTCCGGGTGCCGGTCGGCGAGCAGGCCGGCCAGGTCGTGGGCGAACGCGCGGACGTCGTCGAACGGGGCGCGGCGGTCGAGTGGGACCAGCACGTGCAGGCCGCGGGAGCCGGTGGTCATCAACGCTGCGGGCAGTCCCACTCGGTCGAGCAGGTCGTGGAGGAGCGCGGCGGCTTCCCGGACCGCTTCGAAGTCCTCGCCCGGCGGGTCGAGGTCGAAGATCAACTGGTCGGGGTGGTCGGGCCGGTCGGCCTTGGACAGCCAACGGTGCGGTGTGATGCAGGCCTGGTCGACCAGGTAGAGCAGGGTGGCCAGGTCGTCGCAGACGGGGTAGGTGACGGTGCCGTCCTCCTTGGGCAGTTCGCTGCGGTGGATCCAGTCGGGGAAGTGGTCGGGGGTGTCCTTCTGCATGAAGCGGCCGTCGTCGATGCCGTCCGGGTGGCGTTCGAGCATCAGGGGACGGCCACGCAGGTGCGGCAGGATGCGCCGGCCGACGCGGCGGTAGTACGCGGCGAGGTCGGCCTTGGTGATGCCGTCGTCGGGGAACAGCTTCTTGTCGGCCCGTTTGATCTCAACGGTCCGCCCGCTCGCCCGGACCTCGGTCGTGGTCATCACCCACCTGCCTCACTTGCGTCACTCGCGGATCACGTCGGTGGGCCGTTTGTCGTCGCGCAGGCCCAGAAAGCGCGGATGGCGCAGCCGCCCGTACGAGGTCCACTCGGTGAAGCCGATCTGTGCGACCAGTTCGGGGCGGACCCAGTGCACGGCCCGCGCGGGCACCTCGTCGGCGAACGGCGAGTGCGGCTGCTCCGACCGCTCCAGCCGCTCGCGGAGAGCGCGCAGGGTCGCGGTGTCGTATCCGGTGCCGACCTTGCCCGCGTACCGGAGACCCTCACCGTCGTAGTAGCCGAGCAGCAGTGCGCCGAAGCCGATCCGGCTGCCGGCCGGTTCGGTGAAGCCGCCGATCACCAGTTCCTGGCCGGCGCCGCATTTGAGCTTGAGCCAGTCGGTGGAACGGCGGCGCAGGTAGGGACCGTCGGCCCGCTTGGCGATCAGGCCCTCCCAGCCGCGCCGACAGGCGTCGTCCAACAGGTCGCGGCCGTCCTTGCCGACCCGGTGGGGGGTGAACCGCAGTGGTGTGCGGAAGTCGAACGCGTCACGCAGCAGGGACTTGCGGGTCCGCAGCGGCAGGGCGGTGGTGTCCTGGCCGTCCAGGCTCAGCAGGTCGAACAGGTAGTAGCGGACGGTGACGGAGCCGGCGGCCCGGACGTCTTCCGCGCGGGTGAGCTGCATGCGCTGCTGGAGCAGGGCGAAGTCGCTGCGGCCGGCCCTGATCGCGGTGATCTCACCGTCGACGGTGAAGTGGCGGCAGCCCTGAGCGGCGAGAGCGTCGACGATCTCCGGGTAGGTGTCGTTCAGCCCCCTGCCGGTGCGGGACAGCAGTCGCACCCGGCCGGCGTCGCGCACGGCGAGGGCGCGTACGCCGTCCAGCTTGCGCTCGAACAGCCGGCGCTCGTCGAAGGCGCGGCGATCGGTCAGCACGGCGAGCATCGGCTGTTCGCGGGCCTTGACCTCCGCCCTGCTCAGCAGTGCCCGCTCGGCCTCCGGCAGCCGGTCCAGGAGCGTCACGCCGGCGCCTCCACCTGCGGCGGCTCGGATGTGGGGTGGCTCGGATGTGGGGGTGGCCGCCGGACGCGGTGTGGCTCTCCCCGCCGGGCTCGCGGGCCTTGCGGAAGGCGCGCTTCTGCCCGTACTCCGCCAGGGTGTCGGATCCGGGCATGGTGTCGGATCCGGGCATCGGCATCGTCATTCCTCCGTCCGCCCCGCCGGGCTCTTCGGCCACGTCCGCTGCCCCCTACCCCTACCGCTATGCGGTTCCGGAGACGGATTGCTGCTGCTCAAGGCAGTCGATCACCTCTTGGTCGGTGACCTGGTCGAAGTCCTCGTACCAGAGCCCGACGGCACGGAAGTCGTGCGGGCGGTGCAGGCAGAGCAGGTGGTCGACCTCGTGGCTCAGCTCCGAGGCGGCGCCGGCAGCGCCCACCGGGACGGCCAGCACCAGCCGGTCGGGCCCCCGGGCCCGGATCAGCCGCAGCGCGGCGCGGGCCGTCACGCCGGTGGCCAGGCCGTCGTCCACCAGGATCACGGTGCGCCCCGCAAGATCCGGGGCCGGGCGACCGCGCCGGTAGAGCGCCTCCCTGCGGTGAAGCTCGGTCCTCTCACGGGCTACATCGGGCGCCAGTTCCTCCGCCGTGATGTCCAGCATCGCCAACGCGCGCTGGTCGAACAGCGGCGGGTCCTCTCCGGCGATCGCGCCGATCCCGACCTCGGGCTGCCCCGGGATCCCGATCTTGCGTGCGACCAGGACGTCCAACGGCGACCCGAAGGCGCGGGCGATCTCCCGGGCCACCGGCACCCCACCCCGTGGCAGCGCCAGCACGAGGGGTGCCGGCTGCGGCCGAACTCCCAACAGCACCTCGAGATCTTTGGCGAGTTGCCGTCCGGCGTCGCTTCGGTCCCTGAACAGGGTTGGCATGATCGCCTCCTCCTTGCCGTCCGGGCGTTCCCCAAGCCGCTCACCTCGCCGGTCGGCTCCAGCACGTCCTCCGCTGCATTCCGGCGCCATCGTCCCCCATCGCGCCTGCCCGGACGAAGGTCGGAAAAACGGGGATCGCGGCTTCGTTCGACGGCAGTCGGCCCGCGATGGACAAGGTCCGGTTCGGCCGGCGCTGTGTAGCCGCGGGGCGCCGCAAGGTGAGCACTCGGTGAAAAACGCGCGGTCACTGCCGGCGAACTTGGTGGCGTGGGGCCTGTGCGGCATCGCCGGGGCATCCTCGGTACATGACCGAGAACGAGATCAAGCTCAAGGCCATCGCCGCCCTGACGGCGCGGCGCGCCGACATCGACGAGCGCCTCGTCTCGGAGCTGCTGGGGGAGGTGATTCCCGGGCAGTTCATCGTTCCGGCCGGGGCCGGCCCCGAGGAGGTCGGCGTGGCGCTGTTGACTCAGCTGTCCGACCCCCTGAGCGCTCTGGTCAGCGGGTTCATCACGGCGTTCGAGGCGGTTGCGGAGGCGTACGACGAGACAGGCGCCGTGCCCCATACCGACGAGATCCTCCAGGAACTGGCGCTCCGCCTGGCCGGCGACGACCTGGACTGATCGGGACGCCGAGGGCCGGTCCTCCAGCCGTCGGCGAGCGTTGTCCTACGGCGTCAGCGGGCGGCCACCTCGAGAGCCGTACCGAGGGCGCGTTCGGCTTGCTTCCAGTCCACATCGGGCGGTGGATTGGCGGGCGGAGGACAGAGGCGGACCAGCGCATCGAGGACGTCGCGAGCATTGAGGGCATCGGGTGCGGCCCGGATCCTCAGCCGGCCAGGCCCAGGCCGACGCCCTGGGCCTGAGCGCTTGGGACGCGCACGTCGATTCCACCGTCTGTCGGGCCCACCGGCGCGCCGCCGGGGCGATGAACTCGCCGTCCGCTACGAAACGACCGTGCTGATCGCAGCTGTCAACGAATGGCTGTGACCAGTGCTTTCGCCGCAAACTGGCCGGGCACGCGCCCGCAGCCGGCATGCCGGGCGCGGAGAGCCGTGAGACCGGGTGGTCGGGCCTTGGTGGCTCAGGCTTCGATCTGCAACCAGGTGTCGCCGGCGCGGAGCCAAAGGACTCCGTCGCGCCCCTGGGCGCAGCGCATGACTACCGGCCCCGGTAGTCGGAGCTTCTCCTGGGCGGTGATCACCCAGGCATCGTCGACGAGTTCCGCGCGGCTCAGCTCGACGACGGGACGGTTGTGGAATCGGCGGGTGAGGAGCATCCGGGTGCCGCGGACGGCGATGCCGTCGGTGTCTCTCAGGGGGTTGCGGTAGCTGGTGATGCCGCCGGTGGCGGGATCGACTCGGGACAGGAAGGCACCCTTGTGGCTGTACCAGGCGAGCCACGTCACGGCCTCCTCGGTGGCGCCCGCGCTTCCGCCGAGGGGCCATACGGGGAGCCGTCCCCGAGGGCTCCAGGTGTGGGCACCATCGGTGTCCCAGCGGGCCAGGCCGGCAATGGTCTCCGGGTGGTCTCCGTAGATGCCCTCGTCACCGTACGAGGTCCAGATGCCGTCGTCGCGGTCGGTGATGATGTAGTCGATGTCGTCCCCGATGCAGAGGTGACCGACCGGGTGTCCGCCGGGGGAGTACACCACCGCATTCCTCTCCCAGATCCCGTTCTGGTCCCGGCGTGTACTGCCT
This sequence comes from Streptomyces sp. RerS4, assembly GCF_023515955.1. Lineage (GTDB taxonomy): Bacteria > Actinomycetota > Actinomycetes > Streptomycetales > Streptomycetaceae > Streptomyces. The sequence goes on from NZ_CP097322.1 coordinate 7,018,396, forward strand.
GACGCCAGCAGAAACCGTGACGACGAGAGCAGGGCCAGGTGGCTGGTCCACGCGGATATACCGGTCACGGGGGTGCGGTGTTCGACCCCTCCAGAGACCACGACCAACACGCCGTCACACGGAGCCGCCACGCTCCATCCGATCCATCCCTTGACATGCGGGGAACGGCGCAGGTTCCGTTCCTGGACCAGTATCACCGCGAATTCGTTGCGCGGTCCGACGCTCCACGACAAGGCCCGCCATCCGGCTCGGGCGTCCTCAGGGGGCAAGCTCCACACGACAGGCAGTTCGCCAAACGTCATCGGGATTCACCTTTTGGACTCCAGGCCCCAACGGCGCCCGAAGAGGTGAACGTTACCGGGCGGCGCCCGCATCGTTTCGACCGCCCACCTGGGTTTTGCCGGAACGGCAACAATAATTGCCCACTTCGGAAGAGGAGTTGCAGGCTTCTCGCGGTCAAGGCAACGGAAACCGAAAGGCTGCACGATGACTCACCGTGAAGGCGCCCGGCCCGCACCGGACTCCGGTGACCGCGCGCCGGTCAACAACCGCGTCCACCGCGTCGGATCCGGCGAACTGGACGGTTACGCCGCTATCAGCGGAGGCACGGTCGGCTCGAAGAGGCTCTGGATGGGCCTGGTGGAGAACCCGCCGCTGAGCTCGACGGACAACCACCATCACGGCGATTCGGAGGCCGGTGTCTACGTGGTCAGCGGTCACCCCGTGTTCGTCTACCACGACGGCACGCAGGAGGTACGGCTCGCCGCCAACCCCGGCGACTTCTTCCTCGTCCCCCCGTTCGTCCCGCACCGAGAAGAGAACCCCCACCCGAGTGAGCCCGCGGTCGTCGTGATCGCCCGGACCACCCAAGAGCCGATCAAGGTCTCCGTGCCCGAGCTGTATCGGCTCGAAGAGACAGACACGCAGTCGAGCCGGACGTCGTAGGGATCGGGGACCGTTGTCCGACGCCGTCGGCCACGTATGACACCACCGCCACCCCGGTCATGCGCCGGATTCCGGCCGACCCTGGGGGTCGGTCGATTCGCCCGGACCCGGACCCGGACCCGGCGCCGGGGGCAGCGGACGGCGCATGTTCTCGTCGTTCTCGACGGCGCGGGCGATCTCGTCGAGCAGTGCGCGCGCCGACTCGGCTCCGGAGACGTTCGTGCCGTCGACGGTGATCACGGTGCGCCCACCCTCGCGGTCCTTCTCCCAGGACACCTTGAAGCGGCCGGCTCGCAGCCGGATCCAGGACTGCACCACGGCGCCGAGCGCGATCAGTCCGGCGGCGCCCACCTCGGCGATCAGCCCGTACAGGTCGCCGCCCAGGGTGCCCGGTCGGACCGGGGCGCGCAGTTCTTCGACGCGTCCCAGGCTGGGCTCCGCGCCGAGCCTGGCCGCGAGATCGCGCCAGTCGTCGGCCTCGACCGCATCGGTGTGCCCGTCCGAGGTGAAGCTGATCCTCATGTGATTCCTCCTCTATCGCAATTACCTGAATTACCGCAGTTGTTACGGTGTGGGGGCTGTACGCCCGTGGTCGCTACGGCGGGCCGCCGCCGCAATCGGAGTCCAAGGAGCCACGGCCTCCATAGGCGAGCCAGCGGGCCTCGACCCCGGCCCCCGACGGGGCCGGCGTGGCGCACAGGGCCGCGACGAGTGCGCGGCGGGACAAGTCCGAGATCAGCACCGGTCCGTCGGCGACGGCGACCGCGAGTCCTCCCGTCGCCGACAGCGCCAGGGCCGTCACGCGGCCGGTCCGCCGGGGCAGTTCCGCCAGCGCCCGCCACTGTCCGCTCCCGGTGCGCCGCCACAACCGGACGGTGCCCCGGTCGTCGCCGGTCGCGGCCAGGGCGCCGTCGGGCGCCAGGGCGAGTGCCGTCGGGGCGAAGCCCCACATCCCGGGCTCCGTCCACGGGCCCTTGCCCGGCCGGGAGAACGCCGCGACCCGGGAGAGGTCGCCGCCCACCGCCAGGGCGCCGTCGGCGGCGGACACCAGGACGGCGTCCGCCGTCGGAGCATCGGCGCCCGCCGAGCCGAGCGCGCGCGGTGAAGCCGGCTCGGTCAGGTCCCACCAGGAACCGGTGAACGCCGCACGCCCGTCGGGAACGAGGGTCACCGGGGCGCCGGACTCCCTCGCGTCCGGCGTCGAAGCCAGCAGCACCGGACGCGTGGGCGAGTCGACGTCCCACCACTCGACGGTGCCGTGGGCGGTGCGTACGGACAACCGCGCCGCGCCGGCGGCGACGGCCGCGCGAACACCCGGCAGCAGGGCCGCCGGTCCCGCCGCGCCCGTGTCGGTGGTGTTCCACAGCTCCACCCCCCGCCCCCGGACCACCATCAGCGTGCGCCCGTCCGGGGCGAACGCCAGGTCCTGAACCCGTCGTCCGCCCGCCGCCGCCAGCCCGGCGGGTACGGGCACCACCTCACCCGTGACCGTCCGCACCGAGACCGCCCCGTCCGCACCGCCCACGGCCAGGGCCCGCCCGTCGGACCGGTACGCCACCGCCGCGGCGGAAGCGACCGGCGCGGCGGCGACGGCGCCCGGCTGGCGCAGGGCGCGCACGTCCCACAGTCGGGTCGAGGCCGCGTCAGACACCAGGAGCCGGCCGCCGTCCGGGAGGAAGCCCAGCAGCCGGGCCGGGCCGTGCCCGGAGGTCTGGCCCAGCAGCGTCGGGACGGCTTCGCGCACGTCCCACACCTGGACGCCCCCGGCCCCCGCCATGGCCAGCAGACGCCCGTCGGGCGACAGCGCCGGCGCCCCCGTCGCGCCTCCCGCCGAAGCGATCGTCCCCGTACGGCGCGGCTCGCCCGACAGTGACCACAGTTCGGCCGTGCCGTCCGCACGGGCGACCGCCAGGGAGTTCCCGTCGGCCGAGACGCTCGCCGCGTCCACGTACGGGCCCGACGACCCGGGCAGTACCTGAGGCGCGCCTTCCGTGCCGTCCTCGGCCACCCGCCGCACCACCAACCGTCCCTGGGCGTCCCGGCCGGTGAGGAGCCTGCCGCCGGCGTCGTAGCGCAGTACCTCGCCGGCCAGGCTCCGCACCCGGGCCGCACGCGTCGCATCGAGCGGGACCAGATGCGTGGAGTCCCTGCCGGTGAGGGCGACGGTGGCGGAATCACGCGAGAAGCTCAGCCCGCCCCCGGCGCCGGCGGGCAACTCCATCCGACGCACCGGGTCCGGGCCGGGCGTCGACGCGTCCCAGAACAGCAGCGAGCCGCCGCCGACCGCGACGATCCACCGCCCGTCCGGGGAGAAGGCCAGGTCCACGATGGGGAGACGGGCGCGCAGCGAGGCGAGAGGCGTTCGGGTGTCGACGGTCCACAGCCGCGCCTGGTGCCCGCCGGCCAGGGCCATCACGGGCCGGTCGGGCGCGGCGGCGAACGAGGTCGCGGCCGGCAGGTCGCTCTCGGCGCCGCCGGAGTCGGCCGGGCGCAGGCCGGAGTTCGCGATCAGCGCGGCCCACGACTCGTCGGTGCGGGCGCTGCCCTCCGCCCCCACGGCGAGCCGTCCCGCCAGCAGCGGCTCGACGTGACGCAGCGTCAGAGCCGACGCGGCCAGCTGTCGGGACCGTAGCGCCCCGGCCTCGGTCGTCGCCCGCTCCCGCGCCCGGTGGGCCACCACGCCCAGGACGGACGCGGCGGCCAGCACGACGGCGGATGTGGTGGCGCCGAGCAGCAGGAGACGGCGACCGGTCCGGGCGCGGCGGGTGGCCGAGCGTTGGTTTCTCACCGAGGCGTCGAGGAACCGCAGCACCTCCGCCCCGACCTCCAGCGCCGTCCGGTCCGCCGTCAACTCCAGGGCGCGGCTGAGCGTGTGGCCCCGGTAGAGGTCCGCGTCGTTCTCGCCGGCGTCCCGCCACGCCGCCGCGGCGTCCGTCAACTGCGCGTGGCGCACCCGCCATTCCGGGTCCGCCGCGAGCCACCGGCGCATGAGCGGCCAGTTCCGGAGCAGGGCCTCGTGGGCGGGTTGGACGGCCCGCCCGGTCTGGGTGAGCAGCCCGGCCCGCAGCAGCCGGTCCAGGAGGGGTTGTGTGTGGCGGCTGCCCAGTTCCCGTACGAGCGTGTCGCGGTCCACGGCGGTCCGGATCGGCGGTACGCCCTCCAGGGGGCGACCCGGCCGGATCGTGCGCAGCAGCAACTGTTGGGCCACGATCCGCTGATCCGGATCGAGGTCCCGCAGGACCGCGTCGGCGGACTGGGTGATGGCTCCGGCGATGCCCCCCGAGTCGTGGTAGCCCCGCACGGTCAGCACTCCGTCCACCCGCCGCTCCCAGGTCGCCGTCAGCGCCTGTGCGAGGTGGACGAGGCTGGTGCCGACGACGTCGGTGCGCTCCGGGCCGCCGGAAGCGGGACCGTGTCCGAGGTCGGTCAGGATGAGGTCGAGCAGGCCCGGTTCGATGCGCAGGTTCTCCTGCCGGGCGGGCTCCGTCACGGCGGCCCGGATCTCCCGGGATGACAGGGGAGGCACGACGAACTGGTGCTCCGTCACCGCTCGCACCAGCTCGGGGCGCTCGGCGCACGCCGCGAAGGAGTGGGCCGTGAGGGAGAGCAGGACGACCAGGGGGGTCCGCGGGGTGGTGCCGACGGCGGCGAGTTCGGTGAGCGCGCGAATGAAGGCGGTCCGTTCCCGGGCGTCCTCGCAGAGCGTGAACGTCTCCTCGAACTGGTCCACGATGAGCACGCGCCCGAGCCCTGGCCGACGCAGGAGGCCCGCCACCGCGGGCGGATCGTCCGCGAGCAGTCTCCTGAGGGGCCCGGCGGACATGCGGGCCGGTTCGGCCAGGGCCTGCGCCAACGCGTCCAAGGGGTGGTCCGTCGGGGCGAGGAGCACCGGTTCCCAGCCGAGGGGTGTGTCGGGGGAGCGGGCTCCTCGGCGCAGGGTGGGCAGGAGCCCGGCGCGCAGGAGCGAGGACTTGCCGACGCCGGAGACGCCGAGCAGGATCAACGGCAGGCCGGGCCGGTCCGGGGCGGTGAGAGCCGCGGCGAGGTCTGCGCTCAGCCGGTCACGGCCGTGGAACCAGCGTTGGTTCGACTCCTCGAACGGGGCGAGGCCCGGGTAGGGGCAGATCCCCGTGTCCGGCGGGCCGGACGTGCTCCCGGAGCCGGGCACGAAGGCCGTGTTGCGGGCCAGGGTGAACCAACCGGTGGTGCTGTCCTGGTGGACGAGGGGCTGCAGACCCCGCCCGGCCAGCCGGCGCCGGACGTCCTCCAGGGTCAGGTGGGCCGACGCCCCCGCGTCACCCTCGTCGAGGAGGGCGAGCAGAGCCCCGGAGAACAACGTGTGCGCGGCGCCGTCCGGGGCGAAGGCCACCGCGTCGCGGGCGGCGGCGGCCAGCAGGTAGTGGTGGGGCAGCCCGACGAAGGGATGCTCGGCGGCGCGGCCCCCGTGGCAGCAGTCGAGGACGGTGATCAGCCGAGCGAGCTTGTTCCTGCGTACCAGGTCGAGGACCTGGCCGAAGGCGAGCGTGTTGTACGGGACGGTGTCGGGGTCCCCGGTCGTCGCTCGGGTGCACAGGCGCAGCTCGTTGCGGGCGCCGACCAGGCCGTGGCCCACGTAGTACAGGAGCAGGGTGTCGGAGGCGGCGCGGGCGGCCTGCGACACCGCCCGCGCGAAGGTCTCCGTGTCCGGCGGGTCCTCCAGCACCGTCAGTCGCTCGGGGGCGACCCCGCAGTGTTCGCGCAGGGCGGCGGCCAGGTCGGTCAACGTCCGGTGCACGGCCGGAACGGGCGGCAGGATGTCCGGGGCGGCACTGAGCCCGCTGCCGATCAACAGGACGTGGCAACCCTGGGCCGCCAGTCCGAGGTCAACGGTGGTCGACACGTTCCTCCTCGGCTCGGGTTCCGGTTCCGGTTCCGGTTCCGGTTCCGGTTCGGGTTCGGGCAGGCAGCGCACGGGCCGGCAGGACCCGCGCCGACAGGGCCGTCGGCAGCAGAACGCGGGCCGCCGAGGCGACGATCCACAGCCGGCGTCCGGGCCGCAGCTCCTCGCGTATCGACTCCGCCAGCAGCCAGGCGAGTTCGGCGTCCTGCGGCCCCATCGCGGCGAGCGAGGGATCGGCCCGCGTCTCCTCGACGGTCGGTTCGCAGAAGCGGGCGCGGGTCGCGAGCCGGGCCAGGGAAAGGGCGGAGGCGCGTACGCCGGCCACCGGCTCGGCCCTCGACAGCAGCCGGGCCGATTCCACCAGGGTTCGCGAGGGGTCGGGCGAGGCGGCGCCCGCCGCGTCGAAGGCCTGCCGGGCGTCACGCCAGGCGGCGAGTACCCGCAGCGCGGGCGTTCCCGCGCGACGCCCCGCGCGACGGCGCAGTACGGGCTGTACGAGGACCAGCCAGACGCGGGCGGCTCCCGTCCCCGCGACGAGCGCCGTGAGGACCACCGTCACCAAGACGCCCCAGGGGAGGTCGGACGCCGGGCCGAGCCCCCGTGCGCCCCCCGGCGGCGGCACGGTGGTGGGGGAGGCCGCGCCGGTCGGGTTGGGTGAGGCGGAGGGCGAGGGCACCGGTTCGGACGCTCTCGGGATCGGCGCCGGGAGCACGTCGTTCCCGTCGAGGGAACTCGCCGCGGGGACGGGCTCGAAGGGCAGCCAGCCGACGCCCTCGAAGGCCACCTCGGTCCACAGGGCGGCGTCCCCCGCGAGCACGGTGTGCGGCCCCGTACCCGCCGGGACGCGGAATCCGACCACGATCCGGCACGGCAGACCTTCGAGCCGGGCGGCGAGCGCGTACGCGGCGGCGAAGTCCACGGCCGAGCCCTCGCGGTCGCTCAGGAACCGGGAGAGGGAGGCGACGGGCTCGTTCAGCGGCGCCTTCGCGACCCGCCGGTACGCGCGGGACAGTTCGGAGGCGAGAGCCTGAGCCCGACCGTAGGGGGTGTTGGCCGCGCTCCGGACCCGATCGGCCAGCTCCCGCAGCGACGGCGGTGCGGAACCCGGTACGTCGAGGGCTTGCGGCAAGCCGGACGCGGGGGACAGGCCCGCCGCCTCGGCGGGGGTGACGGCGGCGGCGACGCCCCCCGTGACGCCGTAGCGGGTGTCGGGTGCGAGGGCCGAGGCGGCGAGCGCCGTGCGTTCGAAGCGGTTGAACAGCAGGCGGGTCCCGTCGGAGTGCAGGGCCACCGGGGCGTCGGGTACGGGCAGCAGCCGACCCGTCAGGTTCCGGATCACGGCGGAGGAGCGCTCGCCCTGTTCCCCTCGCCCGACAGGGCGCGGCACGGGGGCCGGATCGGCGGGCAGGGGGCCGAAGACCGGCGTGAAGACGTCGTGGAGGGTCCACCGGCGGCCGTCGTAGGCGGTGAGCGAGGCCAGCCGCCAACGTTCCGGTACGGCGGTCGAGCCGACGGGCGGGGCCTGGGAAGGGCCGCGTTCCACCGTGAACAAGGCCTCGTCCGGCTGCTGCTCCCACTGCGTGTACTGGGCCAACGGACTGGTCACGGCCTGCGAATCCTCGACGGTCGGACGGTGGTCACGCGGGTCGTACAGGGGCCGGCCGCCCGGCCACAGCGTCGAGAGGACGACGGCGGCCACGGCGGTGACCGCCACCGGCCCCAGGGCGAGCCACACCGTACGGGGTGCCGCGACCGGACGCGGCAGGGTCGCGGCGACCACGGCGCCGAGCGCGATGACCTGGCCGAGCAGCGATCCGCGTCCGGGCAGGCACATCGCGACGGCGACGACGAGCAGCGCGAAGGCCGGCATCGTCGCGGCGGTGACGCGCCGGGCCCGTACGGCCAGTTCCGCCCCGGAGGCCGCGGCCGTCCACGTCGCGGTGAACGGCACCGCCAGGAGCGCGGGGCCGGCCGCCGCCGGAAGCGGTACGTCGAGGAAAGCGGCCCATCCTTCGGCCGCCGTACGCGGCATCGCGCGCAGCGCGGACCAGCCCCCGTCCGAGAGCGCGGAACCGTACAGCGTCACGGAGCCCGCCAGGAGGCACAGGCCGGCCGACAGCGACAGCGCGACCTCCACCGGCAGCCGCCTCCTGCCCCCGGCCGCCACGACCGCCAGGGCGACGGGCACCAGGGCCGCCACCGCCAGCGGCAGCGCGAGGGCCTCGTACCCGAACGCCCGGTGGAAGGCGGAACCGGCGAGGAGCGCCGCCGAACCGGCGGGCAGTGCCCGGCCCGCCGCACGCCTGAACGTCCCGCTCATGCGCGCCTCCCGGGCGCCCTGGTGGCGGCGGCCCACAGCAGCAGAGCCTGTTCCGCGTCCCGCGCGTGACGGTGACGCACCGGGGCGGCCCCCCGGATCGGACCGTCGCCGGACTCCTCGGCGCGGGGAGCGTCGGTTCCCAGATGCAGCGCGACGACGACGCACCCGCCCGTCGTGGGCGTCGGCAGGGCGTGACCGGCCGCGGACCCACCCGTCACCACCGTCAACAGTCCCCGTGCCGCGACCCGGTACGGGCCCCGAGGAGGCGCGCCCCCCGTACGGGCGTCCGCCCCGGGCGGGGGCTCGCGGCGGCCCCGCCCGGGAAAGGACCCGGTGGGCGCCACCTCCGTCAGGAACTCCAGCGAACGCGCCCGTCCGGACGGACCGGGGGAGGTGTTCAGCACCGCCCCCTCACTCGTCCACAGCCGCAGGGCGAGCCCCCGGCGGGCGCAGTCCGCGGCGAGGGAGGCCGCCGTGTCCACGGCCTCCTCGAACGAGGCGCGGTCCGGGTAGCAGACCGCTCGGGTGTCGAGCCACACGTATCGGGTGGGTTCCCGCACCGCCGTGTCCTCCCGTACGAGCAGCGTGGCGGTGCGCGCGCTGCTCGCCCAGTGGATCCGCCGGACGTCGTCGCCGGGACGGTACTCGCGCAGCGCGTGGAACTCCGGGCCGTCGCGATGGGGCAGGGCGCGGCCCGCGAACCGCGCGGTGCGGATCCGCCCCGCCCCCGCCCCGGGTACGGGCAGGGTACGGGGAAGCACCCGTAGGGTCAGGGCATCGACGGTCCGACTCTCGGCGCGGAACAGCTCCAGGGGATCGGTGACGCGCAGCACCGAGGGCCCGAGCGTGAGGACGCCGTGCTGGTCGGTGGCCAACCGCAGGACGAGCGCTTCGCCGTCCCCGGCGGACGGGTCCCCGGCGGACGGGTCCCCGGCCGACCGCTGCGGACCCTGTGCCGCCGACGCCTCCCGTGCCAGGAGCAGTTCGCAGGTCAGCGGGATCCAGGCGGGGACCGCGGGCCGGTCGGCCGTCAGCGTGGCCGGCTCCCCGCGGGTCACCGTCGCCCTGTCCAGTCGGGCCGGGCCCCCCGTCGTGGCGGCGGCGCGTACCAGGAGGGCGGCGGCGCCGAGCGTGACCAGGCCACCGACCGCCGGGGCCGCCAGGACCGCCGTCCCCAGGAACCCGGAGCAGGCCGAGAGGAGGAGGCAGACGCCGAGGACCCCCGCGCCACGAGCCGTGATCACCTGGGTACCGCCACGGTGGCCAGGACGCGGCGCAGGACGTCCTCGCCGGTGAGCCCGTCGAGGAGGGCGCGATCGGTCAACACGAACCGGTGGGCCAGCACGGGCCCGGCGAGAGCCTTCACGTCGTCCGGGGCCACCCCCTGCCGGCCCTGGGCGAGAGCGTGGACCCGCGCGGCCCGCAGCAGGGCGAGCCCGCCGCGGGTGCTGACACCGAGCCGGACGTCCGGGGCGTGGGCGTCCGAGCGGGTCTCGCGCAACAGGAGCGCGACGTACCGGTGCAGGGCGGGGTCCACCCTCACCCGGCGCGCGGTCTCGACCATGGAGGTCAACACCCGGTCGTCGAAGACGGGCTCCAGGCGCGCCGGCGCCTGCCCCGGCCGATCGTCGCGGGCGAGGATCTCGCTTTCCGCTTCCAGATCGGGTCGGCCGATGCGCAGCCGCATCATGAAGCGGTCCAGTTGGGCCTCCGGCAGCGGGTAGGTGCCCTCGAAGTCGATCGGGTTCTGCGTGGCCACCACCATGAAGGGGCGCGGTACCGGGCGGGGCTGCCCGGCCACCGAGACCTGCTGTTCCTGCATCACCTCCAGCAGCGCCGCCTGCGCCTTCGGCGAGGCCCGGTTGATCTCGTCGCAGACCACGACGTGGGCGAAGACCGGTCCGGGACGGAACACGAACGTGCCGCCGCCCTGGTGCACCTCGACGCCCGTGACATCGGACGGCATCAGGTCCGGCGTGAACTGGATCCTGTTGCTGGACACGCCGAACGCCGTGGCGAGGGCACGGGCGAGCGAGGTCTTGCCCACGCCGGGGACGTCCTCGATCAGCAGGTGGCCCTCGGCCAGCAGACATGCCAGCGCCAGCCGGACGGCTTCTCGTTTCCCGCTGAGCACGTGGTCCACGGCCTGCGCGACGAGCTCGAAGCGGCCGCGGAACGCCCGCAACTCCTCGGAGGCGTCCCTGTCCGGCGCCGGCCCGTTCAACCGACTTTCCACAGCTGTACGTTCCCCTCTCTGCGTACGGCCAGGACCCGCCCGTCGGGGCCGAACCCGAGCAGTGTCACGTCGGTGCCCGGCAGGGAGCCCACCTTGCGCGGACCGGCGTCGTCGCCGAGCCGCCACAGGGTGACCGAGCCGTTGGACGACAGCGCCAGAGTCCGCCCGTCGGCGGACAGGGCGGTGTCCGAGGCGGAACCGGCCTCGGGCAGCGCCCGCTCCCGGGGTCGGGCCGGGTCCCGTACGTCCCACAGGGCCAAGGGCGTACGCGTACCCGCGGCCAAGACCTGTGTGCCGTCCGCGGAGAACCGCGGGGGCACGGCGCTCGTGGTGGGGATGTTCACGACGCGCGCGTCACGGCGCTCGCGAAGGTCCACGAACCGCAGCGAGTACCCCGGACCGTTCAACATGGCGGGGACGACCAGCAGGGGCGCCGTCGGACTGAAGGTCACCCTGTTGAGGACGAGGTCCTCGCCACCGATCTCCTGTCCGTACTCGATGACGAACGGCGCGGTGCGGGGATCCCTCACGTCCAACAGCAGCAACTCGGACCTCCCGAGGCCGGGGCCGTCCCGGTGGGTGGCGACGGCCCACATGGTCTGCGTCGAGTCCAGGGAGCTGGAGGCGAACGAGTCGGACCCGCTGCCGAGGAAGGACGCCCAGACCTGCCGGGGCGCCGTGGGATCCGTGAGGTCGTAGCGTCCGATACCGCGCGAGGTGAACACGTACGAGGACCTGAAGTCCCTCGTGAAGTCCATGCCGTACGTCTCGTCCGCACCCGACGGCTGGAAGCGGCCGGACATGCGGAACGTGTCGCCCTGCCGCCTCCACAGGCTGACCTGGCGCCCGTCGGACAAGGCGAGTGTGTTGCCGTCGGGTGCGAACCTCGCCAACCGGGCGGGGGTCTCCAGCGTGGTGAGCAGGCTCGGACGCAGGGTGTCGTCGCCGGACGCGGTGGGCGTGGGCTTCAGGGTGGGCGTCGGACTGGGCGCCGGACTGGGGGTGGGGCTGGGGGCCGGTACGGGCGTGGGGACGGGCGCGGCCGACGGCGCCGGCGTGCTCCGGTCCGTCTCCCCCTCCGGATACTTGCGGAAGACCCGGGTGGTGCCCGCGTACGAGACCACGGCCTGCGGCCCGCCCGGATCGTCGGCCCACACCCGCTCACCCTGGGCGAAGACCGTGAGGTCCGGGGCGGGGGAGTGGGAGAGGCGGGCCTCTACCGTGGTGCGTCCCGAGACGGGGTCGTGGGCCAGCACCTGCGCACCGTCCCGGTCGGGCACCCAGACGCGGCCGCCCTGCTCGACCGGGCGACCCCACCGACGGGCCGCGCCGTCGAGGAGCCGCACGCGGTGCAACGCCCGCCCCGTCTCCGGGTCCAGGGTCAGTAGGGTGTTCGTCGGGGTGAGGACCAGGTGCAACCGGCCGTCCTCACCGAGACCGGCCTCCGCCACACCCTCACCGCCGGCCTCGACGGCGATGGGCACCTCGGGTGCCGTCCCCGTGTCGGACAGCACGACGAAGGACGGTGCCGCGCGGTTGACGGCGACGGCCCGACCCTCCCGCACGACCAACGTGACGTCCTCGGCGGAGCCCGGCACGCCGATCCGCCGCACGGTACGGCCCCTGGCGTCCAGGTGCACGACCTCGCGTCCGCCCGGCAGGTGCAGCCACGCCCCGCCGCCCCCGTCCGGCACCGCCTGGGCGACCGGCCCCCCCGCCCGTAGCACGCCGTCACGCGTCGCCTCGGGCCCGGCGTCCTTCAACGGGCTCAGGACGCCCCGCGCGTGGTCGACGGAGTAGGCCGCCGCTCCCGAGACGAGGACGGTGGACGTGGGGGAGCCCAGTCGCTCCGTCGACGCAAGGGCGAGCCGCCGCTCGTCCACCACGCTCGCGTCCGGGTGCCCGTCGACCTCCTTGGGCCGCCGCGCCACGAGGACGGGGACCGCGCCGCCGCGTACGAGTTCCAACCGGCCGCCCGACACGTCCGGTATCCGGATCTGCGCGACGGGCCGGGCGGTGACCCCGTCCACGGCGGTGAGCAGTCCGGGCGCGTCGCTGACCAGCCACGCGGCGTCGGCGTCGATCCGCAGGAGCGTGGTGTCCCGGGGCGGTCCCAGCGACGTGAGGGCCACCGCTGCGAGCGCGCAGAATCCGAGCACGCCGGCGAACACCCTGCGGTCACCGCCGTGTTCCCCCCTCGCAGACGTCACGCAGCCCCCATGCGTCGTCACCGGACGGTCATTGTGCCGTAGGTCACCTCAACTAATCTGACTTTTACGGCAGTTGACCGAAAACCATCCGCCGCCGACCGGTTCCGGTGTGCCTCACGCCGGGGACCTCCTGCGGGCGCCGGGGCGACTCAGAGGTCGGTTCCGTCCACACTGAAACCGCCACGCCGTTCGGCGCGCTCCAGGAAGGCGATCCACTTGATCCAGTCGCCGATCCCGATGCCCACCGGATGGATCTGAAGATCCTCCTCCTCGCCTCCGTCCTCGATTTTTCCCACGGAGGCGAGGACGGCCGTCACGTGGTCGTCGGAGTGGAGGCGGTACGCGGCCAGGGCCGCGGTGATCTCCTCGGGGGTGACGAAGTACTCGCCACCGAAGGCCAGTTTGTGCTCGGCGATCCCGCGGACGTCCGCCGGACGCCGGCCGCGGTACACCTCGACGTCTTCCTTGTAGGCGGCTTGGGCTGCGGCGAGGGCTTCGGGATCCTCCGCCTTCAAGGCGTCGTGCTCCGGACCCCACCACAGGTGGTGCGGCTGCTCGGGATGAGGGGGCCGCTCATGGTCGGTCATGAGCATGTTCAGCCGGCGCATCGCTGTCACGTGGTACGACATCGCCCCGATGCGGAGGTGGAAGTGCGACAGGTCGGTCGCCTCCGAGGCCCAGGACGCCCGGTGGACCTTGCGGTCCGCGGCCACGTACTGCGGAATCGTGTCGGCCCGGTGCTGATGTATGTTGCCGGCCCCGCTGTGGGGATCGATGGGCGGTCCGGGGGGAAGGGCCTGCCGTTCGTCACACGCCTGGCGGAACGCGAGGGACGCCGCCTCGTGCACGGCCTCCTCTTCGGAGGTCATCGGCTGACGGGTCTTCATGCTGAAGTACACGGAACCTCCTGAGTGAAGGCGGGCAGGCCCCACCGCGCTCGACCGGTGACCCCGACGCGTGGGCGCGCGGCGCCTCCCGGAACGGCGGTGACCGGGCCCGGATCGAATCTACGAACGATCACTTGCCACGAGCAAGCCCGCCAAGCCCCCGAGAAGCCGCAGGCGGTCAGGCGTCCACGAGGTTGTCAGCCGTCGAAGCGGGGGTGCCGCGCAACCGGCGGCGCTTGCCCAGCAGAACAGCGGTGCGTGTGAGGACCATGGCCAGGGCCATGAACACGAAGGCGTTCGAGTAGACGTCCTGCCCACTCAACTCGTTCTCGATGCTGAACACGATGACGTCCTGCGCGAACCAGTGCTCGGAACCGTAGGCGAACACCACGCGGGAGGCGGACATCAGGCTCCAGACGACCGCATAGGCGACGCCGCCCTTGGTGTAGATGTCCCCGTCGGAACCCCGGTGGGCAGGCAGCAGGACTGCGGCGATCAGGCCACAGACGACGCCCGCGCCGATACCGGCCAGCTGGAGCCAGGGATCGCTTCCGCCGAGCGGGAGCGTGTGGACGAAGAGCGCGATCACGATCGCGATGGCGATGATCGAGCGCACCAGCCGCATGTTGGTGACTTTGCGGGTCCCCAGGTCGGTGGCCAGGATGATGGTCAGGATCACCCCGCTGGCGATCAATGCGGTCAGGAACGGGCTCATGGGGCAACCCCTTGGTTCGATGAGTACGGGGGCGCCTTACGGCTCTCCCGGATCTTCCACCTGCAACGCTAGGGAGCGGGAGGGGCGGCCATGGACAACCGACCGATGGACCGGCTGTCAATCGACCGGTGGACACGGGCACACCGGGCGCCGGAGGCGCAGCCCGTGCCGATGCAGGAGCTTCCGTCCCGCATCCAGGCCCCGCCGACCGCCGCCCACACCGCCCGGCGGCGTGATCCCCCGACCGCCGATCCCCGCGGCGTGGCTCGCGGGGCGAATCCGTGTGGCCGTGAAGCGCTTCAGGAGAGCACCCACTGGGGTGGGTGTGCGGGGTCGGCGGGGCAGGTGAAGACGTGCAGGTCCCGGTCCCGGCCGAAGCGGAGCCGGGTGGGAGTGACAACGGAGGCGCTCCAGCGGATGGATTCCTTCCCCCGCAGGGACGGGTCGCGGTCTTCCAGCGGTGCCCAGCTGTGCGAGCCGGCGTCCATCTCGTCGCCCACGGCGGTCAGCAGCAGCCGCATCGCGGCGGAGCAGGACGCGCAGGTGATGTCCATCGGACCCGTCGACGCCCAGCTGGGAAAGCCCCCGACCCGCCAGCCGGGCGGTATCGAGAGGTCCCCCTGATAGCTGAGGGCGTCACGGCCGTGCTCCGCGCTCTGGGCGTCGTCCCAGGCGTCGATGAGAGCGATGAGCGGGGCGGGCAGCGTGTCGTCCTCCGCCCAGGGGTAGGTGTCCACCTCTTCGGGGTGCAGGACGCACGGTTCGGGAAGGTCGTGGTCCCATCGCAGCACGGGTACTTCGGGCGCGGCGGTGAGGAACCGGTCCGCGCGCTCGGCCTCTGCGGCCTGCCGCCACCGCAGCAGGTAACGGCGCTCGTAGTGCGGGCCGTGGGTGAACGGGCAGCGCAAGAGCTGCACCAGGTCCGCGCCGTCGGGCCCCGCTGCCAGGCCGGGGACGTCCCGGCGGAAGAACTGGGCGAGCCCCGTGAACGGCACGGGTCCGTCCTCCCCGGGGGCACCGGCGCCGCTCCAGGGCCGGCTCCGCGGCCACGCGCCCGAGGCACGGGCGCTGCGGATCTCGTCCGGCGCATAGCCCTCGGTCTCGGGCCGGTGCGGCTCGCGGCAGACCGGCCACGACTCGTCCTCCGGCCACAGCATCGGCCCGCCGACATGGCTGTCGTGCATGCCGGGCCGCCCGGGCCTGGGGTGCAGCCGGGTCGTCAGGCCGCGGTAGGAGGCCAGCTCCGGGAAGACAGCCTCCACGGACACCGGTCTGGCCGGCGTGGTCCTGATCATGCGCCGACCGTACGTGGCACAGGAGAGGCCACGCGAACGGATTGCCGCGGGGCCCCGAGGTCGCTCAACGCTGAAGCGCTCGTCTGCGCGTGACCCCATGCACCCTGCACGGTCGACCCGGAAACTCCTCCGCCGACGCGTACGCATGCCACAACTCGTGCCACTGCACGCGACGGACACCGTGGAGAGTCGTGCCCACGACACGAACTCCGTCCTTCCCACCCCGGGGGGCAGCGCCTGCACCGGACGAGCTGAGCAACCTGAGCCGACCGGCGCTGCTGCTCGCGACCGCAGGCCACAGACCGGTATGGCCATCGCAGCCTGTCTCCGCCACCCTGTCCTGCGGGCGTCCTCGAGGGACAGCCCCGGGCCCTCATCGGTGAGCTCCAGGACGCAGACGGGGGTGCCTGGCGGCAGGGGCGGGGTGGGGCCGGCGCGGTGCGGGGCGTTCACACCGCCGGTGTCCCCGGCGGTCCGTGTCGTGCCGACCAGGGGGCCGCCGGCCGAGCGCAGGTGACGACGGCGTCGAGCCGGCCGGCGATCCAGAGGTGGCCTCGGCTGCGCAGTACGTCGACCATGACCTCGCCCAGTGCGTCGGCGAGCCGCTCGGGGCAGGGGCGCCGGGACCGCCACACGACGGCCGTGAGGGTCGTCCGTCCGTACCCGCTACCGGTCGGTCGGCAGGTCGGTGCGATGCCGTTCGAGGTCGGTGACGGCGTCGAGGTCCACCACGACCGTGTGGCGGGTGTGCACCCCGTCGGGATCCGTCTCCCGGGTCAGTTGCCAGGTGTCCGCGAAGCCCCAGCTGCCGCCCGTATAGACGCCCTTGATCCTGCCGTCCACCGTTCCGACCGCGTCGAAGGGGCCGTCCTGCCAGCGGAAGGTCCAGTGGATCCGGTACCAGGCGTCCAGCTGCCCCGGGGCGGCCAGGAAGTGCCCGCCGCTCGTGTCCCTCGGATCGGCGACGAGATCCTCGGGTCGGTCCTGGCCGGTGGTCAGTGCGACGAGGCCCGAGGCGTCGGTCTCGGCGGTCGCCGGATACGTACGGCCGTGGTGGACCGCGTAGGCCTTGGGGCGGAAGTGGTCGACCTCGGTCAAACGTCGCACCAGGTCGTGCAGTGGCCGGAGCAGGTCCTCGCGGTGCTCGCTCAGCTCGGTGACCTCGTGGCGTGGGAAGACGCCGCGGTAGCCGATGACCCGGCGCTTGAGGTGCCGCTTGGCGAAGTCTTCGTCAGAGCCGAGGTAGTTGCCCGAGAGCGTGGTGGGCGCGGCGGCGGTGCACTCGAACGGCTCGTCGTGCCAGCGGAACGTCCACCGTACGGTGTACCAGGCTTCGAGGTGCTCCGGCGCGACCGGGTATCCCACCGTCCCGTCGGGGGCCTCGCGCGGGGAGAGGCCCGCGGGTGCGGGGCGGCCGGGCTCGGGCAGCAGTTCGACGTACGGCCACAGGCCCGCGGCGGCACGGGCCTGGTAGGGGTCGCCGAGGTAGGCGGCGACCTCGCCGGTGACCGGGAAGGGGTGGCCCGCGGGGTCAGTCATAGTAATTCCATAGCCCTTCGTTCTTGTCGAAGAAGCCGACGGCCTCTTCGGTGCCATCGGCGTGCATACGCCAGATCTCGGCATGGTCCGGGAAGGCGGTGGGCTTGGCCTCCCACTCCGGGACGCCCCCGCCGGTGTAGCCGGTGCCGAGGAACGGGTCGTCCCAGGCCCGTCCGGGGCTCTGGCCGGCCATGCCGGCGACGTGGTCGGCCAGCCCCTGGTCGCCGACCGCGCCGAGGGTCGCATCGGCCCGCATGCCGTGCGGTGACGGGAAGCGCAGCTGGTACGCCTCGGACGCGCCCGGCGGGACGGGCGTCCACCCGGCCCCGCCGTCGTCAAGGGCGAGCCCGTCGCGCAGCTCGTCCATGCTGCGCAGGTCGGCGGTGTCGGAGCCGCGCGCGATGGAGCCGCGGAACTCGCCGGGGTCGAAGTCGCGCCCGCCGAGCGTCGTGTCGTTGTCCAGGTAGGCCTGCGCGACCTCGGGCTTGAGCACCTTGGTCACCATACGGCCGTCGTCGAGCTTGATGCCGTCACGGACCCCGACGACCTCGCGAGCCTGCGGCTCGGTCAGGTCGTTGGTACGGGTGAGCCGGAGCTTGTCATGCTCGGAACGGTCCAGGCCGCGTGCCGCCAGCTGGTCGTCGATTTCCTCGTGATAGCTGGGGCCGTCGCGTAGCGCGCTGTTGTCGTACTGTTCGGCTCCACCGGGGCCCTCGGCGGCGTCGGCCTCGTTCTCGGTGGGGGCGGCGGGGTCCTGAGCCTCTGCTGCCGTCGGCTCGGGAGCGTCGATCGGCGCGGTCGGTTCCGGGGCTTCGTCGGCGGAGCGCGGGGCGTCTCCTGGGGGCTTTGGGGTTTCGGCCGGCTCGGGGGCGTCCGTGGGTGCTGTGGGTTCCGGGGCTTCGTCGGCAGAGGGCGGGGCGTCCGTAGGCGGTTCCGTAGCCTCGGCCTGCTCTGGAGCAGGCTCAGGTGTGAGCGGCTCGGGGGCGTCCGTCGGTGCGGTCGGTTCCGGGGCCTCATCAGACGAGGCGTCTGTAGGCGGCTTCGTACCCTCAGCCGGCTCGGGAGCAGCCTCCGTCGTGGCCTCGGGCGCGGCCGGCTCGGGGACCTCCGTCGGTGCCGTGGGCTCCGGGGCCTCATCAGCCGGACCCGAAGCCTCAGTCGGCGGCTCCGGGGCCTCGTCGGCCGGGGGTGTGGTGTCGCCGGGTGGCTTAGGAGCATCGTCGACCGGCGCGGCCGGCTCCGGGGCCTCATCGGCCGGAGGCGGAGCTTCGGGTGCCGGTGGGAGCTCTTCGCGGGGACGGTCGCTCATGGGGTCGCTTCGGGAACGCCGATGAGCGCGGGGCGGTCGTTGCGGTCGACGTAGGCGAAGGCGTGGGAGGCGCGGTTCGCCTTGTAGTACTCGATCATCATCCGAAGGCTACGTTGCCCCGCGGTGGTGGAACCGGCCGGGGTCGGCGACAACTATGAGGAGCGGTCCCCGACATGGGTTGCAGCGACGCAGTCTGTCCTCGCCGCTGCCCGTCCTCCAGATGGACCCCCGACGGACGTCCGTGGTCACGGCTTGCGTCCCACAACGGCGTCGCGACGGAGGGGTAGGCGAGGTGGTTCCACACCGGTGCGCGTCGGGGCTCGCCGCGCGGGCCGAAAACGCGCGGTCCCCACCCCCACGCACGGCCGGGTCGAGCACCGCCCGGACCGCGGGCCATGTCGGCGTGCTTGCCCTGGACGAGGAGGGCCGCGGGTGCCGCGCTCAGTCGGGCGCCAGTGGTTCGTACATGGATCGGTGGCCGTGACGGGGTGAGGGAGTCCAGCGCGCCGCCGGGATGGACCACCACGCTCGTCACCGTGCTGCCGGCCGCCCGCAGGCGGCGGTCGAGTTCCACGCCGAAGTACATCTGTGCCAACTTGCAGCGTCCGCAAGTGTGCTTGGGCTGGTAGTCCGTCAGCGACTGCAGGTCGTCCGTCGACCACGAGCAACCTGCGCCCCGGGCCGCCCCCGGTCTTCCGCTGCTCCGCCTCGAAGCGCACCCGCGCCTCGGCGTCCGGGGCGCCGAGCCTGCGCGGCTCGCCCGATGTGATCACCACGGACCGGCCGTACTACCGCCTCGCCGGCACAGGGGCACCCGGGGAAGGGATCCCTGCGCCGGGGTGTGATCACTGACCCACTCGGCCGTCGATCCGCTCGCGCAGCAGGTCGGCGTGGCCGCAGTGCCGTGCGTACTCGGCGATCTGCGCCACCAGGATCTCCCGAAGCGGCGCCTCCCCGGTCCGCGTGCCGAGGTCGGCGAAGCCGGCGATGAAACGGTCGGTCACTTCCCTCTCGGTCCGCCAATGGTGCCAGGCGTCCTCCACGACCGCCGGGTCGGCGATCGCGCCGTTCCAGTCACCGTCGCGGTCTTCGGCGGTCCGGTAGATCCTGGGCGAGTCCTCGCCGGCCATCCGGCGGAAGTGCCGTTCGTCCTCGGCCATGTGCCGCACCAGCCCGAGCAGGGACATCGTGGACGGCGGTACGGAGCGCTGGGCCATCTGCTCGGCGTTCAAGCCCGCACACTTCATCTCGATGGTGAGGCGGAAGTAGCGCAGACTCTCCAGCAGCGCGCCGCGTTCGTCGACCGTCTCGGCTTCGGTCTCGCGCGGGTCGTCGTCCGGGTCCACCCACATGTCGGGGTAGATGGTGGACGGGGTCCACCGAGTCACCACTGCTTCGTTGTTGCGCTCGTCTGAGTCCATGGGTGCATCGTGGTGCGCGTCGACTCCGTCCGCCACTGAATTCTCCGACCGGACCACCTGCCACCGCCTCACCACTGGCGCCTGGAAGGTCCTGCAGTGCGGCGACCCGACAGCCGGCGGCTCCGGGACGTGACCATCGCGCAACGCTGAGAACGAAGACGCACACCTACGGTTCACGCTGTGACCGTCTGCCGGAACGGGGCCTGCGCATCCCGCCGGGGCCTACGCCCGTCGCGATGTGCGCAGGGCGCGGGGGAGGTTGTCGTGGATGCGGCGTAGGGCGTGCTCGAAGTAGATCTTGTAGCCGGCGCAGTAGTAGTCCTTCGTCTCCAGGATCTTCGCGTCCTTGAGCGAATGGAACATGCAGCCGCTGTAGCACAGGTCGAAGAAGGCGCACTTCGAGCAGGTGGCCAGCACCTTGCTCTCGCGCGCCTCGATCCCGTTGAACAGCACCGTCCGCGCGACGTGCTCCGGCTCCATCTCGTGGATGTTGCCGTAGCGGAACGACGGCTCGCCCTGGAACATGCCGCAGGGGAAGAGGTCGCCGTCGGGTGAGATGCCGAGGAAGAAGCGATGGCAGCTCAGGGTGTAGAAGCAGCTCTGGGCCACCGCGTCACCGAGGATGCGGGCGATGTGCTGGCCGAACGGCTCGATGGAGATCTTCGGATCCGGGTCGTCGAACCAGGCGTCGAACATCCGCACCAGGAAGTGCCCGTACTCTTCGGCGCTGATGCCCAGGTCGGCCCCCAGGGCGGTGTCGGCCAGCCCGGAACGCGTCAGGGGGTTGATCTTCATGTGGATGCGCCGACTGGTGAACTCCTCGTAGACGGCCTCCGGTTCCCCGACGTTGTTGCGGTTCACCGTCACGATCGCGCCGGCCGCCCGTCCCCGTTCCTGCAGGCGCCTCGCGGCGTCCACGGTCGTCGCGTGCCCGCCCGCGCCGGAGCCGCGGCGGCTGCCCTCGTTGAGTACGGGAAGCATCCGCCGCAGCTTCCGGGACGCGTCGTTGAGCTCGGGCGGGCCGTCGAGGCTCAGGCCGATGCTCACGTCGTTGGCCAGCAGGAACTCCAGCATGTCGTCGTCGAGGTGGGTGCCGTTGGTCTGCGTGGAGTTGGTGTACGCGACTTCGGTGGTGCCGGCCCGCTGCTCGGCGAAGACACGCTCGAAGAAGCCGCGGCCGCGCAGCAGCGGCTCTCCGCCGTGCCACACGAAGTGGACCGACTCGAAGAAGTCCGAGTCGAGGAAGGCGCGCACCACCCGGCGGGCGGTCTCGTCCGTCATCTTCTTGTGGAAGACGGACGGCTCGATGAAGCAGTAGCGGCACTGCATGTCACAGGCGTTCGTCACCTTGATGATCAGAGTGACGTGAGGACTGAGCATCATCCCCGCACCAGCCTTTCGAGACGTCGCTCAACGCGCTCGAGGCGCCGGTCCGCGTCCGCGAGCGCCCTGCCGCCCGCCGGGGAGTTCCGGGGCGCCTCGATCACGACGAGGCCGTAGGGGTTGCCGAAGTAGTCGTACTCGCGGACGGTGCACGGATAGCCCGAGAAGTCGGACGCGTACCACTGCGAGCGGTGGTGGTCCGGCTCTTCGCGGCCCTCCCGACGCCAGCCGTCGCCGAGCGGGATGCGGACCACGACGACCCCGCACAGGCCCGCCGCCGCGTCGAGCAGCGCCCGGCCGTCGTCCTTGGGCAGGTGCTCGATGACGTCGCCGAAGAGGATGACGTCGTAGGAATGCTCGGCGGCACGCCGGGGCACCAGCCGGCGGATGTCGCCGACGAGGATCTCCGTATAGAGGTGTCGGGCGTGCGGCTGCACCCGCTTCTCGTCGATCTCGATGCCGTCGATGCGGACGGCCCACTCCGAGGGCTGGACGCGGCCGGACCACACGTCGAGGTACTGGCGCAGCAGGCCGCCCCAGAGTCCGAAGCCGATCCCGGCGTCGAGGACCGCCGACGGCCGGCGTTCGACGATCGTCTGCAGGCAGTCCTCCATGCCCTTCCAGATGCTCAACGGCACGGCTCTCGCCCTTCGTCGTCGCGTTGTGGGGGCACGCACAGTGCCCGGCGCACTCCGGCTGCGAACTCGTCGTCGTACGCGCCGAAGCGTGCGTGGTCGCAGGCGTCCCAGAACCACCTCAGGGCGTCCGCAGCGTCCCGGTTGGCGATCTCCGCGAGCGGGGCATGCCACGCGGCGGGCAGTGCGACGCCGGCCGGAGCGACCGGTGGCCGCCCGAACATCGCAGCCCGTGGGACGTCGCCCGCGAGGTGCGAGAGCAGGCCGATGGTGGCGGAGCGGCCGAAGCGGCGCCTGGCCGTGGCCGACACCTCCTCGCGCCGGGGCGGTCGGGGGGCGCTCAGGACGTCGTAGACCGCCCGCAACAGGAGCTCCTCCTCGACGTGGGGCCTGCCGGTCTCCGGATCCGCCTCGACATCGACGAGCGTCCCGCCCACCTGGGCCAGGACCTCGGCGAAGCCGTCGTAGCGAGGCGCGATGGCGGGGGTGCCACAGGCCAGCGCCTCTGCCGGCGCCCGGCCGAACGTCTCGAAGTGGCTGGTGGAAGCGGTGACGAACACGTCGGCGACGTTGTAGAGATCGGCGAGCTGCTCGGGTGTGGGGTCGAGGACCAGGTGCACGCCGCAATCCCTGCCGAGTTCCCGGCGGGCGGCCGCGAGGTAGTCGTGGTCGACGAGATGGCTCGCGATCACGACCTGGAGGTCGGGGAAGAGCACGCGGGCCTTCAACCCGACCCGTAGGAGCCGGTAGAGGTCCTTGTCGGGCTGGGACCGCCCCGCGAACAGGAGCATCCTGCCCGGGGGGATCGACAGCTCCTCACGGGTCCTCGCGGCCCCGGGCCGCAGCCCGAAGAGGCCGTCGTCGATGCCGTACGGTTCCCCGACCGTCACCTGGAGGCCTCGCGCCGCGTAGAGGCCGGCCGAAGGCGTCGACCCGAGGAAGACCCGGTCCTGCGGAGCGGCGAAACGCCGGTAGAGGGCGATGGCGCCGATGTCGTACCAGCACCGGGGGTTGAGGTACGGCAGTACGGTCGCGGTTCCCGCGAACCCGTGGGCCCGCAGGAGCGCGGCCCACAGGAACCCGCCGGGTCCCTCGGCGACGACGGCCGGCAGCGCGACGAAGTCGGCGAGGGCACCGACGAGACGCTCGAACGTCGGGAGGGCGGGAGGTCCGCCGTTGAGCGAGGGCGCGTCGGTCGCCAGGCGCACGGTCACCGGTACGTGCTCGCTCAGCCACCGGGCCTCCACGCTGCACGTGGTGTCGGTGTAGGGGAAGTAACCCACGGTGGGCATGGGGGCGATCGTTCCCGCCTACTGCCCGCCACCGGGCGGCTCTTCGGATTCCTTGGGCTCCTTGGCCGGCCTGGACGCCTCGGACGCCTTGGACTCCTCGGACCTCTCGGACTCCTCGACGGCGGGCCGGACCAGCACGTCGTAGGACGGCGGCTGGAAGGGGGGCACGGTCCGCACCAGAACCTCGTAGTCATGCCGCAGCTCCGGCTGGGACCGCACCAGCACGTCGTAGTCGGGCGACAGCCCGCGTCGCGGTTCCGGCCCGGCCTTGAGCTCGTCGATCGTCTTGCGCAGGGCCCGTACTTCCTTCAGCAGTTCCGCCAGCTCCTGCTCACGTTCCTGGTCAGAGTTCGCCATTCCTACCTCGCTGGTGGTCTACGGATGTCAGTGCTCGCGTCGTCGGGCGATCGCGGCGCCGCGTCGAGGAGAGCGCTCAGGCGCGCGAGGGCCCAGGCCTCCGCGTCGTCGCCCGGGTCCCGTTCGAGACAGGCGCGCAGGTCGACGTGCCGGTCGGCCCACCCGTTCCCGGGCCGGTCGTAGGGGTGGAGGACGGAGACGAGGAAGTGCGCCAGGTCCGAGCGCCGGGGGTCGTCCGGCTCGGGGGTGACGAAGAAGGTGCGGATCGGCGGCGCGTCGTCACCGATCACGCCCGCGGCCTCGAAGTCCACCGCGCGCACGTCGTCGTCCGCGTCGACCAGGAAGTTCGCGAGTTTCGCGTCGCCGAGGTAGACGCCGGCCGCGTGGAACCGGTCGAGCAACGTCCACGCACGATCGAGGTGCCTGACGCGGAGCCGCCCGGTGAGCTTGTGGTGCAGGAGGCTGGTGCCGTCGACGTACTCCAGGACGAGCACGACCTTGCGGGGGACGTCCAACACGTCCAGCAGGGCAGGGGCCATGCGGTCCAGATGGCGTTCGGCGAGGATCCGGTAGCAGGCGAGTTCCCGGCGCAGGAGGTCGCAGCCGTCGGTTCCGTCCGGCTGCAGCTGCCCGCGATGGTAGCCGGCTTTCAGCACGACCTCCCGGAGGGTCTCGCCGGTCGTGTCCATGGCATGGAAGACGCCGCACTTCCCCTGCTGGGCCAGGGCGCGGAAAACGGGGTAACGGCGCAGGAAGCGCCGCACCTCGGCGTCCTCCGGCTCCGGGTCCGTGAACGCGGCGAGGAGGTCCGTCACACCCTCGGGGACGGCGTGGACGAGGCTGCTCCGGTTGTCCTCGACCTCGTGACGGCCCAACACGAGGGTGCGGCCGAGGTAGCAGCCGAAGCGGTAGTAGAGGGGGAGCCGGCCGCCGAACGGCCGGGCGCAGGGCACCGCGGGGCACTGGTCGCGGTACGGTCCGAGCGCGTCCTTCAACGTTTCCAGGAAGACGGCGTCGGGATGCGGCAGATAGACGACCAGGCATTTGCCGATCTGCGAGTACCCGTACGCCCCGGCGTTCAGCTGCTGGAGGGTCGCGACGTCCTTGACGTACTTGAAGTGCAGCCCGGCCCCCAGCAACAGCGGAGCCAGGCGGCACAACACCTCGCGGGCGTTGCCCGGGGTCATCGACACGTAGAGCTTCCACCCCTGGCCGATGCCGGGGGAGAGCGCTCCGCACGCGTACCAGTAGGTGGACTCGGTGAAGGGGATGCGGGCGTCGAGCTCCCGGGGGTGGGGCAGCGCCGGGACGACCGCCGCTTCCGCTTCCGCTGCCGCTGCCGCTCGGGCTCCGGGCGTGAGGGCGGTGCCGGCGCTCAGCACTCCACCAGAACCGTGGTGACGGTGACCGTGGTGATCGTGGGGGTGGCCGCCTCGTCGTCGGCCCCCGCGCGTGCGGGCAGGAGCGCGGCGAGGTCGCGCTCACCGGTCGCGAAGGTGAACAGGCGGCTCACCCGTTCCTCGTCCGTCTTCATCGCCTCAAGCTCGCGGATGACGGACTTGTACTTCTCGGGATCCTCGCGCATGGCTCGGATGACTTCGAGAATCGCCCGCTCGGTGTCGTTCTGGTCGTAGGCCATGCTTCCTCCTGGTGGGGCTCCTGGTGGGGCTCCTGGTGGGGCTCCTGGGGTTGGGAACTCACATCACCATCGCCGTCTGGGTGGCGAGACCGGTCTCGGACGCGGCCCCGGCGCCGGACGACGCTGGTACGCGACGGGACGCCATGCGGTGCGCGTGGACGGCGAGCGCGAGGATCTTCCCGTCGATGCGGATCACCAGACCGTCCGCCACCCACCGCGCGACCAGTGCCGTGATCCCGCTCTCCCCGCCCAGCGCCTCGAACGAGGCGCGGTCCTCCCCCCGGAAGCTCTCGGCGAGGAGCTTCTGCGCGACGCCGGCGTCGAGGTGGCGGTACAGCGCGGTCTCGGTCGGGTCGAGGCGATGGCGAGCGGGTGCCTTCTCCACGTCACGGTGATCGACGACGACGCTCTCCCCGCCCGGCAACTCGGTCAGCGCGAGACTCGCGCCCGCCTGGTGGGCCCGTCGCCATTTCCGGACCGCCACCTCCACCTCCGCGGGGTCCACCGGCGGGCCGAGGGCCGGGTCCACGGTGAAGTCGTGGAGGTAAACGAGCTGGTCGAGATCCGCCTTGTCGATGGGGAAGGCGTACCGGAACATCCGGTGCGCGCCGTCCCACCGGACGCCGTGGGCTTCCGGTTGCTCGAAGTACGGGCTGAAGCGGTGTAGCTGGAACCGACCGCCCCCGGAGGGTGGCTGAAGGTGCGTCAGCTTCGGGATCAGCTCCGCCATCCGCGTGTAGGACGCCTGGCTCTCTCCCGGAAGACCGAACAGCAGGTTCCAACCGCAGTGGATCCCCAGCTCCTGGCACCACTTGAGCAACAGGACGTTCTGGAACGGCTTGACCCCCTTGCGCATGAGCGCCAGGAGGTCGGCGTCCAGGCTCTCGATCCCCGGCTGCACCCAACGGACCCCGGCGGCCGCGAGCGTCTCCAGCTCACTGCGCCGCATGTTCGCCTTGATCTCGTAGAAGAACATCCAGTCGTCGTGGCGTTCGGCGATCCGGGGGAGAAGGGTCCGCAGGTACTCCCTCGGCATGATGAGGTCCATGGAGTAGAAGCGCCCCACGCCGTATCGCTGTTCGAGTCGCTCCAGCTGTGCCAGGACGACATCCGCGTCCCAGGCGCGGAACTCCATGATGTCGTGGAGGCCGCAGAACGTGCACTGCACCTTCTGCCCGTACCAGCAGCCGCGGCTGCTCTCGAACGGCAGCCACGGGTTCATCTTCTCGGTCAGGCCGAGGCGGACGAGCCGGTGGAAGTAGGCGTCGTAGTCGAGGTCGAGCTTGCGGCTGCCGCCGAGAACCAGCTCCGCGGCAGGTTCGGTCACGACTTCGCCGTGGGACGTCCGGTGGCTCACCCCGGAAAGGCCGCCCAGCGGGCGCCCGTCACGCAACCGCCGCACGAGGTCGGCCAGTACGAGCTCCCCCTCGATGTGCACGACGGCGTCCACGTACGGGCAGATGCGCAGGATCGTGCTGCCCATGGGACCGGCGCACTGTGAGCCGCCGAAGATGATCCGCAGCGAGGGGAACGCGCGCTTGAGCCGCCGCGCGACGGCCATCGACGCACCGAGCTGCGAAATGGTCAGCGAGAAGCCGACGACGTCGTACCGGGACCAGTCGGTCTGCCGTACGAGGTCGTCGAGGAATTCCTCGGTGACGGGTTCGAGTGCCGCGAGCACGGAGTCGGCCAGCTCCGGCCAGGGAAAGTCGTTGCCGAGCGGGCGCTGTTCCAGCATGCCCGTGAGGTGATCGCCTTGCTCGGGACCGTAGTAGTGCCGGGAGAAGATCCATTCCGGGAGGTAGCCGAGGAGGTTGCCCAGAAGGTTGTAGAGGTTGAGCCCGATGCGCGCCGCGTAGTCCACGTACAGCTCGTGGACATCGGACTCGATGCCTTCTTGGCGGAGCGCTGATGCGAGGGTGGCGAGCTGGATCGACGGCAGGGTGGGCGACATCCACGGCAGGGAGACCAGCGCCACCCGGGGCTCAGCGGTATTCGACCCGGCGGGCGGCTCCTGGGCGGCCGGCACGTTCGCGAAGTCGATGCGCCGGCCCGGGAGGGTGCCGGACCCCGCGATGCGACGGTCGACCTCCCGCAGGAAGGCCCCGGCCAGGCGACGGTGTTCCCGTTCGAGCTCCGCGTCGTCGAGGCAGGCCATGTGCGCCTTGAGCGCGGCGCTGAGCCGCGCCGCTTCGGACGCATCGGCGGCCGCCCCCGGCGGTGAGTCCGTCGCCGGGGGCGCGGAGGCCTCCTCCGCGCGGCGGGCGCGCTCGCTCTGGGCGAGGGTGAAGAGGACATGCAGCAGCTGAAGCCGTACCGGGTCGGACAGGCCCGCGCTGTCGCCGGCAGGCTCCTCTCGGGCATCCACGGCACTACTTTTGCCGGCTGCCCCGGTACGCCGCCGCCCAGGCGCGTCGGGGATGCACCGACGACCACCCGATCGGGCCAACTGCGTGATGCGACCCGCCCGTCGGCACGGTTGCTCAACCCCGCCGCTGCGAGCGGATGGCCCTCCTCACGTCGGGCCAGGCCAGACCGAAACGAGTCGGCGTGTCCATGCCGACCGCCGAGAGCGAGAGCGGGCGCCGGATGCGGTCGGTGGCCGGCTGGTCCAGGTGCGGGGGTCTTGGCCGACTACGGCGCTCAGAGCCTGCGGCGGGTGCCACGATCCTCGACCGAGTCAGATCTTGGCGAGGTCGGCAATGAGCGTCGAGGCGTCCGCGTACGAGTCCTTGGGAAGCCTGGCGAGTGCTGCCAGACGCGCCTTGGGAGCGCCATCACTCTCGGCCGCCTTGATGATGTCTTGCTTGGTCGCGGGCCACTTGTCGACTGCTTGGTGCTCATTGCCGGGCGTATAACCCGGCTTCGTCTTGTTCTCGTTGAGCACGGCTTTCAGGTTCTCTTCGTAGCTCACCGTGGTTCTCCTCGTGGATGCGGTGGCGATCAGGGCGGCTCACGGGGCCGAAGCGCGCGTGCCCGCACCAGCCGATCACGGTCACCGACCTCAAGCCACCGGGGTTCATCCGACTGCCGAGTGTCGGGAGGTCAAAGGAGGGCTTCGCAGGGTCGCCAACCGGCAGCCACCACCGGGCCGGCCATGACCCACCCCCACCGGACCTCCCCCGCTCGGGGGACGTCCGGAGGTGACCCGGACAGGCGCACCGGTGATCCAACGCGCGCCACCGCCGCCGAGACCGGACAGGGCAGTCGCCCCGGGCCACACGTCGCTCGACCGGGGTGGTGTCAGGCGAGGTTCTTCTCCATGGCGGCGACGTACTGCTTGATCGGGTGGTCGCGCAGGGCGTCGCTCGCCGGGGCCAGGAGGTCGGCGGTCAGGCCCTTGACCCGGTCGCCGACAGCGCCCAGCAGCGGCATCGAGGAGCGGATGCGCCCGGTGGAATCGATGTAGTGCAGGGTGTCGACGTGGGTGTAGACGGGTTCGGGCGGCAGCTGCGGGACGATGTCGTTGTTGTTGACGTAACGGTGCAGGCGGTCCTTGAAGCTCTTGTTGCAGGCGGCCGCCAGGACCCGTTCGCAGGTGCGGGGCTGCCCGTAGGTGTAGATGCCGTCGGCCTGCAGGCGCGGCGCTTCCAGGTACATGCGGCAGCCGGCCAGCATCGCGAGGGCACCGCCGAGGCTGTGGCCGGTGAACCACACGCTCTGGTCGTTGTCGCGGAAGTCGGCCAGGGCCTCCTTCACGGTGGGGAAGACGGAGTCGAGGGCCTCGCCGAAGCCGTAGTGGACGAAGCCGGTCTTGGCCGGGCCCGGCCAGGGCGGGGTGGTGGCATCGGAGAGCCAGTCGCGGATCTGGGCCGGTTCGCTACCCCGGAATCCCGTGATGATCATCTTGTCGCTGGCGATCGTGTATGCCTGAGTGTCCTGGAGCGGGAACGGCGGCGTGAAGCGGGTGTGGTGGTGACGTACGCGATCGAAGCCCCACTCCCGCGCCTGGGTCTCGACGGCCGCCTCGTCCTTGTAGGCGAGGGCCGCCGCCTGGACCATCCAGTAGGCAAGCGCCGGGCTGTGCTTCTTCGCGGTGTGGTCGATCGTCGTCGGTACGGACACGAGATGCCTTCCTACGGTGGCGGTTCACTCCTGACCCGTCGCGCCGGCACCGTCAGGCATCCGGGCCCGTCCCGGCCGGTGAGCAGGACTCATTCCGCATGACGCTAAGGGCGCCTCGGGGCCGGGACGGCGGGGACATCACAGGCCTCACACGCAGGAACGATCCCCCGCCCCCCGTTCGGCCCTGCCACCGGCCCACCGACGGAATCAACTCGCGATGCCTCCGACGCAGGCGATCCGCAGGGCCGTCTTCCCCGCCGCCGCCCTCGGCTCCCGCCTCCCGCCGTGCCGTCTTGCCGTGGACGCGTAGTTGTTCGACCAGTGCCGGTTGGAGCTGAAGTGGTCCTGGATGAGGCTGAGGTGATCGCTTGGATCAAGGACCGGTCGGCCGCCACCGCGGTGCCGTCGATCAGTACCGCCGCGTTCGGCCGGATGCAGGTACGGCTGCCCTCCGCTCCGGCGGCACCGCGTTCCTTGGCGCGGCGGGTCTGTGCTCCGTCACCTTGCAGGCCGTACGCGAACTCCGCAGGCGCCGATGGCGCCAGAGGGGCTGCGTCCTTGGGGCGCCCGGCAGCTGCCGGGCGCCACAGCAGGACGGTGTGCGTCAACGCGTGGGTCTCACTGTCGCGGCGGCACCTGAGGGCGGTGGCGACATCGCCATGAGCTCCCATGCGTCGTGGAAACACTCCAAGACCGGCTCGTGATCCTTGTGCCCGGCAGGGATCACCGCTCGCATGCGCGCCGGCACAGACTTACGGGGCGTGGTGGTCCGCCCGGCCGCCGCGCGTCCCTGTACCGGCCGATCCAAGGACTGCCTGCGTGAACGAGCGCGTTCTCACCCCCCGCAACCGGGGTTTCCTCTTTCTCGACTCCCACCCGGCAGGGTGTGAGCGGTTGGTGGCCGACATGTGGCAGGCCTGCCCCGCCCCCGTCGACGCGCCGGACGGCGACGGGCCGGTGGCGCTCGTCATCGGTTCCTCTGCCGGATACGGCCTCGCGGCCACCCTCGCCGGACTCAAGCGCGCCGGCATCCGCGGTATCTGCGTGGCCTTCGAGAAGGCCCCCACCGTACGGCGCACCGCGACGGCCGGCTGGTACCGCACCGCCGCCACCGCCGACATCGCCCGCGCCGCCGGGCGGGACGTCGTCTTCCTCAACGGCGATGCCTTCTCCGACGCGATGAAGGACGAGGTCGCCGACCTCATCGAGCAGCGCTTCGGCGGCCGGCTGGACTACCTGATCTACTCGGTGGCCGCGCCCCGTCGCACCGACCCGGACACCGGTGCCACGTACGCCTCGGTCCTCAAGCCGATCGGCCGGGCGAACCGCACCAAGACCCTCGTCTTCGACGACGACGGCGTTCCCGAGGTCCGCGAGGTCGCGACCGAGCCGGCCGAGGGCGACGACGTGCGGCAGACCGTGGCCGTGATGGGCGGCGCGGACTGGGAGCGTTGGATCGACCACCTCGCCGCGCGCGGACTGCTGGCGGACGGGTTCGCCACCGCCGCGCTCTCCTACATCGGCTCGTCGCTGACCGCGGCGATCTACCGGCAGGGCACCATCGGCGCGGCCAAGGCCCACCTGGAAGCCACCGCCCGCACCCTGAACGACAAGCTCGACAAGACGGTGGGCGGGCGGGCCGTGACTTCCGTCAACGGCGCCGCCGTCACCCAGTCGTCCACCGCGATCCCCGGCATCGCCCTGTACACCGGCCTGCTGCGCGGCGTCCTCGGCGACGGCCTCGTTCCGCCGATCCACCAGCTCGCCGCCCTGTGGGACCAGCTCACCGGCGCCGCCCCGCTCGCGCTGGACGACGAGGGCCGTATCCGTCTGGACACCTTCGAGTTGACCGACGAGGTCCAGGCGGCCGTCGCCGAACGCTGGGAGGCCGCCACCACGGCGACCATCGCCGAACTGGCCGACCTCGACTGGTTCCGCGCCGAGGTCCGACGCCTCTACGGGTTCTCCGTGCCCGGCATCGACTACGCCGCCCCGGTCACCACCGACGTCCCCTGGCCCGACCACACCGCCTGACCTGTGCGGAGCCGGAGACCGAGCGGGAGAACAGCCGGGAGTCCACCCTGCGAGAGGTCGTAGTGCCCGCCTCTGACATCACCCCAAGAGCGGCGGACTGCTGGTGATGGAGCGATCAGCGCTGGGCGGCTCAGGTCGTCGCCCGCGTGCGGCGAGCAGGCCGGGGACGACCGGGAGCGTCAGCCGGCATCGCCGGTGCGGGCTGCCAACGCACAGCTCGAATGCCGCGCCGCGGCTCCGCCGACGGCTGCCGTTGGGGCGCCAACTCCCGTGAGCTGGTGCTCGGGAGCGCTCGCGGTGGCTAGGCTGTGTGCCCTGCTTTCGGCCGCCCGGACCTCATGCGCCTACGGCATTTCAGTTGAATTGCCGTATTCGGCGAAACTGGTCGAAACAAGGTGCCGCTCCACATAGAGTCCCAGGCCAGAATGCCTGCTCCCCGCACCCGCGGGGATGACCCCTCCTGCTTCCGCGTGCGAATGGGGCGCCCTGCGGGGGGAGTGCCCCGGGGGACCGTTCTGCCGGGGGTGAACATCAGTTCGGCTGGGGTCGGTAACCACTACGGTCCAGTCGTATGACGGTTACGACACGCACGGTCGAGTACCCGGCCGACGGCCTGACGATGATCGGACACCTCGCGCTCCCGGCCGGTGTCGACCGCCGGCCCGCGGTTCTGATCGGGCCGGAGGGGCCGGGGTTGAACGACTTCCAGCGCCGCCGGGCCGACGCCCTGGCCGAGCTCGGCTACGTGGCGCTGGCCTTCGACATCAACGGCGGGCGCTGGTTCACCGACCCCGAGGAGATGCTGGCGCACACGACGCCCCTGCTCGCCGACCCCGACCGGATGCGGGGCATCGGCCACGCGGCGCTCGACGTGCTGCGCGCCGAACCGCGGACCGACCCCGAACGCGTCGCCGCCATCGGCTACGGCACCGGAGGCGCGATCGCGCTGGAACTCGGGCGCGACGGCGCCGACCTGCGCGCGATCGGGACGGTCAACGCGCTGACCACGGGCCGACCGGGCGAGGCGGCGCGCATCCGCTGCCCGGTGTGGGTCGGCGTCGGGTCGGAAGACCCGATCATGCCGCCCGCGCAACGGGACGCGTTCACCGCCGAGATGCAGGCCGCGGGCGTCGACTGGCGCCTCGTCGTGTACGGCGGAGCCTTGCACGCCTTCCACCACCCGCCAGTCGACCAAACGGTGGTCCCCGGCGTCGGCCACCACCCGCGGCACGCCCAGCGAGCCTGGCGCGACGTCGTCGGCCTGCTCGCCGAGTGCCTGCCCGTGACGGAGTGAAGTGATCTGGCCGCCCCCCGGCGCGGCAGTCAGCAGTCAGCCACCGTCGACGTAGGCGCGGGCCGCCACCATGACGTCGCGCATGCGGCCGTCGGCGATGCACTGGGCCGGCGCCTCGTCCTCCAACTGCGGGTTCATCCTGATGATTCAGGCGCGCGCCGTGTAGAGGCTCTCGGCGTCTGGACGAGCAGGAAGACCTGCAGGGCTGGTCGGGGCGTGGTGTCGCCCGGGGCCCCTTCGCCGACCTGCTTGGGGTCGCTGACCTTGGCGATCCCGCGCGGTCGCGGTCAGGCGCCGGCCCAGGTTGTCCTGGAGAGAAGGCGGGCGATCCCGCTGACGTGCATGCGCACGGTGGCGGCGGGGGAACTGTGCCGGAACCGTGCTCGTCCCTCTGAAGGGTGGTCAGGTCTCCCTCGATGCCCTGACTGGGTGCCCGTCTCTGCGGCGGGTCACGTGTTCAGGAGAAAACGGTCCGTCTGGACTCCGTACCTCGCGCCGGCAGCGAGCCGTACACCGACCTGGTCGACACCATGCTCGCAGGCGTCGCCGATCCCGCGGCCATCCTGGAGTTCGCCTACGACTGGCGCCTGCCCGTCGCCATCAACGGCCGGCTCCTGGCCGACGCGCCGCGCCGCCGCCTGACCGAGTGGCGCGACCACCCCGCCCACGCGCGGGCTCGGCGCCACCGCGTCGGGCGGACTCGTCACCCGCACCTCCAGGGCGACACGCGCGGCGTGATCACGCTCGGCACGCCGTTCCAGGGCGCGGTGAAGGCGGCGGTCATCCTCGCCACTCGCCGCGGCACCCCCGTGGCGGCGCCACCATTCCCGGCCCGGACGACCTCCTGCCGCGGTACCGCAGCCTGCGCGCGGGGACCGACGTACGCCACCTCACGCCGCGCGACGTCACCACCATCGGCGGCAGCGCCGAGCCGGCACGCGCCGCGGCGCTCTTTCACCACGGCCAGAAGCACATCACCCTGCCCGGCCACCGTTCCGTCGTCGGCGTCAACCAGCCCACCTCGCAGAACCTGACCATCACCGGGCGAGGCGGGATGCGGCCTGAGCGCGCCCGACCTCGTCGAGGCCGGCCAAGCGGGGGAGATCCACCTCGGCGACATCGACTCGCTCTCGGGCCTGACCTACCCCATCGCGGAAGCCGAGGAGTGGCTACGCCGGCCCGGCCGCCGCTTCGGGGTCAAGTCCGCGAGCGGACGGGCCGTCCTCGTCGGTGAGGAAGTAGACGTGACGGAGTTGGGCGGGCGCCCGGGGGCCGAGACTCAGGAGGGCGGGGGCGTCCTGGACCTCCTGCCAGAACTCCGCTTCGGTCGACGCGGTCCCGAGGACCACCCACGGCGTGCCGTACTTCGTCCCCGCGACCCATACCCCGAACTGCCGACGCCCCGGGCCGTAGAGGTCCTCCCCGACCGGCTCGTCCTGCATCTCGGCGACCAGATGCGGGGTGTGCGGGTGCGGGCAACCGGGTTGCAGGCGGCTTCGCTCCCACCAGGTGCGAAGCCGCTCCGTAGCCGCATCGGCGAGGTCGTCGGCGGCGTCCAACGCCCCCTGATCGGCGTTCGAGGCCGCCGGCCGGCCCACGCGCACCAGCAGCTCGTGCCCGCACGGCCGGTAGTCGAAGAGCCTGAAGATCGTGATCGGGGAGCCCATCGGACCATTGTGCCGCCATCCGGATCAGGTCCACGGACCACGCCCACGGATCACGTCCACGACGCCCCGGATTTGCGGCGGCGCGGATCAGTCGGTGTCGAGGCCGTCGATCAGGCGGTTGAGGAACCGGGTGAAGGTGGCCTCGGGCGTCAGGGGGCGTCCGGGGGCGGCGAGGGCTTCGGCGAGTTCCGGGTGGTCGCCGTCCGCGGCGACGGCGGCGAGGTAACGGGCTTCGGCCGCGGTGCGGTCGGGGGACCGTGAGGCCGCGGCCCGCGCGATCTCATGGGCGACGTGCCCGGCCACGAACGCGGTGAGTTGCGCGAAGACCTCCAGCTTCGCCGCACCGTCCAGTCCGGTGGGCCGCAGGGCGGCGAGCGCGCGTTCCAGGAAGGCCAGGGTGTTGGGGCCGGGGGTGCGGCCTGCGGCCAGAGCGGCGGGTAGCCAGGGGTGTCGCAGCATGTGGGCGCGCTGGAGGTGGGCGATGGCCTTCAGGTCGGCCCGCCAGTCACCGGTGGGTGTGTTCGTGGTCGGCAGTTCGCCGCTGACGTGATCGACCATCAACTCCAGCAGCGTCTCCTTGTCGGGGGCGTAGCTGTAGAGCGACATGGCGCCGGCTCCGACCTGCGCGGCGACTTTCCGCATGGTGACCGCTTCGAGCCCGTCCGCGTCCGCCAGGGCGACCGCCGCCGCCGTGATCGCCTCTCGGCTGTAGGCGGGCTTGCGGCCCCTGCGGGGCCGGCCGGAGCCCAGCCAGAGCCGCTCGGGGTCGATGCCCGTGGCGTCGGCCCCTCCTTCACGGGGCATGGTCCACGCTCCTTCCCTTGATCGAGGCGGCCGTTGCGGTCCTCATCCAATCATCCTCTATTCTCGTACACCGTACGTATATCGAGGAGGGGAACGATGGCATCACGCACGCGCCAGCCGCACGGTCCTGTACCGAGGTCCGCCTGGGCACCGCCTTCCGGCAAGCCGCCGCTGGCCTCACGCATGATGAGGGCGACCTGGCGCGGCCTCCCGGCCAAACGACACGACGTCGGGTGGGAGCCGGGGCTGTCGGTGCCCGCCGCCGACGGCAGCCCACTCATCACCGACCACTACTTCCCGCGCGCCGAGGGCGACTTCCCCACCCTCCTGGTGCGCTCGCCGTACGGCAGGGGCCTGCCGTGGTCTCCCATGTACGGCCTGCTCTTCGCCGAACAGGGCTTCCACGTCGTGCTGCAGAGCTGCCGCGGCACCGGCGGCTCCGGCGGTGAGTTCGACCTGTGGCGCAACGAGGTCGCCGACGGTCGGGCGACGGTGTCCTGGCTGCGCGAGCAGAGCTGGTTCAACGGAACACTGGGGACCGTCGGCCCCAGCTACCTGGGATACGTGCAGTGGGCGCTCGCCGTGGACCCGCCACCGGAGCTGAAGGCGATGGCGGTGCAGGTGGGGCTGCACGATCCGTACGCCCTGTTCCACGCGGACGGTGCGCTCCGCCTGGAGAACGCCCTCGTCGTCGGGGCCGGCATGACCTACCAGCACCAAGGCATGGCACCGTTCGTGAGGGCGACACTGCGCCTGCAGCGTCGCCTGCGTGAGGTCATCACCGCGAAGCCGCTGCGCGGGGCGTACGCATCCGCTCTCGGGGGCGAGGTGCCCTGGCTGGACGACGTCATGTCACACCCGGATGCCGAGGACGCGTACTGGGACGGCGCGTCGACGGCATCGGTCGCGGAGCGGCTGAGCGTGCCGACCAGTCTGATCACCGGATGGCACGACGTACTGGGCGACCAGACCTTCGAGCAGTACCGGCGCCTGCGTGAGGCCGGGTGCGAGACCGCCTTGCTCGTCGGCCCCTGGACCCACACGTCCGCGCTCCAGCGGGGGTGGCCCGAGGTGTTCGCCGAGAGCCTCGCCTGGCTGCGCGCGCACCTGTGCGACGATCCCACCGACCTCCGCCCCACCCGGGTGCGCGTGCACGTCGGCGGCGAAGACGACTGGCGGGACCTCGACGACTGGCCGCCGGCCGCCGCCGTCAGCCCGTGGTTTCCCACCCCGCAGGGACACCTCACCCAGCAGGCACCCGCCGAATCCGCACCGCTGACGTCGTTCCGCTACGACCCGGACGACCCCACCCCCTCCCTCGGCGGACCGCTGCTCTCCCGTACGGCCGGTCCTCGCGACAACGGCACCCTGGAGATCCGGGACGACGTACTGACCTTCACCAGCCCCCCGCTGACCGCACCCGTGGACATCCTCGGCCCGATCTCCGCGCGGTTGAGCATCTCCACGGACACCGGCCA
The DNA here is from genome assembly GCF_023515955.1 of Streptomyces sp. RerS4. Classification (GTDB taxonomy): domain Bacteria; phylum Actinomycetota; class Actinomycetes; order Streptomycetales; family Streptomycetaceae; genus Streptomyces. Next base: position 7,054,800 of record NZ_CP097322.1, read on the forward strand.
CGCCGACGTCTTCACCCGCCTGTGCGACGTGGACCCACAAGGCCGCTCCGTCAACGTCTGCGACGGGCTGGGCCGGCTTCGGACCGCCGAACAGGCGGCGCCCTCGCACCTCACCGTGCCGATGAGCTCCACCGCCCACCGCTTCGCCGTCGGGCACCGCATACGCTGGCAGATCAGCGGAGGCGCCCACCCGCGCTACGCCCGCAACCCCGGCAACGGACAGTCGCCGGTGGACGCCACCACCTTCACACCGGTGCGCATCACGCTCCACACGGACTCGGCCCTGATGCTCGCGACGCCCACCCACGGCTCCGCTGAGGCCTAACGCCTGCCGGGCAAGGCTCTGGACGAGGTCCCCCTCGTCCGGAGCCGAGCCGGTGGCGGGGCAGTGAGTGCCAGAGGTCGAGCCGAGCCGGCTCCGGCGCTGGCTCCCGACCCGGTGGCAGCGATCGACGGCCACGTCATGCGAGTCCTGCCGTCCGACGTAGCGGCAGGTTCACCCCGTGCACCGCCCCGGAGTCGGCCGATCCACCGGGTCGAGGCGGACGAGCACGCCGGCGCGCCAGCATGGCGCTCGCCTAAGCTCGGCGACGGCCTGCCGTTCAACCCCGCGCACTTCCCCGCGGTCGACCCGAACCCCACCGGCCGGCTCACCGTCCGGTCGTGACCACCGTCTCATCGCAGGAGCAACGACGTGCACCACCAGCTCACGTACGGCGACATCAAGACCGCCACCGACCGGATCTCGGGGCGCGTCCGCCCCGTCACCCTGACCCCGACCCCGCCCGCCCCGGGCACGATCCGCACCGCGCATCGCGGCCCCCGCGACCGCCGCGACGACCGCCCCGAACAGCCCTACGAGCTGTGGCTCGCCCTGGAGTTCATGCAGCACACGGGCTCGTTCAAGGCCCGCGGCGCGCAGAACTTCATCCAGGCCCACCGCGACGCCGGCACCCTCCCCGACGCGGGTGTGACGATCGCCTCGGGCGGCAACGCCGGCCTGGCCTGCGCCTGGGCCGCTCAGCAGCAGGGCGTACGAGCCACCGTGTTCCTTCCCACCACCGCCCCGGCGGTGAAGGTGGGCAAGCTCCGCGGCTACGGCGCCGACGTGCGACTGGTCGGCGCGGAGTACGCCGAGGCGCTGGCCGCGTGCGAGGAGTTCGCCGTCACCACCGGGGCGCTCGCCTCGCACGCCTACGACCACCCGCTCATCGCGGCCGGCGCCGGCACGCTGCTGGAGGAGATCCACCGGCAGATCCCCGACCTGGACACCGTCGTGGTCGCGGTCGGTGGCGGCGGACTGTTCGCCGGCGTCGCGACCGCCGCCCGGCACCACGGCATCCGCACCGTCGCCGTCGAGCCGGAGAACTGCCGCGCCCTGAACGCCGCGATCGAGGCCGGCCGCCCGGTCGACGTCACGGTGGACTCGATCGCCGCCGACTCCCTCGGCGCCCGCCGCACCTCGGCGATGGCTCTGCACGCCGCCCAGCAGGACGACGTGTACTCCGTGCTGGTGCCGGACAGCGAGATCGTCCGCGCCCGTCAGGCTCTGTGGGACGACCGGCGCATCGCGGTCGAGTACGGCGCCGCCACCGCCCTGGCCGCGCTCACCTGCCCAGACCTGCCCGCACAACCCGCCTCGGCGCGAGGTAGCTACCGACCGGGCAGCGGCGAGAAGGTATGCGTGGTCCTCTGCGGCGCCAACACCGACCCCACCACGCTCATTTCGCCCGAGAACTGACGAAGCCCCGGAGGGGGCCACTCGGACGACCAGACCGCCGCGCTGCCCCGACGCCGTCCTGTCCGGTCTCCCGGAACGTGAGTCCTGTGACATCGCGATCCGGCGGTTCCAGCTCACCGGCTGACAGACCAGTCAGTCAGTCGGCCAAGTCAGTAGCAGAGTGAGCGCCGCTCAGGCAAGCTGATCGGCATGGTTTCGGTAGTGCAAAACGTGGCGATTGACTGTTCGGATGCCTATGCGCTGGCACGGTTTTGGAGTGAGGTGACCGGTTCTCCGCTGCATCCGCAGGACAGACAGGGCGACCGGGAGACGCAAGTGATGCTTCCGGAGGGCCCGGTGCTGTACTTCAACCAGGTGCCAGAGTCGAAGACGATCAAAAACCGGATCCACTTGTGCCTCCGTCCGACGACCTCGCGCGAGGAGGAGGTGGAGCGGCTGTTGGCTCTCGGATCCACCCTGATCGCTGATCACCGCAAGCCCGACGGCACGGGTTGGGCCGTCCTCGCCGATCCTGAAGGCAACGAATTCTGTGTCCTCCGTAGCGAGTCCGATCGCGCTGCGACGCCTTCTTGAGGGTCGGACGCCTCGTCGCCCACAGCCGGCCACCGCGAGAGCCGAGCTGCTGCCGGCCGCCCGTCCGTTCGGAGCGTCGACTTCGAGAGCGCGGACGTCTTGATCACCAACAGCCGGGGCGAGATCCTGCTCCAGCTCCGGGACGACATCCCCGGCGGCGTCATCACGGCCGCGATGGTCGCCCTCCGCGCAACAACGCCGGATCCGGCGACGTTGCTGTCCGACCACGTGGCGCAGTGGGGCTGACGGTGACGACCAAGGCGGCGGGGACCCCGTAGCGGCGCGCCGGCCCCCCAGCGTCCGAACGCCCGCGGCATAGAGCGCGGGGCCGGTCCCCAACCGGCCGGCCTTCTGCGCCCTTGCCTCCAGTGTCTCCATCGGAACCGGCAGCAGCTCCTACGCGGTGGCCGAGGACATGTGCGCCCGCTCGAACCCCACGCGATCCCCAACCTCCGCGCCAAGGAAGCGGAATCACGGATGACTCGAACGGAACGTGGACCAGCCGACGGGCACCGCTCATAAGCCGGGGGAGGCGTTCTCCCGGTCAGACGCGTTGGGTTAGGTTCCGAGGCGTGACTGACGATCGCGGACGACTGCTGGCAGGCCGGTACCGGCTGGCCGAACTGCTGGGCCAGGGCGGCATGGGGACCGTCTGGCGGGCTCACGACGAGCAACTCGACCGGGAGGTCGCCCTCAAGGAGCTCCGGCTGCCCGACGACCTCGACGCCTCCCTGCGCAAGGCCTGGATCGGCCGCCTCGACCGCGAGGCGCGCGCGGCCGCCAGACTGAAACACCCGGGGGTCATCACCGTCCACGACCGGATAGCCGGCGAAGACGGCCGCCCGTGGATCGTGATGGAACTCGTCAACGGCGGCTCCCTGGACGACCTGATCAAGGAGGACGGACCGCTTCCGCCGGCCGAGGTGGCCAAGATCGGCCGACAGGTTCTGGACGCGCTGCGCGCCGTGCACGCCACGGGCGTCACCCACCGGGACATCAAGCCCGCCAACGTGCTCCTCGAAGGCGACCGGGTGGTGCTGACCGACTTCGGGATCGCCGCCGTGGAGGGCGAACCCGGGCTGACCCGGTCGGGGGCCCTCATGGGGACCCCGGCCTACATGTCCCCCGAGCAGGTACGCGGCCTCCCGGCGACCGCCGAATCCGACCTGTGGTCCGTGGGCGCGACGCTGTTCACCGCCGTGGAGGGACACCCTCCGTTCAGTGGCTCCGGTTCCTGGGCCGTCTTCGTCGCCATCGCCACCGAGGAACCCGCCACCGCCGTCCGCGCCGGGGAACTCGCCCCCGTGCTGACGGGCCTCCTCCGCAAGGACCCGGCGCAACGCCTCACCGCCGAGGAGGCGTACGACCTGCTCGCCGGACCGGCGGGCGAAGCGGAGCCCTCCCGGCCGGGCCCCGCGCCCACATCCGCGTCCACACTGCGGCTGGGTACGGCGCCGGGCGCCGCCGGCCCCGGAGCGGAACGGCTGACCCCACCGGGGCACGGCCCCGTCGGTCCTGCCCGACGGCGGGGGTACGTGCTGGGCGGTCTGACGGCCGGCGTCGTGGCCGCGCTGATCGCGATGCCCTGGTGGTTACCGCAGTACGGATCCCCTGACGACGACGCCGGCCGCATCCGCGCGACCGACTCCACGCCGCCCGCCCACCATTCCTCGTCCCCGTCCCCGTCTCCATCCCCAGTCCCACCCACCACAGCCGCCTCCACCCCCACCCCCAGCCCGACCCCCACTCCCACGCCGACCCCCACCCCCAAGCCCTCGCACACCCCCCTCGACCGCCAAGCGATCGAGCGCGTCTTCACGCTCTACATGAACGGCCTGACCAACCACGACATGACCTCGCTGCGCCGAGGCACCTGCCCCCGGCTGCGCTCGACCCTGCTCGGATTCGCCCTCAACGGCTATTTCGTGGATCGCTGGGAACTTCAGCCCTACGAGGTCTTCCCGAACATGGACGAGCTCAGCGTGGAAGCGAAGATCACCCGGCGGGACCCGGAGACCGGGAAACTCGCGGGCGACGTCCTCAACCAATGGATCATCGAGCGGGCCGCGGACCAGCAGTACTACGTATGCGGCTGGCTCAACCAGGAGTGACTGACCGTCGAGGTGGATGTGTCCCCGGCCGGCGCCGCCCGGGTGGCTGTGACGGTGATGACGCCGGCGGCGGAGTCGGCCGCGTCCTCGTCGGTCTGGATCTTCCCGATGGTGTGCAGGGGGCGTGGATCAGGGTGTTCGCGCGGACGCGTCGGCGTCGGCCTTGGCCTCGGTGTCGGGGATCCAGGAGCCGTGGATGCCGCCGGTGACGCGGCGCGGGAGGTGGACCGTGGCGATCCGGTCGAAGCCGGAGGCGTCCAGGACCAAGAGCTGGGAGGCGTCCTGCTTGAGGTCGGAGACGACCGTGAGCAGGTAGCCGTCGTCCTCGCGGGTGGCGCCGGCAGCGGGTACGAACACGGCCTCGCTGGGCAGACGGGCGTCGCCGGCCTGGTGGATGCGGCGGCTGCCGGTGGTGCGGTCGTACTTGACGATGCCGTAGCCGCCGTAGCCGTTCTGGTCGGGGAAGGAGACCGCGTACTGGTAGCGGTTCTCGGCGCCGAGGAAGTCCTCGTTGAGAGTGGGGAATTCGACGGCGAGGTCGTCGATGATCTGCTCGGCGACGCTGCCGGCGGCCAGGTCGATCACCCAGCGGCGGTTGTACGAGCGGGTGTTGGGCTCGCTCCCGCGGCCGGGGGCGCCGACCCACCAGTTCCAGGAGAGCTGGAAGCCTTCCCGGTCCACGGTCGGGCCCTCCAGGACGATGCGGCCCTGGGCGTCCTCGTAGGCGTTGCCGGTGTGCAGCATGTTGCCCGGCTCGACGGGGAACCAGCGGATCTTCTCGGCGCCCCGCGGGCCGCGCGGCATCACGCCGATCCGGGCGGGCTGGGCGTCGTTCCAGCCGTAGGGGATGCCGGAGTGCTCGTTCGGGTCGAAGGTGACCGTGCCCTCGACGAAGACGATGTGGTTGCGGGTGAGGGCGAAGTCGTGCTTCAGGGAGGCGGTCGCGCCGGGGATCTCGGAGCTGTGCGTGATCCGACCCGCGGCGTCGGCCACGTAGTACATCAGGAACGGCGGGAAGGGCGAGGAGCCGAAGAAGTGCAGCTCCCCGGTGACCGGGTCGGTCTTGGGGTGCGCCGTCATCGCGCTGCGCAGCTTGCCGTCGAAGTCGTAGGCGCCGACGGTGTCCAGGTCCCGGGTGAGCTCGAAGGGGAAGTTCGCCTCGCACAGGGCGAGCAGGCGTCCGGCGTGCTCGATGACGTGGGTGCCGGCGGTGCTGGCGGTCAGGTCGGGGCCGTGCTCGGTCATGTACGGGGCGCCGTCCAGGGCGGGGGTGCGCACCCAGCGGTTGCGGTACCACTCGGCGCGGCCCTCGCGCAGGCGGATGCCGTGGACCATGCCGCTGCCCTTGAACCAGTGGGTGGGGGTGACGCCGGGCTTGGGGTTGTGGCTGTTGCGGATCAGCCGGCCGGTCAGCTCCGGCGGCAGGGTGCCCTCGACGGTCAGGTCGGTGGCGGTGATCTCGTCGACGGCCGGGGCGTAGTGGCCGACGAGGAAGGGCTTCTCGGTGGTGGTCATGGCAGAACCTCGTTTCCGTGAAGGGTGGCGCAGGTGGTCGGTGAGGGGTGGCGAGAGGGTCAGGCGGTCTGCTCGGCGCGGGCCTTGAGGGCGGCGAGCCAGGCGGTCAGGGAGGCGTTCAGGACCTGGCCGAGTTCGTCGGTGGCGGCCTCGACGGGGGCGCCGCTCCAGGACTCCTCGGTGTGGACGGTGACCTGATCGCCGGACCGCTCGAAGGTCCACACGTGGACGCCGTCGATGCCGTTCGCCGGTCCGCCCCAGACCAGGCGCTCGCCGGGGACGATCTCGTGGATGGTGGAGGTGATGTCCAGGCCGTGGGTCTTCCAGCGGAAGGAGTTGCCGGGCAGCAGCGGGCCGTCGAGCTCGGCCTGGTCGACGTCCGTGTTCCAGGAGGCCCAGGAGTCGATGTCGGTGTGCAGGGCCCAGACGCGGTCCAGCGGGGCGTCGATCACGGTGGACAGGCGGACGATGACGGGCGCGGTCTCGTCGATGGTGAACATGACGGTGATTCCCTTCGGTTGATGTGCGGTCCGGCGTGTTGCGATCGAGAGGAGCAGGGCGAGGGCGGCGGCGGCCGCGATGACGGCGGCGGAGACGGCGAACGCGGTGCGATAGCCGGCGGTGAGCGCTTCCAGGGCTTCCAGGTGCGGCCGGCGGGTGGCGGCGTGGGCGGTGGTGGTGCCGGCGAGGGTGGCCAGGACCGCGAGTCCGATCGCGCCGCCGACCTGTCGGGTGGTGTTGACCAGGCCGCCGGCCAGCCCGGAGTCCCGGCCGGGGACGCCCTCGACGGACAGGCCGGTCAGCTGGACGAACGCGATGCTCAGGCCCAGGCCGATGAGGACGCTGGGCCCGAGGACGTCGGCGGCGAAGCTGCCGTGGGCGCTGATCCGGGACAGCCACAGCAGTCCGGCGGCCTCGGTCAGCAGTGCGCCGGTGACGGTCGCGGTGGATCCGATACGGCGGGAGATCCTGGGCGCCAGCGTGGAGCCGAGCATGTTGGCGAAGGCCAGGGGGAGCTGGCCGAGGCCGGTGACGAGCGGGCTCAGCCCCAGAACCTGCTGCTGGTAGAGGGGGAGGAAGAAGAACAGGGCGATCCACACCGAGCCGAGCAGCGCCATCAGGATGTTGCCGGCGGCGACCCGTCCCGTACGGAACAGGCGGGGCGGCAGCAGCGGGTGCGGGTGGCGGCGTTCGACCAGGACGAACGCGGTGAGCAGGACGGCCGTGACGGCGAAGGCCGACAGGACCGTGGTGTCGGTCCAGCCCGAGCGGCGGGCCGACGTCAGCCCCCACACCAGGGCCGTGAGGGCGACGGTGACGGTGACGGTGCCCAGGGTGTCGAACCCTCCTCCCTCGGCGGCCCGCACCTTCACCTTCGGCACACTCGCCGCAGCGGCGGCCAGGACCACGAACGCGCCGATCGCCACCGCGTAGAAGATCCACGACCAGCCCCACGTCTCGGTCAGGACGCCACCGAGGAGGACTCCGGCCGCGCCTCCCGCGCCGGACACCGCCCCCCACACCCCCAGGGCCCGGCCCCGGCCGGGGCCGGGCGGGAACAGCCCCATCACCAGGGCCAGCGCCGCAGGGGCGATCGCCGCGGCGCCCAGTCCCTGTGCCGCGCGGGCCGCGATCAGCACGGCGGACGAGGCGGCCAGGCCCGCCACCAGCGAGGAGACCCCGAGTACCGCGAGTCCCCCCAGCAGCACCCGTCGGCGGCCGAGCAGGTCCGCCGCTCTGCCACCCGCGAGCAGCAGCGCCCCGAAGACGAGGCCGTAGGCGTTGACCACCCAGGTGGTGCCGCTGTCCGACAAGCCGACGCCGGCGCGGATCTGGGGCAGGGCCACGTTCACGATCGAGGTGGCCAGCATGATCGTGAACTGCGCCCCGGCCAGGGCCGCGAGCGCGGCTCCGGGAGTGCGACGGGTGCCGGTGGTCTTCGGTCTCCGTGTGCTCTTGGCGGCGCCGATGAAACTCACAACACACTCCCTGTGTGGTTAACCACTCACTGTCGAGGCCTTCAAGAGGGCGGGGCTATTCGCCCCGCCCGTGAAACCGGTCGCGCGGTTGTGGCTCGCGTCAGTAGTGCCTGATGCCGGCCGACAGCGTCCGGGTCCAGGGGGCGTCCATCTCGTCGGCTCCCATCGAGACGATGAGATGGCACAGCATGCCGCGCGCGAAGAACTCCTGGACCTGTGCGTCGGTCCCGCCGCTGGCGCCGCGTACGTACTCCACCAGCCTGGCGTACCCCTGACGGACCGCCTCGCGCACCGCCGACTCGGACACCGCCGCCGCCTGGGCGTGGAGCTGGATCAGCATCAGGTCGTTGTCGCTGATCAGCTGGGCGTACGCGTCGCCCATGGCCCTGAGCACCGCCTCCGCCGAGCTGCCCGTCGCGTCGGCCGCGGCGCGCTCCAGGCCGGCCCTTACCTGTACGAAGCAGTGTTCGACCACCGCCGTGAACAGCAGCTCCTTGCTCGGGAACAGGCGGTAGACGTACGCCTGCGAGATGCCGGCCGCCTTCGCCACCTCGGTCGTGGTGGTACCCCAGTAGCCCCGGGCGGCGAAGGCGCCGATCGCGGTGCGCAGCACCGTCTCTCGGCGCTCCTCGGCGGTGGACAGCTGGCGGGGGCGTTCGCTCGTCATGTGAGTACTTAACCACTCACACTTTCCGGCGTCAATTGTTTCAGGGGCGGAAGGTGCGGCGGTAGGTGTCGGGTGGGACGCCGACGCTGCGGTGGAAGTGGCGGCGCAGGGTGGTGGCGGTGCCCATGCCGGCGATCGAGGCGATGGTGTCCACGGTGGCGTCGGTGGTCTCCAGAAGTTCCTGGGCGTGGCGGATGCGTTGGGTGTGCAGCCACTGCAGTGGGGTGGTGCCGGTGAGGTGCTTGAAGTGGCGGGCGAGATGGCGTGAGCTCATGCGGGCCTGGCGGGCCAGGTCCTCCACGGTGAGCGGTTGGTCCAGCCGCTCCAGCACCCAGGGGAAGAGTTCGTCCAGGGGGTGGTTGCCGGGGGAGGGGACGGGGGTGGCGATGAACTGGGCCTGGCCGCCGTCGCGGTGGGGTGGGATGACCAGGCGTCGGGCGATCTTGTTGGCGTTGGCCGAGCCGTGGTCGAGGCGGACGAGGTGCAGGCACAGGTCCATGGCGGCGGCCTTGCCCGCGGAGGTGAGGACGTCACCGTTGTCGACGTAGAGGACATCGGGATCGACGGTGGCCGCCGGGTGCCGCCGCGCCAGTTCGCGTGTGTGGGCCCAGTGGGTGGTGGCGCGTCTGCCGTCGAGCAGGCCCGCCGCGCCCAGGACGAAGGCGCCTGTGCACAGTGAGGCCACACGGGCACCGGCCTGGTGGGCCGCGCGCACTGCGTCGACCAGTTCGGTGGGTGGTTCGCGGTCGGTGTCGGCCCAGCCGGGGACGATCACCGTGTCCGCTTGAGCGAGGTGGTCGAGTGGGTGGTCGGGTTCCAGGCTGAAGCGGTCGACGCGCACCGGACCGTTGCCGCAGAGGGTGAAGTCGTACCAGGGGTCCACGATGTGGGTCAGATCGGATCCGAAGACCTCGACGGCCACCGCGAGTTCGTAGTGGAGCATGCCGTCGGTGACGGCCAGCGCAACAGTGGGCATGTCCGAAACTGTACGGGGCATGTCGTTTCCGACGCTCGTGTGGCGTGTCGCGCAGGGACAGGATGCGGGTGTCAGGCCGCAGCGGATGCGCAGCGGGCGTTCGAGTGCACGGGAGCAGTCTCATGGGGTCAGGTCAGTTGGTGGCGGTGTTCGGCGCGTACGGTCACACCGGACGGTTCGTGGTCACGGAGCTGGTCGCGCGAGGGTTCGTCCCGGTGCTGTCCGGGCGGGACGCGCGGAAGCTGGCGGAGCCGGCGCGCGAGCACGGCCTGGAGGCCCGGGTGGCGTCGGTCGACGACGCGACCTCACTGGACCGGGCGTTGGCGGGCACGGTGGCGGTCGTCAACTGCGCCGGCCCCTTCGCCTCGACCGTCGGCCCCGTGATCGAGGCCGCGCTGCGCGCGAGGATCCCCTACCTGGACGTGGCCGCTGAGATCGAGGCCAACCTCGACACCTTCGCCCACTACCGGGAGCGGGCCCGCGAGGCGGGAACGGTGATCGTCCCGGCCATGGCCTTCTTCGGCGGCCTCGGCGACCTTCTGGCCACGGCGGCGATGGGCGACTGGGCCGAAGCCGACGAGGCCCACATCGCCTACGCGCTCAGCAACTGGCACCCCACCGCCGGCACCCGCCTCTCCGGCGCGGTCTCCCGCGAACGCCGTGGCGACTTCCGCCTGCGCTACAGCGGCGGACAGTGGGAGCGCCGCACCGACCAGGCGCCCACCCTGGAGTGGACCTTCCCGGATCCGATGGGGCCCCGGCCGGTGATCGGAGAGTTCACCATGGCGGACGTCGTCACCGTCCCCCAGCACCTGTCCATCCCCGACGTGACCACCTACATGACCACCGAGGCGGTCCGCGACGTCGCCGCCCCCCACACACCGGCCCCGACCGCCACCGACAAGAGCGGACGCTCAAACCAGACCTTCCTCGTCGACGTCGTCATCCGCTCCGGCGGAGCCGAACGCCGGGCCACCGCCAGTGGGCAGGACATCTACGCCGTCACCGCGCCCCTCGTCACCGAGGCCCTTGAGCGCGTCCTCACCGGCCGCACCAAGACCGTCGGCGTCGCCTCCGCCGGCGAGCTCTTCGACGCCCCCGACTTCCTGCACGCACTTGCCCCGCACATCACACTGGACCTGCACCCGCAGAAGCGGAACGCCTGATCCGAACGATCCCCCCAGCCGCCGGGCGCACCTTCAGTAAGGCGGTGGGAGTCTCCGACCGGTCCGTACCGCTGCCCATGCCCGACGGAGCCGGTGGAAGCGGCCGACGCGTTGGAGGCGCAGTAGGCGCTCATCAGCGGTGAAGTGCCCATGGCGGCCGGCGAGGAGACCCGGAGGTAGTAGCCGCCCGTCCTGAGCAGCGCGGGGAGGAAGCAGCGGGCGGTGGCGGCGCTGCCGTGTCCGCCATCGCCGCGTCGTCGACCTCCACCAGGCGGCTTCGTGGTGCAGGGAGCCGGCGACGCCGGCCAGCCGCTCCGATTCCAGTCCCAGCAGGGCCACCCTGGCGCCTCGCCGGTCACCACGGCGACGCGGCCGTTCAAAGGCATCCGGTGTGTCGCGTGTGCCATGCGCCCTCCCCGTGCGCGGTGAGCGGTGCGCGGTTTGCGGTGTGCCGCTGCCGCTGCCGCTGCCGCTGCCGACGGATCGGACGGGGCCCGAAGCCGGACCGGGCGTGTGCCGGTGTCAGGCCCTGCGGCTACCCCGGGAACCTCCGCGAACACCCGCGGGCGTCGCCCTGCCGCGGCGCTCCCGGGGGCGCGCGGGCGGGATCGTGCCTATGCTGGATCTTGCCCTCGGAGGAGGAGCGCAGGCCGGGGAGCACGACGTCCGAGAGGCGGCGAGTACAGTCATGGCCAAGCAGCCCAAACGGTCCCACCCGCGGCACGGAGAAGGTCCCAGCCCCCATCAGGGCACCGAGCAGCACGGCTGGTCGCCCGATGTCGACGCGACCCGTCAGCAGGACAATCCGAGCGCGCACCGCTCGTTCCACGCCGACGAGTACGCCCCGAAGAAGGGCCCCGGCCGCCGCGTGTCCAAGGAGGAGGCGGGCGATCCACACGGTAGGCCCGTGAAGAGCACGAGCAGCCGCGGCGAGGACCAGAGCAAGGGCAGCCACGAGGAGGGCATGCGCGACACCGGCCCCAAGGGCCGCTCCCGGCGCCCCAGCGGCACCCGGGACGCGTCGGCCGTGACCGGCGTCGACCCGCAGGATCCCCCTGGGGAGAGCAAGGCGCGCTGACGCGCCGCCCCCGGGCACTGGCCCCGGCGGACGAGCAGTCGTGTCGTCCTTCCGGGGGACCGCGGCACGCCTCCCGTAAGGGCCACGTCTCGGTGGGCGGTTGCGGCCCTCCCTCCCCTCCTCGACGTGGTGGCGCACGTTCTCCAGGAGGACGGAGCCTCGCCGTCCCCAGCGCCAAGCTGGACCGCACCGCCGGGCGCCCGACCTTCCGTCCACCCGTCCCACCCGTCCCGTCCGTCCCATCCGTCCGCCCGCCTCTGCATCCGCCGCAGGAGAGGTCCCATGGCCGTTCGTCACCAACTGATCCGGCGCCCCCCGCACGAGGTGTGGGCCGTACTGGCCGACCCGACGCGGTACGGGGAGTGGGTCGTGGGCCCCTCCGAGTCCACACCCCTCGACCCGCACTGGCCCAACGTCGGATCGCGCCTGCGCTACACGGTGCGGCTGGGCCCCTGCACGGCGCGGAGCGTGACCACCGTCCGCCACAACGAGCCCGGCAGGGAACTGGAGCTGGAGGCCCTGGCCAAGGGCCTGGGGACCGCGCGGATCTTCCTCCAGCTCCGGCCCTGGGGCGAGGAAACGCTCGTGATCTGCGACGAGCACCCCCTGCGCGGCCTCAGCGGCGCCCTGCACAGTCCCGTGAGCGAGGTGCTGCTGCAGCTCCGCCACCGCGGCATGCTCGCCCGGCTTGCCCAGGTCGTGGAACGGGAGCACGCCGGGGCTGACGGGGGCGGCGACGAAGGTGGCCCTGCAGGGTACGCCGGAGCAGTTGCGTGAGTTCCTGCGCAGTGGGTGGCAGAAGCCGTTGCAGGAGGACGGGTTGGATTGTTCCGGACGGGTTGTCGCGGAGCCGCTGATCCCCGCCGTCGAGGGTGAGGCAGCAAGGTTGCGGGGCACCGGATACGCCTGATGAGACGCTGTTCGCCGCGATCACCTGCGGGGTTTCGCGGACACTCCGTCGCGTTGACCTTCGAGGCCCCTATCTGCGGCCGGTCACCGCGGCGGCCCTGAGCGAAGCCCTTGACATCCGTGACCGCAGCGACCTCACCGTGATGGCTGTCTATCGTCGCCGACCGAGTACGGTCCGCCGGCCGCACGGCGGACGACACCACCGCCCCGTGGACCTTGCCGCGAGCGAGCGGCTCTTCCAGCGCCTCATGTACGCGACCACGAGTGACCCGCCACCGACGCCGGCTTCGCCCCCGACGCCGCGGCGGCCGACCAGTCCCCGGCCGACCAGCTCCCGGCCGACCACCCGGCCGCGCACCCGCCACCCCTCGACGACGAGGAGAACGAACCGACGATCGCTGTATCGGCGCCGCCGTCCTGGACCCGGCCGGTCGCCCGCTTGGCGGCGTCAGCGTCACCACCGTCACCTTCGTGGTCCCGCGAGGAACTCGCCTCGTACGCCCCCGCCCTTGCGCGCCGCCATCCTGGCCCCGGCCCCGCTGCTGTGAACACCGAAACCCGTGGCGGACCCGGGCGTTAAACCGGCGACACGGCCGCCACCGGCGCCCCGAACCGCAGGGAGATACCGGGTGTTCCCCACCGTCGTACGCCGCCTCGGGCGCTCACTCGCGGTCGTGGCCGCCTGCCTCCTCGCCGCGGGCGCCCCCGCCGCCGCCTCCGATCCGGTGACGGGCGGCCCGGTGCTCGACCGCGACTTCCCCGACCCCGACATCGTGAAGGTCGGCCGGACCTACCACGCCTACGCCACCCACGGCGAGACGGTGAACATCCAGCACGCCACCTCCACCGACCTGGTCCACTGGACACCGGTCGACGAGGACGCCCTGCCCGACCTCGGCGCGTGGGCCGAACCCGTCCGCACGCTCGTATGGGCACCCGAGGTCTTCGCCAACGGCCGCGGCTACACGATGCACTACACCGCCCGCGACCGCGCCGGCGGCAGGCAGTGCGTCGGCGTCGCCCTGTCGGCCACGCCCGACGGCCCCTTCAAGCCGACCGGCGACGGGCCGCTGGTCTGCCCGGTCGAGCAGGGCGGCGCCATCGACGCCGCGAGTTTCACGGAGGGCGGGCGCCGTTACCTCCTGTGGAAGAACGACGGCAACTGCTGCGAACTGCCCACCCGCATCCACCTGCAACCCGTCTCCCGGGACGGCACGAGGACGACGGGCGAGCCCGTCGTCCTCATCGGCCAGGACCTCGCCTGGGAGGGCAAGGTCGTCGAGGCTCCGACCCTGGTGCGGCGCGACGGCCGCTATGTGCTCTTCTACTCGGCCGGTTTCTACGGTGACCACGGCTACTCCACCGGCTACGCGATCTCCGACCACCTCACCGGCCCCTACGCGAAGGCCCCCCAGCCCCTGATGTCCACCGAGTCCCTCGGCGGGGCCGTCCGGGGCCCCGGCGGCCAGGACATCGTGACCGGACCCGACGGACGGGACCGGATCCTCTTCCACGGCTGGAGCCCCGACGGCAAGCGGCGCACCCTGCACGCGGCCGGCATCGACTTCGTGGACGGCCGCCCCGTCCTGGACGCGGCGACGGGCACGGACCGGCGCTGAGGCCCCGTCAGCCCGCCCCGGAGCCCGTCAACCCCACCGCTGGGCGTCGGAACCGTCGCAGGGCGTCGCCCGCAACCCCTGCTCGCCGTCGGTCAGGCAGCTCCCGGAGGAACGGCTCTTGACCTCGACCGACGCGTCGTCGTGGGGCGTCACCGTCCACCGCTGGGTAGCCACCCGCGCACAGCTCGCCCCGCGCAGCCCGGAGGCGTGGTCGTCCAGGCAGGCGCCAGTGGCGTGGTTGCGCAGCTCACTGCCCCCGTCGGGGAGCGGCCGGACCGTCCACCGCTGGTAGCTCATCCCGTTGGGCGCGTACGTACGCAGCCCCTGGTCGAGGCTGTGGTCCAGGCAGCTGCCCGTGGCCCGGTTGACGAAGATCCGGGGGCCCTCGGCCTGCCGCTCCCCACTCGGCCCGAGCCCCCGGCCCGCAACCTGCCCGCCCGAGGCCTGCCCGCCCGAGGCCGGCTCCGACGGCCACAACGCGTACGCCGTCACCAGCCCCCCGCACAGCAGACCGCCGCAGGCGCCCCCGACCACCCACACCCAGCGGCGTCGGGCCCACAGGTTCGCCCGCCGGCGCAATAACGTCCACCACCACCATCGCGTTCGCGAACTGACGTTCTGTTCCGTCTCGGGGGCGGCCTGCTTCGGCTGGCTCCGGTCCGCCGCCTCCCACAGGGTGCGGTACTCGTCCGGGTCCGCGCCCAGCGCCCGACACAGCTCGCGTACCGTCGCCCACGGCGGGATCGTCTGACCCCGGAAATAGCGCGACAGCGACGAGTCGCTGATGCGCAACTCCGACTCCAGTGACCGCAGTGTGCGCCCCGACCGCTGCTGCAGTGCCTTCAGCGCGGTGCCCAGGCGCCGCGCCGGACTTGCGTGTCGATCATCGGTGCCCGTCACGTTCGCCCCCTTCGCCGGCCGTCCGCGGCTCCCCCGAACGGCCCAGTCCTGTCCCGGGACGGTCACGTCCCAGCAGGTCGGAACCTTAGGGATCCCGACATCGCTGAAGCAAACGGGACGGTATTGCGGGGCCCGTTCCGTCTCCCGCAGACTCCTTCTCGTCCGGTCCCACGGCCCGAAGCGGCCGCACCGCGTCATCCACACCGAACGCGTGGATGCCGCCCGGGGACGGACCGAACTCCCCTCCTCACGCCCCGAGAACGCGCCGGGCTCCCTCCTCCACGACCCGTGGCGGTGCCCCGGCGTCGCCCCGGTGCGCCTCCGTACCCCCTCCCGGGGGCCGGGGGCGGGAGCGGAGCGCTTTCCACCCCTCACGAGAACCAGGAGATCGCATGACCCACAACTCCACCCGCCGGTGGTACATGGCGGCGTTGACGGCAGTCCTCTGCGCCGGATCCGTCGCGCTGACGGCGCCGGCCGCGCCCGCCGCCCCTGCGGCGCCCACCGCCCGGGTGGCGGTGGAGGCGGGCACCCTCGCACCCGACACCATTCGGGCGGCGCCCAGGATCACCCGGGCCCAGGTACTGGCGCGGGCCAAGACCTGGCTGACCGCCAACAACGGCCGGCCCGTCCCCTACAGCCAGACCAAGTACTGGAAGGACGGCTACCGGCAGGACTGCTCGGGATACGTCTCCATGGCCCTGGGCCTGCCCAAGCCCGGACCCAACACCGTCGCGCTGAAGAACAACGGCTTCACCCGCCGGATCGCGATGAAGGACCTGGCCCCCGGCGACCTCGTCCTCAAGGCGAACAGCAACAGCGCCGACTACCGCCACGTCGTCATCTTCGACGGCTGGGCCAACAGCGCACACACCGCCTACAAGTCCTACGAGCAGGCCGGTGGCGTCGGGACCCGCTGGAAGCAGCACTCCTACGGCGTGAACGGCCGCGACGGCTACCACGCCTACCGACCCGTCAACATCACGGGCTGACCCACCGCGCGGGGCGGGCGGCGCACCCGCCCGCCCCGCGCACCCTCCACCTTCCCGCCCCCCACCCCACCGACAGAGGAGAGCCACATGACCACCACCGCACCCCCGAAGCGGCTGCGCGCCACCGTGACCTGCCTGCTGCTCGCCGGAGCCCTGGCCGCCGGCGCCGGCGTCACGGCCACCGCGGCCGGCGCGCTCGACAGCGTCCAGACCTTCCGCAACGGCGCCACGTCGGCCTGCCTGGACGACAGCGAGCACGGCACCCGCACCTACACCTGCCTCGCCAACCAGCACCAGAAGTGGAACGTCCACCGGTGGGCCGACGGCACGCGCGAGCTGCGCAACCTCAAGACGGGCAACTGCCTGACCGACAGCCCCCGGGGGCGGATCACCCCGCACCCCTGTGACAAGGCCAAGGACCAGAGCTGGATCGTGCACCGCTACCCGGACGGGGCCGTCGAGCTCAAGAACCAGGAGACCGGCCTCTGCCTCGACGACAGCCCGCAGCACCACCTGCGCACCTTCCCGTGCGGCACGCACGGCCAGCGGAGCCCGTTCCAGACCTGGCACTGAACAGGGGCCGGGGAGGGTGAACGCCACCTTCCCCGGCCGGAGGCCGGTCCGGAACTTACCGGGAAGAGGTGACACCAGTCCCGGGGGAGACCGCCGAAGGCACCGTGCGGGGGTGGAGGAACACGAGGCCGCGCAGGACGCAGAAGCAGGGGCAACTGTTCCCGTACTGCGGCAGAGTGGGGTCATGGTTCACGTACTGGGCAGCAGGATCCTGCTGAGCCCTACCGATCCCGAGCGTTCCCGCGCCTTCTACGGCGCCACCCTGGGCCTCGCGATCCACCGCGAGTTCGGTACCGGTCCCGAGCGCGGCACGGTCTACTTCCTCGGCGGCGGGTTCCTCGAACTGTCCGGCCGCGCCGACGCGCCGCCCGCGCCCGGGATGCGGCTCTGGCTCCAGGTGGAAGACGTGAACGCGGCGTACCGTGAGCTGCGCGAGCGGGGCGCCGAGGTGCTGCGGCCGCCGCAGCGGGAGCCCTGGGGGCTGATCGAGATGTGGATCGCCGACCCCGACGGCGTACGTATCGCCGTGGTGGAGGTGCCGGCGGACCACCCCCTGCGCTTCCGCCCCTGAACAACCACGTCAGCGGTCGAAGGCCGGGTGTCCGGCAACCGGGGCGGGTCCAGTGGTGCCCGGCCCGTAGGCGGGCGAGTACGGCCCGCTGGGTCGGTCTCGCTCACGATGCCGATGACCCCGGCGATGCCGGCGGGATCCACCCGAGGAATCCCGGCCCGGCCGGGTAGTGGACTTTGCGGGGCAGCGTCTAGCGGCCGAGGAGCGAGCCGAGCGTGACGCCGTACCGGGCGCGCCGGCGCCGTATCTCCCACAGGGACAGCGCGGTGACCGACAGCGGGCCGCCGAGCATGAACGTGTAGAGCACCTCGGGCGGTGCGGCCACGTCCGGGCCGTCGAAGAGCTGGAAGCCGAAGAGGCACCACACCAGCAGCGGAGACAGCAGGGCCGGCAGCAGCTCGTGCACCTCCCCCGTGCGGAAGCAGCAGTTCAGTCCGACGATCAGGGCCACCAGGGTGAAGAGCACGGCCGCGATGAGAACGACGACGCAGACGAGGGCGGCCGCGACGAACAGCAGGAAGACCAGGAGGCCGGTGAAGATCGTGCCCAGGAAGCTGCCGAACAGCCCGAAGGTGATGTCGTGCCCGCCTACGTCCGAGGGCGAGATGATGTCACCGCCCAGGGCCGCCGTCATCAGCCAGATCACGCCGACCCCGAGGACGGGCGCGCCGAGCGCCAGCAGCGGGCCGCCCAGGCGGCGCGCGTAGAGGCGTCCCAGGGGCGGGCGGGCCAAGATGATGCACAGGCCGATGCCGATGACCCCGGCCACCACGACGATGGCGCAGCCGATCAGCAGTTCCTCCAGCTTGCCGAGCACGAAATCCTCGCGCCCCTCACGCAAGGGATAAGCCAGGGTCAGCCAGGTCACGGCCACCAGCCCCAGGAGCGTGCGGACGCGCTGCATCCAGGTGATGGCCGGGTCTTCGATGCGGTCCGGGTTGGAGGGACCGGCGAGCGTCCGGGCCGCCGCTATGGGATTGGGCAGGGAGGCGGCGCGCGCGTTCAGGCGCTGGCGGGTGGTCAATTGAACTCTCCGGAAGGTGTCACGTGTGACCAGGCAGCCAGGCCCTGTCCGACAGGTGGATGCGCTCCCGGCTGGGCATGCCCGCGTCACAATTATCGTCGCTGCGACGACAATAGGCTATCTTCGGCCGTGAACGAAGCGCGGAACGAGGCGGACCACCAGGCCTGACCACCCGCAGGTCCGCTGCGCCACAACAAGCCGGAGCGCGGACAGCCGGGCCCCGCCTCGCGGCCATGCGGCTGAGCGCAACTCGGACCAGGTCCGGCGTCCTTGCCCCGTCTGGGCGGCCGTACGCGCCGACTGGTGTCGTGAGCTGCGCTAGAGCTGCTCAGCTCGGATTGCGAGCAGGTCGGCGTGCCGTTGGCGTGCCACCTCGCGGAGGATGGGGGTCAACTCGTGTCTCGTTCGGCCGAAGGTCTTGATCCGGTGGCAATTCGGGCAGAGCGTGATCATGTTGGCGGGCGAGTCTTCGCCCCCTGCTCCGAGTTCGTCGATGTGGTCGACGTCGAGGAGCGGCAGACCGGCGTCAGTGAGATCTTCGGGCTGGCCGCCGCAGTGCGGGTTCTCGCAGCGGCCGCCGCTGCGCAGGATGACCGCGTCGTGGGCGGAGGACAGCCGTACGGGGCGTGCGCTGCCCGCGCGTCGCTGCCCGCGGGTGGCGGCCTGCCGGTCTTCGGTGAGTCGGACCAAGCGCTCGTACTCGCGGGCCTGTTGCGCGGGTGACAGCGGCTCCGAAGGGGCGGGGCGTTGGCGCGGCAGGACGTCGACCCGGGTGCTCAGGGAGATGGGCGGAGGTGCGTCGTCCCCGGGCTCCAGTGCGGCGGCCGGGAACAGGAAGGTGTAGTCCTCCTTCCTCTCGTAGGTTCCCTGACGGGAGGCGGCGAACATGGCGCGCAGGCGCTCTCGGACGAGGTCGGCGTCGTCTTGGGCGTCAGGCCGGGACTGCCGTTGCAGCTTGACAACGCGGTCGCGGATGGGACTCTGCCGCCAGAACTCGGGCCAGTCCGTGGAGATCGTCGCCTTTCCCAGGAAGGGAGTGGCGCGTACGGCCTCGACTTGTGCGCGGTGGTAGAGCGGCTCCCAGTCGTAGGCCTCCACGCCTTCCGGGAACAGGATGTTCTCGGGTACCAGCACGCCAATGGCGGCGTCTGTCCAGTTCTGACGGCGCAGCATCTCGTCACTGAGCCAGACATTGCCGGGCTCTCCGTCGAACGGGGGGAGCAGCATGTCGTTGATGTGGCCGGGTTGGGAGACGTGAGCCAAGGCGTACTCCGTGAGTTGATGGCTGGGTGCGCGGACGGGTGTCCGGCCCCCGAGCAGGATGATGCACGTTCAGCGCGTCCCGCGTGTGGCTGAATCGGGGATCGTGGTTGCCGATCCGATGGAGGAACAGCTCGGATCGCTCGGCTGGTCCTGCACGCTGCCGTGTTCTGGACCACCAGGTACATCACCGCCGCCGCCGTATCCCAACTCCGCGCCGAGGGCCACGAGATCCGGGACGAGGACGTGGCCAGGCTGTCCCGCTCCAGCACAAGAACCTGCGCTTCCCGGGCCGATACGACGTCACCACCTCGCAGCCGGTCGACGGCTTGCGGCCGCTGCGTGCCCGGACGCTGCGTTCCAGTGCGTGGATGACCTGCTGGGCATCTGGGGGAACAGCGCGCGCAGCGGCAAGCCGGTCGGGGCGGACCTGGCGGCGCGCAAGAAGTCGCTGCCCGTCGCTGCCCGTCGTGGCCGCCCTGGCCGACGACAGCGCGGCGGGCCGGCGTCTGGCCGCTCTCTACGCGCGGCCCGAGCTCTTGGAGGCGGCGGCGATGCGGGCCCTGTCCCGCGCCGAACCGACGGCCGAGGCATACCGCAGACGCAGACTCCCGGGAAGGCTGGGCTGCCCGGATCCTACAACCGTGGGTGTACGCGGTGTACCACGGGCGTTTGACCGGACTGCCAACCCTGGTTGGTCGAGGAGTCGTCAAGGCGATCAGTAGCTTTTCCTCCGCCGGTATCACCAACCGGTCGGACCACTTGGAGGGGAAGCATGAATGGGATCATGAATGGGATGACGAAGGTCAAAGCCGCCGCACGGACCATGGCGGTCGCCACGGCAGGGCTGGGCCTCGCGCTGAGCTTCGCCGGCTCGGCGCAGGCGGCGGGGGGCTCGTACACGGCGAGGACGCCGGACGGGTGCGGCACGGCCAGCGGTACGTACCACTGGTACCCGACCGTGAAGTACAACAACCGTCAGGCATACAAGACGGACTGGGACTTCACGGTCAAGGACAACTGCGGGGCCAACGGGCGTTCGGTGAGCATGTACGCCAAGTACGCGAAGTGGACCGGTTCGTCGTGGTACGACGACGGCAAGTACCACAAGATCGCGGCGACGAACAACGCCAAGGACGTGGACGCCGTCCGCATCTTCGTCTGTGAAGTCGGTTTCCCGAGCACCTGCGGTGAGATCAAGCCCAAGTAGCCCCGGGCGATGAATCACGTACCGACCCGTACCCGCCCCTCGGGTGCGGGTCGGCACGGTCATGCCCGTGCACACCTCGGGCGGAAGAAGCTTCGGCCGAGACACCCGAAAGGCCTCCGAAACGTCTCGGATCGCTCCTCAGCCGATCCGCCAGGGACGGAGCTTCTCGGGGTTTCGCACCGCCCAGATGTGCCTGATCCGGCCGTCCGCGATCCCGAACCCGAACACGGTCGCGATGGTGCCGTCCTGCCGCGCCACCAAGCCGGGCAGGCCGTTGACCGTGCACTCCAGGAACGTCGTGCGGTCGCCCGCCACACGGGCGATCTCGGCGTAGGCACGTGCGATCCGCTCACCGCCCACGATCGGCCGCAGGTGGGTGACGGCCAGCCCGCCGCCGTCGGCGGTCGCGGTGGCGTCAGGGTCGAGCAGGCCGATCAGGGCGTCGATGTCCTTGGCCTCCCACGCCGTTTTGAACTGCCGGACAATACCGGCCTGTCCGGCACTCGGGCCCGCCGGGCTCTGCGCGGTGCGGACGCGACGGCGGGCGGACGAGGCCAGTTGACGGCACGCCGCCGGTGTGCGGCCGACGATCGCGGCGACTTCGCCGAAGGGGTAGCGGAAGACGTCGTGCAGGACGAACGCGACGCGCTCGGCCGGGGTCATCGAATCCAGGACGATCAGGAAGGCCATCGTCACCGACTCGTCGAGGGTGACCCGATCAGCCGGGTCGATCCCGCCGACGCCGGAGCGCCCGGTGATCCACTCCGTGGGCTCGGGCAGCGGTTCCGGGATCCAGTCGCCCACGTACGTCTCCCGCCTGGCGCGCGCCGAGCCGAGCAGATTCAGGCAGATGCGACTGGCGACCGTCATCAGCCAGGCGCCGGGCGACTCGATGGCCTGCTGCTCCCGTGCGGACATGGCGTACCAGCGGGCGTAGGTCTCCTGCACGACGTCCTCGGCCTCGACAAGGGAACCGAGGAGTCGATAGCCGAGGTTGATCAGCCGGCGCCGCTCGCTCATGATCGCGCTGAGGCCCGGATCCCTCTGATCGTCGCCCGCCTCGGCTCTGGTGGTCATGTCTGGCCTTCTCCCTCACTCGCTTCTGTGCCTCTACCCGTTACGACGAGACAGCCCTGCGGAATGTGAGGTCGACGCGCCGCCTCACATTCCGCAGGGCTGCGTTGTCGTAAAGGCGAGGACGACAACAAGACGGAGAGGCGACTTTGATGAACGACTTCCAGGCCATCGCGGACCGCGTCGAGATCGAGGCACTGCGCGGCGAATTCACCGACGCGGCGATGATGCGCGACCGGCCCCGCCTGGCGTCGCTGTTCACACCGGACGGTGTCCTGCGCATGCCCAACATCCCCGTCGAGCAGATCGGTCGCGAGGCGATCCGTGCCGGGGGCGAGCGGCTGCAGAGCCAGTGGGACTTCTTCGTACAGAACACTCACCCCGGCACGATCCTGCTCGACGGCGACACCGCGACCGGCCGCGCCTACATCCAGGAACTCGCGCGCGCCCGCGACGGACGCCAGGGCCTGAACTACGCCGTCTATCACGACCGTTACCAGCGCACCGAGGAGGGCTGGAAGTTCGCCGAGCGGGTGTACGAGGTCAGGTACCTCGACACCTCCCCGCTGGCGGGCACGGCACCCCACGCGGCGCAGGACTCCGGGACCAACCCGGCGGACGCCACGGCCACCCCGGCTCCGGCCGCGTCCTTCACCGCCCCGGCAACGGCCGAACGACTGGAGCGGGTGGCCGCCGCACTGCGCGCCAACGGCTTCGCCGCCGAGATCCTCGACGACGCCGCCCAAGCGCGAGCCCGCATCAACGACCTGATCCCCGGGGGCGCAAGCGTGCTCACCGGAGCCAGCGAGACCCTCCGGCTGTCCGGCATCGACGAGGACATCAACGCCGGCGGCCAGTACGACGCCATCAGGCCGCGCATCCTGGCCCTGGACCGTGCCACCGACGCCGACGAGATCCGAAGGCTGGCCGCCGGCCCCGAATTCGTCGTCAACAGTGTCGCCGCGGTCACCGCGACCGGCTCGCTCGTTCTCGCTTCTGGTAGCGGCAGCCAACTCCCCGCCAACGCGGGCGGCGCCGCCCACGCGGTCTGGATCATCGGCGCGCAGAAGGTGGTGCCCGACCTGAGCACAGCCCTGCGCCGCGTCGAGGAGCACGCCCTCCCGCTGGAGAGCGCC
Organism: Streptomyces sp. RerS4; assembly: GCF_023515955.1. GTDB lineage: Bacteria > Actinomycetota > Actinomycetes > Streptomycetales > Streptomycetaceae > Streptomyces. Next base: position 7,077,874 of record NZ_CP097322.1, read on the forward strand.
CGCGCCCAGGCGGTGTACGGCAGGCCCAGCGCCGTCAACCGCCTGCTCATCCTCAACGCGGAGCCCCACCCGGGACGCGGCACCGTGCTGCTTCTCCGAGAGGCCATCGGATACTGACCCGGCCGGCCCAGGGTGTCAGACGGTGGCGGGGAGGGCCGCGGCGGCTTCTCGTTGGTTGAGGGAGTGGGTGTAGCGGCGTAGGAGGAGGATCGCGGTGGTGGCGAGACCGGTCAGGAGGCCGAGCCAGATGCCGAGGGTGTCGAGGCCGGCGGCCTACGCGAGGAGCCACGAGGCGGGCAGGCCGACGGCCCATTGGCCGATGAGGGCGATGCGGAATCCGCTCTTGGTGTCGTCGAGGCCGCGCAGGAGTCCGACGCCGATGTTCTGGGCGCAGTCGAAGAACTGCAGGAACGCGGTGACGATGAGCAGGTGCGTGGCGATGGTGAGGGCCTGGCTGGTACCGGAGTCGAGGAAGGGTGCCAGGACAAGCCGGGGGATGGTCACGTAAAGGACGCCGACGACGGCCATGACGGCGGCGGCGCAGGCGAGGGCGGTGTTCTTGATGCGGCGCGCGTCGTCGTGGTTGCCGAGGGCGAGTTCGCGGCTGACGTTGATGGACGCGGCGTGGGAGAGGCCGACGGCGACCTGGAAGACGACGTAGACGAGCTGGTTGACCACGGCGGGATCGGCCTTGGCCAGGTTGAGGGAGAGCAGCGGTGCGAGCTCCTTGTCCTTCTTCGCCGAGAGGTAGAGGGCGAGAAAGGTCAGGAGGTAGACGGTGGAGGTGGCGATTCCGACGCCGATGAGGCCGAGGTGGGGCAGGCCGAAGGCGCCCTGGATGAGCACCCAGTTGAGGCCGGCGTTGACGGCGACCGAGGCGATGGTGATCCGCAGGAGGGCCTGGGGGCGGCGCATGCCGACGGTGAACTGGCGGATGGCCTGGAACCACAGGCAGGGCAGCAGGCCGGGGGCCAGCGCGTAGGGCATGGTCCGGGTGAGGTCTACCACGGCCTTGTCCTGGCCGAGCCGGGACAAGGCCTGGCCTATGAGGATCATGAGGACGGCGCCGACGATGCCGGCGAGGGTGGCCACGGCCATGCTCGCGCGGACGATCGCCCGGACTTCCTCGTGCGCCGAGGGCCCTTCTCCGTCGGCACCCGTGCCGGTGGCGTCCTGGTGCTGGTTCTGGTCCCTGTCCCTGTCGACCTGCTGTTCGGCGCGGGCCGCCGCGGCGGCTATCTGGTTGCCGACGGAGGTGACCAGGCCGACGCCCATGGTGCGGAGCTGGTTGAAGATGACGATGGCCAGCCGCCGGCGGCGAGCTCGGTGGTGCCGAGGAAGCCCATCATGATCGTGTCGGTGGTCGTGAGGGCGACCGTAGTGTTCCCGCGGCGGGAGCGAGCTGAGGCGGGTCAGTGCTTCGTAGACGCCGCCGCCGGCCGAGCCCCCGATCAGCAGGCCGGTGCGGGCCACCGCCCCGCAGGTTGCGAAGGCTCGAAAAAAAGCGGCCATCGTGGAGCGTCGAAATTCCGACATCTGTTCCGCGCCGCCCGCGCACCTTGCGGTAATGGTTGTCATTAGGGTAGGCAAACCTAAGCAACTTCCAATGTGCTCCGAGAGCGGATCGAGGACGTACGTGAACTTCAACAGGCGCCAGGTGCTGTGGGCCGGTGGAGCGATGAGCGCGGCCGCCCTGTTGGCGGCATGCTCGGGCAGCGGTTCCGACATTTCGTCCAAGCCCGCGGCCGAAGGTGACGGCAAGCCCAAGCAGGGCGGGACGCTCCGCATCGGCGCTCTCGGCCGGGCCGGGGCCATCACCCGGGACCCGCACGGTACTCAGAGCAACGAGAGCGACTACCTCGTCCTCGCCCTCGTCTACGACACCCTCACCGTGCCCGGAGCCAAGCCGAACACCGCCCCGCGCCTGGCCGCCTCCTGGGAACCGTCGGCGGACCTGAAGACGTGGAAGTTCAAGATCGCCAAGGGGGCGGCCTTCCACGACGGCAGCCCGGTCACCGCCGAGGACGTCGTCTGGTCCCTGCGCCGACTGCGCAACACCCCCTCGGGCGCCGCCCGCCTGCCCGGCATCAAGGCGGAGAGCATCACGGCCGAGGGAACCGACACCGTCGTCCTGGTGTCCGACTACGCCAACGCCGAACTCCCGCTCCTCACCCGCCTGACGACCTTCGTACTGAAGAAGGACACCCCCGACAACGCGCTGGAGAAGGCGCCGGGCACCGGCCCGTTCAAGCTCGACTGGTACCGGGGCGGCAACGCCCGCCTGGTCAAGAACGACAAGTGGTACGGCGGCACCGTCAACCTCGACGCCATCGAGGTCACCATGTTCGAGACCCCCCAGGCCATGGCCAACGCCCTGCTGAGCGGACAGATCGACGTCGCCTCCAACGTCGGCGCCGTCGCCGCCCGCACCGCCGAGACGCGCAAGGACGTCCAGGTCCTGCGCCGCCCCAACGACATGGCGATGCCGATCATCATGCGCACCGCGGCCGGCAGCCCCTTCGCCGACGTCCGGGTCCGCGAGGCCCTGCGCCTGGTCGTCGACCGCGACGCCATGGTCAAGCAGGTCCTCTCCGGCTACGGCACCGTCGCCAACGACATCATGGGCACCGGCGACCCCAACCTCGCCAAGGACATCCCGCAGCGCAAGCGGGACCTCGACAAGGCCAAGAAGCTCCTGGCCGAGGCCAACTTCGACCTCTCCAAGACCTACGACCTCGTCACCACCGAGGACATCGCGGGCCTGGCCGAATCGGCCACCCTGTTCGCCGGCCAGGCCCGCGAGGCCGGGATCAAGGTCAACGTGGTCAAGCAGGAGTCGGGCGCGTTCTGGGACAAGACCTGGAAGACGGGCGACTTCTACACCACCTACTGGGGCACCAACGACTCGGTGGTGTTCTTCGCCTCCAAGACCATGGTCAGCGAGGCCGGACAGAACGAGGCCGGCTGGGTGGACGCGGACTTCGACGCCGCCTACCGCAAGGTCATCGGCACCGCCGACGAGGCACAGCGCGCCTCGGCGCTGAAGGAGCTCCAGCAGATCGAGTTCGACAAGTCCGGCTACCTGCTGTGGGGTATGGCGGACGGCATCGACCTGGCGGCCGCGAAGGTCAAGAACCTGCCCAAGCTCGCCGGCTACGGCCGCGTCCAGCTCGAGAACGTGTGGCTGGCTTGAGCCACAAGGACGAAGGCGCGGTCGCCGTCCCCGCAGGTGCGGGGGCGGCCACCGTGACGCGCCGTGGCCCGGCCACCGCGACGCGTGTGCTCGGCGCGCTCGCACGCCGTGTCCTGATGCTGGCCGTCCTGCTGGGCCTGGTCTTCGCGGCCGTGGAACTGCTGCCGGGAGACGCGGCGAGCGCGAGCTCCGAACGCGGGGACAGCGAGGCCGACGTCGAGGCGCGGCGTCACCTGCTGGGCCTGGACCGGCCCGTCTGGGAACGCTTCTGGGACTGGATGACGGCTCTGCCCACCGGTGACCTCGGCACCTCGGCCCGCGGACAGGAGGTCACCGACCTGCTCGCCGATCCCTTCCCCAACACCCTGGCGCTGGGCGCGACCGCCTTCGTCCTGACGGTGGTCGCTTCCCTGGCCCTCGGGTGCTGGGCCGCCTCCCGTCCCGGCGGCCTCGCCGACCGGATGATCGGTCACACTTCGACGGCCGCCTTCGCCGTCCCCGAATTCGTCGTCGCGGTCGGCCTGCTCCTGGTGCTGTCGCTGTGGACGGGCTGGCTGCCCGCCGTCACGCTCACCGGTGCCGACGGATCCCCCGCCGACTGGACGATGCTCGTCATGCCGGTACTGGCTCTGGTCATCCCGCAGACCGGCTGGAACACCCGCATCGTGCGAGGGGCGCTGGCCGATCAGGCCCGTACGCCCCACGTGGAGGCCGCCCACCTCGACGGCCTCCCCGTCCGCCGGGTGGTCCTGCGCCACGCCTTGCCGGGCGCTGTGCCCGCCATCGCCACCGGGATCGCGACATCCACCGGCATGCTCCTGGGCGGGGCCGTGGTCGTGGAGACCCTCTTCAACTACCCCGGAATCGGCAGCGTCCTGGCCGCCGCCGTAGCCGGGCGCGACACGCCGCTCATCGCAGGCGTCGTCGTCTGCGCCGGCGCCGCCATCAGCCTCGTCCTGCTCGCCGCCGACCTCATACGCGCCCGCACCCTGGGAGACCGCCCATGACCGCCGGCACCCTCGCAGACGCACCCGCCAAGGCCAGGGCCCGCCGCCTCTGGCCCACCCTCGCCCCCGCGCTGGCGCTGATCGCCCTCGCCGTGGCCGGACCCCTGCTCGCCGCCCACCCCCTCGACGCCCCGGTGTACGCCCCGTACGCCACCGCCGCAGACGGCGGCCCGCTCGGCGGCGACCAACTCGGACGCGATGTCCTGTCCCGCCTCCTGCACGGCGGCACGGTACTGATCGGCAGCGCCGCCCTCGTCTCCGTACTGGTGACCCTGGCCGGCGTGGTCATCGGCTGCTTCGCCGTCCTGCACCCCGCCCTCGGCCGCGCCGTGGAACGCGCCGCCGACGTCTCGATTCTCCTGCCGCCCGTCCTCGGCATCATGCTGATCGCCCTCGCCTGGCCCGGCGGCGGGCGCTGGGCTGTCATAGGCGCCGCCATCGTCCTCGGCACCCCCTACGCCGTACGCATCGTCGCCGCGGCCGCGGCCCCGCTGGCCGGAGCCGGATACGTCGAAGCGGCTCTCGCCCGAGGGGAGAGCCTGCGTCACATCGCCCTGCGGGAAATCCTGCCCAACCTGCGCTCCACCGTCGCCGCTCTGTTCGGCCTGCGCTTCGTCGAAGCCGTCTACGTCATCTCCATGGCCGCGTTCCTCCAGATCGGCCCCCAGCCCCCGGCCGCCGACTGGGCCCTGATGATCCGTGAGAACGCCCCCGGCATCCTCCTCAACCCCTGGGCCGTACTCGCCCCCAGCCTGGCCATCGCGGTCCTCGCCATCAGCGTCAACCTCGCCTGCACCTCCCTCGCGCCCCGCTCCGTACGCAAGGCGGTCACCACGTCGTGAACACTCCCGAACAGTCGGCCGAGGTGGCCGAGACCGGCGAGGCCACCGGGGAGCCCACACCACTCGCCGCCGCCACCGAACTCGACATCCGCATCCCCGGTGGGCCGGTCCTCCTTCGCTCCGCCACCCTGACGGTCACGGCGGGCCGGATCACCGCCCTCACCGGCGCCTCGGGCTCCGGGAAGACCACCCTGCTGCGGGCCCTGACCGGACACCTCCCCGACGGAGCGTCCGTCACCGGCGGCACCCTCACCGTCCTCGGACACGACCCGACGCTGCTGCCCGCCAAGGAACTACGCCTGCTGCGCCGCACCCGCCTCGCCTACGTCGGCCAGGACCCCGGCTCGGCCCTCAACCCCCGGATGAAGGTGCGCGACCTCGTCGCCGAGACGGCCCCAGGCCGCCTCGACCGAAAGGCCGTCCTGGACCTCCTGCGCGAAGTCCGCCTCCCCGTCGACAACGGCCTGCCCGACCGACGACCCACCGCCCTGTCCGGCGGACAGCAACGTCGCGTCGCCCTCGCCCGCGCGATGGCCCGCAAGCCCGCGATCCTCCTCCTCGACGAACCCACCGCCGGCCTCGACACCACGCTGCGCGACGAGATAGCCGACCTGCTGCGCCACCTCACCTCCCGCCACGGCCTGGCCATCGTGATGGCCTGCCACGACCCCGAACTCGTCGCCGCCTGCGCGGACGACACGGTGTCGCTGAGCGCACCCTCCGTCCCCCGCCCGCGCAAGCCCCACGAAACCGGCAACGAGGACGAGCCAAGGCCCGCCCCCCAGTCGATACCCGCCGAAGGCATCGCGGCGCGCGCCGTCGGTGTCGCCTTCCGCAGCCGCACCGGTGTCCAGCGGGCGCTCGCCGGAGTCGACTTCACCGCACCACCCGGAAGCCGCACCGCGATCGTGGGACCCTCGGGCTCAGGCAAGACCACCCTGCTGCGCGTCCTGGCCGGACTGCACCGAGCCGACACCGCCACCCTCACCCTCGACGGCGATCCCCTGGCCCCGCACGCACGCAAGCGCCACCGCGCCCACCAGCGCCGCATCCAACTCGTCCCCCAGAACCCCCTCGACGCACTGAACCCCTCACGCACCGTCCGCGCCCAACTCGACCGCCCGCTGCGCCTGCACGCCGACCTCACCGCGGCCGGCCGCGGTGCCCGGGTCACGGAACTCCTCGAACAGGTGGGGCTGCCGGCCGACTTCCAGGCCCGCTACCCGTCGGAACTCTCCGGTGGCCAGCGCCAGCGCGTCTCCATCGCCCGCGCCCTGGCCACCGGTCCCGACGTCCTGCTGTGCGACGAGATCACCTCGGCGCTCGACCCCGAGACGGCAACGTCCGTGATGGACCTCCTGACCCGCCTGAACGCGGGCCAGCGGATGACGATCGTGCTGGTCTCCCATGAACTGCACCTGGTCGCCGCCTACACCGACACCGTCCACCTGCTCCGCGAGGGCCGCCTCACCGCGTACGGCCCCACTGGCGAGCTGTTGCCGACAGCCTGACCCCGGTCGGGGAGTGTTGCTCCTGGATACTTCGGTCTTGATGTGCAGGGCGTTGACCGGGCTGCTACGACGAGCCGGTCACAGGGCCAGCACGACGATCGCCGTCGCACCCGCCGCGTCGACGACACCGCACCATTCCGACCAGGCGCGCGGGACGACGGCGCCCGAGCGGTGGTGGACGAAGTCCCAGGCCGCGTGCGCGAACCAGCCGACCGCCAGGACCCACAGCGCCCAGCTGCCGTCCACCACCAGAGCCACGGCGGCCAAGGTGGAGAAACCCGCCAGCCCGGCCAGCTGGAGGGCCAGGGTCCGTCTGCTGCGGAGCTCGTCGCGGGCCGCGCCGAACGCCAGGTAGCACAGCGGCATGACCACCAGGAGCGCTGCCAGGAAGCGGGTCGGCGGAAGACCGTCGAGGAAGGTGACCAGTACCAGGGTGAGTGCCAGCAGGGTCGGCCATCGGTGTGCCAGAACGGTGAGCGTCATGAGGTCCACTCTCCGGCGCGGCACGGGAAGGCGCCGCGGTTGTGGGCCGTCGATGTCCGTTCGGTTGGGGTGGAGGTCCGTCGGGCGTAAGGTCGCGGCCATGGGGGAGCGTGCGGTCGTCGTCGTCGGGTATGAGGCAGCTGAACTGCTGGACATCGCGTGCGTGACGTCTGGCCTGGTCATGGCCAACGAACTCGGCTCTTTGGACGTGCCCTACCGCGTACGGCTGGTGGCCCCGGGCGGCGGTCCCATCAGGTGCGGCACCGGACTCGTGCTCGGCAGCGATGCGTCATTGGAACGCACCACCGGGCCGCTTGACACGCTGATCGTCTCCGGTGGCCTGGGCGTCGAGCGGGCCGCGGCCGATGCCCGGCTCGTGGGCCACGTCAGAAGGCTGGCCCGGGAAAGCCGCCGGGTGGCGTCGGTGTGCACGGGGGCGGGCATCCTCGCCGCCGCCGGGCTCCTGGCCGGCCGCCGGGCCACCACGCACTGGCAGTTCGCGCCCCACCTGGCCGCACGGCACCCAGAGATCTCGGTGGACCCCGCGCCGCTGTGGATCCGGGACGGGAACGTGTACACGGCGGCCGGCATCACCAGCGCGCTGGACCTCACCCTGGCCTTCGTCGAGGAGGACCACGGCGGCGAACTGGCCCGGCGTCTCGCCCGCCATCTGGTCGTCTACCTGCAACGCCCCGGTAACCAGGCACAGATGAGTCTCTTCACCGCGGCGCCGGCACCGCGTGACGACACCGTCCGCGAACTCGTCGAGTACATCGCGGCCCACCCGGCCGACGACCTCGGCGCCGCGGCCCTCGCCGCGCGCGCCGGGGTGACCCCGCGACACCTCACCAGGCTGTTCACCCGACATCTGGGCCAAGCACCGGGCCGATACGTCCGCGTGGTCCGCACCGAGACCGCTGCCCAGCTCCTCTCCTCCACCACACTGCCTGTCGCTTCCGTGGCGGCGCGCTGCGGTCTGGGATCCCCCGAAGCCCTGCGCAAGGCCTTCACCGCCCACTACGGCATCAGCCCTTCCCGCTACCGCGCCGTCATGCGCCCCGCCCCCTGCGACTCACCATGACCCTGGACCCGGCGGGCCGCTCGGGACGGAGGTCTTGGCAGTGCGGGGCGGCGCGCTGCGTGTAGTCGCGATGCGCGGGCATACGACCCTTAGTCTCTGGAAGGAGCAGTGATGCTGGGTATGGCGGCCGCGGTCCTGTTCTTCATCGCGTTCTTGATCAACGCGGCGGAGATCGCGACGAACCACGTGTTCACGTCCGGCAATTTCATGATCATCGGCCTGATGCTGCTGGCCCTCCACGTGGCCGGCATCGGCGGCGCCCGAACCGCCCGTATCCGACGCCGCTGACCACGCGTGTGAAGTCCGAAGACGCCGGGCTCGAATGTCCCTTTTGGCAGTGTTTAGCTGTGGTGTTTCGGGTGACATGACTCAAAGACGTCGCCGGACGTCCCACGACGACGGCACGAAGCCACTGACCGGAGGTATACATGGGTATCGTCGCCTGGATTCTGATCGGCCTGCTGGCAGGGGCCATCGCCAAAGCGCTCACGCCGGGGCGTGACCCCGGCGGGTGTCTGCTCACCATCGTGATCGGCATCGTCGGCGGCCTCCTCGGAGGCTGGCTCGGCAAGGTGATCTTCGGCGTCGACTCGATCAAGGGTTTCTTCCACCTGTCCACGTGGATCGCCGCGGTCGTCGGCTCTGTCATCGTCCTCCTGGTCTACCGGCTGATCGCGGGCCGCAGGAGCAGGTGACCGAACGGGGCGGTCGGCCGGTCACCCCGTCCCAGGGGTCCGGCCCCTTCCCGCCGCCCAGTCGAGCAGCGCCTCGCGGCCGAAGCAGCCCTGGTGACCACGGCGGCGCGCTCGGCGTCGTGCACCGTGTAAAACGTGCCGCCGAAGCGCCGCACGCCCTGCGATCCGCGTTGGCGTCGAGTGCGTGTCTGGGCCCACGGCGGGGCCGGCTGCGCCCCGCCTGAGGCGTCCGGAGCGGCCTCCGCCGCGACCGGGAGCGCTCGGGCGGCGTATCGCCGGCAGGGATCTCGAACGCGGTCAGCGATGGTCGTTGAGCCAGTCGCCAGGGATCAGGTCACGAACACGGTCGAGGTCTTCTGTCGTCCGGCCACGGGCCAAAATCGCCATGCCGTCGTCGCGCAGCAGGGCGTTCTGGCCCAGGAACCAGCGAGTCGCGTAGTCGTTCTCACCGAGGGGATACGCCGGGAAGGGCAGTTGGACGCAGTTCTCCTCCAGCAGCTCGATGCTGTCGTCATCGGCTTCAAGGAAGTCGCACGGTTCCACCTCGGCCTGGACGGACTCCGACAGAACCACCTCGACGAAACAGAGGGAAAGACGCTCCAGCCAGCCTTGCCATCGCTCGGCGGACTTGTCGGCCAGGTCAAACCGGATGAACACCGCAGGATCGTCGTCCTGGAGGCTGTCGAGGAGGATGCCCCAGGACGCGGCTCCCTGATTCTCGTGCCGGAAGACCAGGGCCTCCTTGGCGTCATCCACATACAGCTCAGGCGGGCCGAGCAGCACATCGTGGTTGCTGGTCAGATCCTCGCGGCGCCCGAACAGCAGATACGCCTCGCGCAACGCGGCCGGCAGCCGAACACCCAGCCTCTCCTCGGCCGCGGCCAGATCGGCCTCCGCCCACCCGTCGCCGCTCTCCAGGGCGCCGGCCCAATGGGCAGCGAACCCCTGGATGAACCCCCACGCACCACTACGTCCTTCAACGCCGCCGGCGAGAGCAGCGGCAAGATCGAACTCTTGTTTCATGCCCAGACGATATCCGTCCCACTCGTCAGCTCTTTCCGTTGCCCTTGACAGTGAAGCCAGTCGCCGTGCCGGCCAATCCAGGCGTTTGACAGCGAACCCAGGCCACGTAGGTCAGCCGAGTTCGACTTGGCGTGCTGCGCGAGAGATCCTCAACGTGAACCGGGAACCGAGGAGACATGTTGATCACGGAGTACCAGCAGCGCCTACGCGATCGCTACCTTGCTGCCCCCGTCATGCCGGCCCCGGCGCCCTGGCAGCCAGTCCTGGCCCCCGGGATCCCCATCGGCGGCCTGCTCGGCATCGGCTTCGCGGCCCATCCGGACACCGGACACGACCTCGTCATGGTCGTTTCCCACGACGGGCACGGACTCTTCGATGCGGTCACCGGCGAGAAGATCGCACGCGACCGGGATCCCGACCCCGCCACGAGCACCCCCGACGCACACCCGAACCTCGCCTGCCCTGGCCTCGGTCCCGTCGCAGGCACCGAGATCCGCATCGCCGGCCTCTTCGGCCAGCCGGCTTCTCTCCGACGGGTCTCACCCTGGCTATCGCGACCAGTAGCGGCCTCACCCTCTGGACCCGCACCCGCCCTCAGTTCCACATCGAGGACTGAGAGGCCACCCGAGCACGTTCGGGCACCTTGCCACCCCACCTGGTCCAACCCCAGGTCAGATGGCAGGTGCACGACCCACTTGGATGGCAAAGGACATCCGTGCCCCGACACGCGCGAGTTGTGTGGTTGGGTCGCCGACGAACCGGTGGTGTGACTGCCCGCTCGGTCAGGTGGAAATTCAACGCGGAACGCAAGGCGCATGCCACACGCTGAACGAGTTCGACGATCTCGGCCGGCACCATGCCTGCTCGATGAATCTGCCCAGTCATGGGACACCTGACTTGCCGTCGGGCGACCCCCAGGGAGAGGCCGGCGCGTGGTTCGGAGCGGGGGCCGTACGGGCACGGCCGGCGACTACGGCCCGCTCGTGACCTTCCTGCCCCTCACCAGGGACGCCATCCCCGTCTCCGCCGGCATGGGTTGACGCCACGCGGTCTTCGCCCTTGCCCCTGAACCAGCCGGAGTTGTTGCTCAAGGTCAGCGAGGCGTGAGGAGACAGAACTCGTTGCCTTCCGGGTCGGCCAGAACCGTCCAGGAGATCGCGGACTGATCGAAATCGGGGTCGGTGGCGCCCAGGGCGCGCAGCCGGGCTGCCTCCGCGGCCATGTCGTCACCGGGGTAGGGGCAGACGTCGAGGTGGACGCGGTTCCACACGCTCTTGGTGTCGGGAGTGCGGAGGAACTCCAGGTAGGGGCCGACGCCTTTGGCGGAGCGCATGGTCGCGTGGTCGTCGGTGACCTCGTGCAGCGTCCAGTCCATCGCCTCGCCCCAGAACCGGGCCATCCCTCGTGGGTCGGTACAGTCGACCACCACCGCGGCGATCGGCCCGGTGTCCCGGTAGATCGGACGGGGCTCCAGGACGCAGAACTCGTTGCCTTCCGGGTCGGCCATGACCGTCCAGGGGACGTCGCCCTGACCCACGTCGGCGAGCGTCGCGCCGAGATCCTTCAAGCGCGCGACCAACTCCGCCTGATGGGCAGTTGAGGTGGTGGCCAGATCAAGGTGCACGCGGTTCTTGGCCGTCTTGGGTTCCGGGCGGGCGACGATGTCGATGCAAACGGCCACGGGGTCGGGGTAGGCGAAGCCCACGGGTTCGAGGTTGGTAACGCCCGGTCCCTCGCTGTCGACACCCCAACCGAGTACCTCCGCCCAGAACCGACCGAGCGCGGAGTCGTCCTGGGCCTTCATGTTGATCTGCACAAGTCGTGTTGCCATGCCGCAGATCCTAGATGCCCCGCCAGTCCAGGCCGCCGCGATCAGACATGTGCGCAGCCAGAGGTGCTGCCTGTGGTCGCGCTTGCACTCCACACTCACCCCTCGCCCGCGCCGCCGCATCGGCCGGCCCCGCTCCGACGATGCTGCCGGAGCATGACCGCGGCACCATTCGCGAGGGCCTCCTCATTCGACGACCGTCAGGCTGTTCACGAGTACGCCTGACCAGGCACTCCAGAGGCATGCGCAGATCGCTTCCCGAATCGACGGGGATCGTTTCCAACCCCGCGGGTGGCCGGGGCCGCCGCTGTCAGACGCAGGGGTGAGGATGGGCGGCATGACGAAGACCGCAGCGGACTACACGTGGTTCGAGAACGACTTTCCAGACATCGCCGAGGCGTACTGCTTCACCCTGGTGCGGGGCCTGTCGCCTACTGAGCTGATGTCCCGGCTCGAAGGGCGAGCGGAGGCGCCTCTGCGGGGGATAGCCGCGGTGGTCGACTCCGCTTTCGCCCGGTACGACCTGGAGGACGGCGACCGACAGCTGGTGGCCATGACAACCGTGGGCGCCTGGACTCTCCTGATCGAGCCCAACGGCTACCTCGGTGTCACCGAAGATCGGGTCCTGGCGGCCTCCGCCGGGGCGACCTGGGTCTCTCACTTCGTCAACATCAACGCTGTCGGCACTTTCCTCTGGGCAGAGGACCGCGTGCTGCGGCTGTGTTTCGACCCCATGTTCCCGGAAGACCGATGGGGCACCGCACCCGATGAACTCCTCGACGTCATGGAGCGGATCGGCTTCCATCTCGAGGAGGAGTCTCCGGAAACGGATCTGTCCTCACCGGCGGCGTTCGCTCTGGCGGAGCACCTGACCGGCTTCGCCATCACTCCGACGCTGCTCCAGGACACGACGTTCACCTGCGCCACCATCCAGATCCGATGAACGAGCGTCAGTGACGACTACGTGAAGGTCCACTACTGGATGGACGTAGATGAGGGCGGCCGGCCGCCGGCCGCCGGCGAGCGTCGCTCATCCGCCTGAGCGGGCCTTCTCCAAGAGCTCCTGATAGGGCGTCTGCGCCGTGGAGCCACGCACCGGCGAGAGGCCGTACCGGTCATTGACCTCTTCCTTCGCGTAGGGATTGACGGGATCGAACACTGTCCGCTCATCCGGCGGCGACACGTCCACGACAACCTTCGGCCACTCGCCGCTGTCCACTCTGAACACTGTTATCCGCTGCCGCCCCCGGGTCACGTTCAGGATTTCGCTGCTGTTCGAGATTTCGGATCGATACCTGTAATTAGTGTCGGCAGGATATCCTGGCTCCTTCTTGGCTTCCGCTTCGAGTTTCCTGCCCCCGATCCCGGAACGCTCGTAATCGGCGGGTAGTTTCGTTCTGTCCTTCCTTATCACGTACACCTCGGTCTGGGCTCTGATGGCTTCGTACCTATGCTCCATGGGATCCCTGACCTCGACGACCACGTCCTGTGCGATTTCCTCCCCGGGATTCAACACACTGCCCACCGGCGTGACGAAAGCGCCATGGTAGATCAAATCGAACGCACCTGGCTTGACGTCGGATCCACTGCTCGCGGGCCCGCCATGGATCCAGTACTTGCTGTCGAGGAGGTAGACGGGAACCTGGCCTGAGTTCTTCACGTACAGATGGACCGTCATGAACAGCTGCTTTTCGCCCTTTACCATATTCGAATCCTTGAACTCCGCCCCACTCTGTATCAGCGGGGTTCTCACGTAGGGCAGGTAGATCTGCGAATATGCCAGGTTGGTGCCGGCGAGAAGGGCCGAGATGATGACGCCGATCGCGACCGTCTGGGGATGGCGGAGACCTTTCCATGCCCGCAGCCTGACAAGTTCGACCAGCGCCGCGGAAGACCAGACGCAGAGAGCGATCCCCACCAGGGTGTAGCCGGTGAAGCGCTCGCCGATCTGCAGCAGGAGGAGGGAAGTTCCGCAGAGCAGGGCGAGGACCACTCCAGCAAGAACGGCCACCCCCGAGTAGCGCCATCGCCGCTTGCCCCAGTAGTCGAACGCCGCGCCGGCGGCGACCAGTTCCACCACGCCGGCAACGAGGACGGTAACTCCTGCGACCCGTCCGCCGTAGGTCAGGGCATCGCCGCTGTCCGATATTCCGATATGGAAGAGCGGATATGCGGTCGCGAGGAAGCCGAAGATCATGAGGGCGCGGATGGTCAGTCGCAGCCCCGCCCGGTCCGGCCAGACAGTGCAATCTCCGCCGAGCCACTGGATGTCGTGGTGCCCGACTGTCACACCAGCACGATCCAGGATTCTTCGGAGCTCTCCGGCGGACCGGGCCTTCCCTTCGAGGTGGCCGTCGATCAGGACCTTCCGCAAGCCGAGGTCATCAGGCGTCCCTACGGATACCTCGGGCGTGTTCGCCATGACACCAGCCTGACCCCTGTCCGCGTGACGCGCCCCCTGAGCACCCTCGCGTCAGGGTGCGATCAACGTGGCGCAGCGTGAATCTGAAGGTGATGTGCCGGTGTCGGCCGTTCCCGGAGGAGCTCCCATGCGTAGACGCATTCTTGGATTCACCGCCGCACTCGTACTGGCCGTTCTCGGCGCCGCAGTCCCCGTCGTGTCGGCCGCCGTACCGGCTGTCACCGGACCGGATTGCATCGCGGACAAGATGGGAAAGGTGGAGTACGACTCCAGCACCGGCCTGTGGACGTGCATAGGCGGCGCGCACGACGGCGAACCGATCACCAAGAACTGAACACCGCTCAGCCGCGACCGCCTTCGGCTTCCTTCGCCGTCGCCATGCGCCACGGCGCGAACGCGCTCGCCGAGCGTGGCAGGAGGCCCGCCAACTCGGGGCAGTGCCGGATCACCACGCTGGTCATGCCGTTGCGCTGGATCCAGTCCATGCCCAAGGGGGTGTACACCTCGGGCCTGAAGTCGACCGTGAGGAAGCGGTCGCTCTGCAGGCGGCGGGTCGCCATCAGGATGAAGATGCGGAAGGCGGTGTCGCTGAAACCGAAGCCCTGCGGCGGGTTCTCGGCGAAGAGACCGACCATGGTGTCGATCTGGTCGACATCGCGGTAGACCTCCTTCAGGCGTGCGATCGTGTCCGCGTCGCTGGAAACGTCCTCGAACCGCCGCACGCGCGGCTTGTGCAGGCCTGCCCGGAAGTCGTTGTAGCGCGGCACACCGCGGCGCCGGCTGCGTACCAAGTCGACCACGGACAGGTCGATGATCTCGCCGTCCCGCTCGAACGCCCGCAGGGCGTGGGGGAAATTGCGCAGGGTGATCGCGCCCGGGTGAGCGATCCCGAGTGAGTACAGCGAATTGGCCAGACCGGTCTTGCGGATGAGCGCCTCCGCGGCGGGGCCCTGCACGTCGTTGAAGCCGAGGGTGTCCAGACGTCGGCCGATGCGGTGGTCCACGATCTCGAAGTCGTCGGGGAGCAGCGGGTGCATGCGGTAGACGGTGACGAAGTCCTCGGTGAGCGAGTACGGAGCGCCATGGTGGTCCGGCAGGGTCTCGGGGATGCCGGTCAGTGAATGCGTCTCGAAGAGCCACAGCCCCAACTGTTCGAGCCATTTCCTCGGCGGTCCCTGCCAGTTCGTCTTCAGGCCGATGTCGATCACTTCGGTGGCGAGGATCGCGGGAGTCCATTCCACGGTGTGGATCTTCGCGATGAGAGCCGAGACGACCAGCCGCGCAGTGTGGTAGACACGGTCCTCGCTCAGCCTCGGGTACTCCTGCCGCAGCGCTTCGCACACGGCGTTGTGCTCGCGCGCGAAGAGGGTCTGCATGGCGCTGAGGCCGTACCACCAGCTCTCCGCGAACCCGGTGAGTGGGAGGCCGTCCGGCCCGGCCGGCAGGTGGCCGTCCTCCAGGCGCAGCGCGGCACCGCCGCCCGGCTCGCGCAGCGACCTTCCGGTGTTCTCGTCGCCGCCGTAGATTTCGGAGCCGTCCCACCAGTGGGACGCCACGTTCGCGAACAGTGTCGGCGGACCCTTGCCGTCGGCCGGGCGCAGCCCCTCGTTCTCGGCGAAGCGCATGACCTCCTCGGGATGTCCGCCCGGTGTGTTCCTCCAGGTGACACCGGGAGGGAGCGGCACCTCGACGGTCTTCGTACCGGTGGGATAGCGCTTGTGGTTGACCCAGTCGTGCACCTGGAACTGGATCCAGGCCGCGGCCAGGACGTTGAGGGAGCGTGCCGGGATGAAGACGTCGCGGTGCAGCAGCTCCCGACTGACGGTGACCGGGTTCGGTACGTCGAACAGCTCCGGTTGATAGACGGGCGCGAGGTTCCGGCCGAAGGCGGACCCGACGGCGCCCATCCCCGGCGCGGACAGGTCGTTGTAGGTGCCGTCGTAGCTCCGTGCGAGCCGCTTGTCCTCGTCGATGGGAGCGGGTACGGGCTGGGCTTTGGGCGGAGCCTCGCGGACCTCGGTGTCGATCAGGTTGTACTGGCGCAGCTTCTGCCGAAAGGCCACGAGGTTCAGCAGACCGAGGCGTGTGGGCAGCCGGTGCCAGGGGACGAATCGGTTGAGGCCCTGGAAGGCGGCTCGCAACGGCACGCCCAGTACGGCGTTGCGTCCGGGCTCGACGGTGGTGAACCGGTGGCCCAGGCGGTGGGCGCTGCTGGCTTCGTAGGCGACCTTGCGCGCACGGTTGAGGTTTCCGAGGGGCCGAAACTCCTCGGTCGTGTTCCACGGGTTGAAGGCGAGCTCGTCAACCCGTGCCGCGGCGGCCCGAGCCGCGGCCGAGCCGATGTCATGGCGGGGGATGGTCAGCGTCGCGACTCGCACGAGAGGCGTGTCCTCCTCCTTCCATTCGGCCGCGCCGTCCTCGATGGGTGTCCGGTGGGCATCCACATAGCGTTGGACGTACAACTCGAAGACGACGTCCGCGTCCTTCAGTCGCTGTGCGAGTTCGTGCTGCAGGAAATCGGGGTCAGTGCCGGAGGGGGTGGGGGCCGAGGGAGCGTCGGCTGCGGGGCTCAGCTGATAACGCACCGGCCCCGCGTCACCCCACAGGATGGCGCCGCGACTCCAGTACGTTTCCAGCGCCAGGCTGCGCACCGTGCGGCTCGTACCCGCACGCACGTTTCGCCGCATACGCGCGGCTGTGGACCATCCGACGGCGAGTGGCAGCGTGACGAACAGCGCGAGAGCCTTCCGCGGTGTCGAGTCGGCGCCCGCCATGGCCTTCGCGAATTCGACGAACTCGCGCGCGTTGCGCGCGTGCGAGACCGGATGGTTCGTCATCAGCAGGTCGTGCGCTTCGTCGGCTCCTGCCGCGATGCGCAAGGCCGCTCCGCGCAGATCGGGGGCGTGGTCGGGCCGGCGGGCGCCGTTGGCGTTGGAGAGCCGCACGGTGACGGGGTACTCGGCACTCGGTTGGGCGAAGCCGGTCCGCAGGTCGGGGGGCAGGTCGCCGACGAATGCCAGACGCGCGTTCTCCACGCCGAGAATGGCCTTGGCGTGGAACGTCCGCGCCAGGTCGGCGGCGCCACTGCGCTTCCTGGACTTCAGCTGGACCCGCATGAGCTCGCGGGCGAGCCGCTCGAAGACGAGTCGTTCCGCCTCCGGGGTGCCGCCCACGTAGCGCTCGTACTGCCTGAACTCGGCCATGTGTGCCTCTTCGCCAAGGCGCACCCCACTGTCGCACGCGATGCCGGCGGACGACGAGGTGACGCTGTAGGGCTGCCCGGGACCGGGTCCGCGGGCACCTGGGTTACACACGGCAACCCTGACCCAGTCGCGCGGCCGCGGCGCGCGGAACAAGGCAGACGGGTGGCATCCGCTTCGCGCCCCCGGTAGGACCCGCCGCAGGAGGTCGCCGGCGCCGTGAGCGGTGACGCCGGCCCTGCCACTCGTTCGGCCCCGCTTCATGTGCGGGCGCGGGATGCGTCGAGTACTGAGAAACTGGTTTCGGAACCGACGCCGAGCGCACTCGGCAGGCGCTGCCGCACCACAGCCCCCACGGCCGCCACAGCACCGCGCCCGAGGCGTCACTCCCGGACTCAGGGGACGTTCGAGGCGTCTTCGCCATGGGTGACTGCGCCGACACGGCAGCACACACGTGCCGCGTCGACACCGCACTCGCCGACAACACATGCGGGGGGTGGATGAGGGAACGGCGATGAGGGTTTACGAAGCCATAGTCAAGGGTCTGGAAGACATCGGAGTACGGGCCGCTTTCGGTGGGGCCGGAGAGAACGCCGCCGGCCTGATGCTGGCGCTCAAGCATTCACAAAAGATCCGGCCGATCATCACGCGGCATGAGCAGGCCGCGTCCTTCATGGCGTGCGGCCACGCGATGTACACGAACGAACTGGGCTTTTGTTTCGCGACCGCCGGGCCGGGCGCGTTCAACCTTTTCTCCGGTCTGGCTGTGGCGATGTCCGATTCCTATCCCGTCCTGGCGGTCTCGGGTTTCGCATCGAGGGAATGGCAGGGATGGGGCTCCCTCAACGAGACGTCGGGCCTGAACCGGACGCCCGACTCCCGCGCCATGTTCGCCGCCACGACGAAGAAGTCCTTCCTGCTCACCGATGCCGCCGACACGTGTGATGTGCTTGAGGAAGCAGTCAACATCGCCTTCGAAGGCAGGCCCGGACCGGTGCACATCCACGTTCCCGAGGACCTCACCCACCGCGGAGTCGAGGTGACGGACTTCCGGCACATCCGGCTGGACGTGGCCCCGGTCGCCCCGGATCCGGCCCGCGTGGAGGCGATCGCCTCGATGCTGGCCGACGCGCTCACACGGCACAAGCGCATCGTGGCCCTCGTCGGGTTCGGCGCGGTCCGCAGCGGAGCGGGAGCGGAGATCCGGCGCTTCGTCGAACGGTTCCAGATTCCCTTGCTCACCACACTGGACGGCAAGGGCATCGTCTCCGAGGGGCACCCGCTCTCGGTGGGTGTCTTCGCGGACAGTGGACATTCCAGCGCGTGGAAGGCTTTCCGCGAGGCCGATGTCGTGTTGTGCGTCGGCAACTCCTTGAACCAGCACGCCACGTTCAACTACCGCGAGGACCTCTTCGAGAACAAGGTGCTCGTCCATGTGAACATCTCCGAGACCGAGTTCCACAAGGCCTACCGGCCCGACTACGCCCTGCTCTCCGACGCGCGTCTCGGGGTGGCCGCCCTCTACGAGGCGCTCGACGAACGGGTCGGCGACATCGCGGCGGCCGAAGTCGACGGCCGCGACTACGAGGCCCGTCACATCACGCACCTGACCGGAAGGATTCACCCGGGGGAGCTGGCCCAGTCGATCGGCAGGATGCTGCCTCCACGAGCTGTCCTGCTCGCCGACGCGGGAGCACACCTCGCCTGGCTCGGCTACTACGTGGACCTGGAGGAGGGGCAGAACTTCCGCAAGGTGGGTTCGTTCGGGCCGATGGCCGGTCACGTCAACGGCGCCATCGGCATGAAGGTCGCACACCCCGAACGGACGGTAGTCGTCGGGTGCGGTGACGGGTGCTACGCGTTGTCCGGTTTCGAGCTGATGACCGCCGTCGAGAACGACATCCCCGTCATCTGGATCATCTTCGACGACCAGGAATTCAAGCTGATCAAACTGTTCCAGCTCGTCACGTACGCGGAGACGGCGCTCGTCGAGTTCCAGAACCCCGACTTCGCCGCGTACGCGCGGGCGTGCGGCGCCGACGGCTACCGCGTGGAGACGCTGGAGGAGTTCGAGAAGGCGTTCCGCGAAGCGCTCGTCTCCGGCCGCCCCTCCCTGATCGACGCCCGGATCACGCGATGGGCCGTCCCCCACTACAGCCCCTCGCCCGACGGCGTCATCGCCGGCCTCGTAGAGACCATCGAGGCACGCCTGCGCGGCTGACAGCGTCCGGCAGGGTGCGGGGCGCCGAGTCCGTGGCAGACGAGATCGGCCGGTCGCACCGTGAAGGGACAGCATGATGAACGACCCGCTGCACATCCACAGCCGTGCCGGCTTCGAGGCCCTGGTGAACCGCCCGCTGCTCACGTCGATCTGGCGTCGCCGCACCCACCGGGTCAGCCGCGGCAGTTCGGTCGAGGCCGGTTCGATGAGCTGGGCCTCCACCGCACCGCGAGCCCCGCTCACAGAGCTCGAAGAGGCCGTCCTCATCGCCATCACGGGCTGCTCGGGCCTCACCATGCCGGACCGCCCCTTCGCCGACCCCCGCGACGGCAAGCCCATCATGGCCAAGCCGAACCTCAACATGGCCGGCCGGACCGCGGGCAGCCCCGACAACGCGCAGGGCACGCACTTCTTCCTGATCAACGACACCGGCACCTACTTCCTGCGCAACCTGCCCCCCGCGTCCGACGGTGGGCCGGCGGCGTTCGACGAGGAGACCCTCTGCTCGCGCGCCGCCGAAGCGAAGGTGCAGCTGCTCGACCGCCGCATCGACGTACCGGAGGGAAAGCGTGACTTCCCCGCCTACCTCGACTCGAACCGGTTCCTGTCGAACCTCCCGGGCAGCACCCTCCTCCTCCCCGTGGTGGACCTGTCACGGCAGTACATCAACGGTTTGATGTACCTGCTGACCCAGCCCGAGGGAGCACGGCCGGCCATCGTCGACGACCGGAACCTCTACCGCTCGGCGGGCGTGCGCAAATGGGTCAAGTCGGGGTTCCTGAACGAAGACATCAAACTGCCCTTGGGCTTCATCTGGGCCATGCGGACGCAGATCGAGGCCGACCTGCTGCTCCAGAACCTCATGCTCACCGCCGACGCCATGGGTCTCGGAGCTTGGATCCACGCCTCGATCGCCCCGTCGATCCTGCTGGGCGACCCGAAGTTCCGTCCCACCTACGGCCCCATGCTCGATTTCGACTGGACCACCCCGCGGTGGAGACCGGCGGACCTCCTCCGCTGGCAGGTGCCGCTCCCGCGCTACGCGGACCTGAGGGCGACCGCCGTCGGCCTGCGGCACAACGGTGAACACCTCATCAAGGCGATGTGTCCGCCCAACTACGCCACCATGGGCGAGGCGGTCGACGCCGTCGTGGCGGGCAAGTTCGGGCCGACGGGCATCTACTCCGACGAGGGGTTGTTCGCCCGTATCTACCGGGGGGAGTTCGGCAGCCGGTACCTGCACGAGGCGAGCGACTACTCCGCCGACGTCATCGCGTGTACGCGGGACATCTGCACCTACATCTACGAGACCCATGGGCGGTTTCCCGCCCACTGCGACACGATCCACGTACCGGGCGTGTGGCTGCAGGCCCATCATCTTGAGAACGGCTACTACGAGCGGTACTTCCGCGACGGTCTGACCGAGGCCCACCGCACGCACGACGCGCACTGGCACGGAGAAGGGTGACAGGACCCCGAGGAACGGAACCCCGAGGAACGGATCAGCTCAGTCGATCCGTACGCAGATGGCCACCGGCAGTCTCGGCGACCAGGTCTCGGTGCTGTGGTCGTACGCTCGGGCATAGCCGTTGTTCCCGGGGGCGCAGGGGGAGGAGATGTTCGTCTCCAGATAGACGGCCCCGCCCGGGACGCCGGAATTCGTCTTCGCCGTCACGGTGCCCTGGTACCTGATCTGGCCCGAGTTGAACTTGACGACCACGTAGACCTTGCCGCCGAGGGTGAAGTTGCCACCGCCGATCTTGAGGTGGTTCCGGTAGGTGTACTGGAACAGGTAGAGGCCGCCGGGCGCCTTGTCCAGACCGGCCGGCATCGATTGGACCTGGCTGGGCCGGCCGGCGGGTGACGCGTCTGCGATCGCCGTCGCCGTCGACATCGGTGAGACTCCGAGGCCGACCACGGCCAGCGCTGTCGCGGTCACGGCGCAGCGGCGCGGCCGGCGCGATGCTGAGCGTGGGAACGCGTGCATGACTGCTCCTTGGGGCGGGGGACTGGGCGGTGAGGGTCCGCAGGAGGCATGGGTCACGTCGCCGCACGAGGTGGCCCGGGGACGCTCGTACGGCATCGCTGTGGCAAGAACTCGGCGACCCGGCGACCCTCGATGTCGGCGGTGGCCGCGCTCCGCCGTCTGGCGGAACGTCCACACTCCCCGGGAGACAATGGTTCAAGTGTATTCCAAATGGGTGAATTTCGCCTGGTGAGGCTATGTTCAGGCGAGGTGGGGCGGCCGGATCAGCCGGGCAGACCGCCCACCTCGATGGGCGCCCCCGGCGGCGGCCACTGCCGACGGGAAGGGACCAGTGCCCGCAGGACCTGCAAGGCCCGGCGACGCTTCCAGTCGTCCGGTGAGCGGAACTCGGCGATGAACGCGGCCGTGGACCTGCTGATGGAGGCCATCGCCTTGTCGCTCGCACCCGGATCCGTGAGCCTGTCGCAGTTGAACCAGGCCAGGCCCCGAGCGACCCGGATCCCGTAACTCGTGAAGAGTTCGTCGTCGCGGATGAACAAGCGGTCCAGTGAACTCAGCCGACGGCAGTATCGGGCGGCGATCTCGTCCTGGACCACGTCAATGGACGAGGCCAGGAGGTCGTTCATGCGGTGGAAGTCGGCGATGTGGCGGTGTACGTCCCCGCGCGCGGCCAGGACCCGCAGCGCCAGCGGCAGATCGTAGGACATGTGCGCCATCATCGAGAAGAGCACCTCCTCCAGGACGTAGGAGTGCCGCACGGTCGAGGCGGCGTAGACGTCCCGCCAGGGCTTCGGGATGGTTTCCGGAAGGTCCGCCGAGAGGACTTCCCCGATGGGCCGGGCATCGGGTGCGGGGCCCAGCCAGGTGTCGATGGCGTCCATCGCCGTGAAATAGGCCGCCGCCAGGGAGATGGACAGGTCGGCGACCCATTCGGGCGCCCTGAACGACGAACTGTTCGCGCGCAGGCCGGCGGCGAGGTCGGAGGTGAGCCGGAAGTAGGTGTAGGCGAACACCGCACGCGGGTCCCGCAGGGCGTCGTACCGCTTGACGCGGGCGGCGAGCTCCCCGACGACTCCGGCGACCTTCTCGGCGGCAGCGCCGGCGGCAGCGGCAGCGGCAGTCGGGTCCCCGGTCATGAGGCCCGGCGGGCGTTCTCCGTCGCCTTCGCCCAGTCACAGACGAGTTCCCCGGCCAGGCTCTGCCGGTCGGTTCCCACCTCGTAGGTCGCCGTCCATGGGCTTCCCAGCAGGGGCATGTGGTAGGTGGACCTCAGGCCGGAGGGGTGGATCGCCGCGGGGTAGCTGAACTTCCTCGTCAGGATGCCCGGCACGGGGCTGAACTGCTCGTTCGCCTCTACGGTGACGCCTCTGCCGTCAGGATCGAGCAGGTAGCGTTCCTTCAACAAGTACAGGGTCACGCCGAACTTGGAGATCCTGACCACGTTGTCGGCCACGCCGAAGGCGCCCGCGGATGGGCTTGCGACGATCGTCGACTCCAGCCGGGACGCGCCGGTCAGCCGCTGGGTGAGGGCCATCGCGACGACGAGCGCCCGGTTGCGCAGCCCGATGCTGCGGGTGTTCCGGAGGCGTCGCCACGAGGTGACGCGGAAGGTGAACTCCCCCTCCCAGTCGCCGGCCCCCACGTCGAAGTAGTAGATGTGACTGGGGGCGGCTGAGCGGGACGGCGCGCTGTTGTTCGTCACCCTGCGTAGGCTAGCGTCGACTGCGCGCACGGAACGACAATGGCAGGCGTGTCTCTCTCTTGCGGCCGTGCGGACCTACCCGCGGCGCCTGACACCACACCGCGGCGAGTGAGCGGGGCGCACCTGCGCCGCCTTGGTGCCGAGGTGATGCCCGAGCTCCCGGTACGCGTCGAACTGGGCGTGGTCGAACCACTGGTCGAAGGTGGCCTGGCGGGGGAAGGCCCTTTCCCGGAGGGCGTAACTGAGCAGCTCGTACGGCATGTCAGGGGTCAGACAGGCCTTCACGAAGATGATCGTCCCCTTTGTGGCGGCCGGTGCGTCGGGCGAGAACTGGACCGGTTCCGGATACTCGATCGTGCCGCGTACCACGCAGGTGGCGGAGAACCGGGCGTTCAGGGAGGCCATCGGCGCCTCGGGCGGGAGCGGCTTCGCGCTGCCGGGTACCAGGCTCAGCAGACTCTGTCCCTCGTCATCGAAGCTGATCGTCACTCCGAGGTCCTCGTAGGCGAGTGTGATCGCCCCCGCGAGGGTGGTCGCCAGCGGCGGCGAGTCCCCCGAGGCGTCGATGACGTAGATGGTCCGGCAGCGGAGCCGGAGCATCTCGACCAGACCGAGATTGTCGAAGTGGCCGCCGTCGGTGCACAGCAGCAGGGGAGTGGTGTCCGAGTACTGGCCCACCAGCTCCTGGAGTTGGTACCGCAGCCGCCGTACCCGCGGCAGCCGCGGCATGATGCGGTTGGGCCCGTACGTCGCCAGTTCCGCGAGGTACAGGGGGTTGGGCACCCAGGTGCCGAGCCGCACGTTGGACAGCGCGAGCAGTCGCTCCATGAACGTCGTCTGTGAGCCCATCGCGGAGGCGAAGGCCGCTCCGGACACGGCGACGGCGGACTGTACGGTCAGGTCCCGCCCGATCAGCGCCGGGGCCGTCTTCTGGAGAGTGCCCGTGCGGACCCACCCCGTGTCGGGTCCGCCGCAGTAGTCGGAGGCGAAGGTGAAGGGCACGGCGGGCCGGCCGGGCGCGGTGCGGTTGCGCAGCGAGACGGCCGCGGAGGCGGCGAAGATGACCTGGGGAAAGCCCTCCACCCGCCGCGCGTAGGGGTTCAGCGGGGTCGGCTCGTTGTTGTAGTCGTACGGCACCGCGCCGACCGAGCCGTCCTTCAACACCGCGCGGCGCACGGCGAAGGCGCCGGCCAACCGCTGTCGGTAGAAGGGGTGCAGGCTGAAGGTGGTCTGGTCGATCACGAGCGTCAGCACGATCAGAGCGATCGGCACTCCCCACTTCCACCCCGCGTGCCAGCTGCCCGCGTAGACGGCGGCCCAGGACATGAGGGCGAGGCCGAAGAACGCGACCAGGAGCAGCACCAGCCAACACACCACGGCTTTCACCCAGCTGGTGCCGACCTGCGTGACGAGGGAAGTGCCGCCCCTGGAGATCGGGCCTGCCTGCTCACCGTCCGGCTTCAGCTTCTTCACCGTTTTGTGGACCGCGGTGAACCACGTACCCGCGGCGGTTGCCGCCGCCGTGATCGCGCCGAGCAAGGCGACTCCCTCTCCGCTGTCGTCCCAATATCCCCCTCTGACGGCCTCGTGGGCCAGAGAGGCGAAGAACCAGATCACCGAAGGAAGGACGACCGAGTACGCGGCGACCGCCAGTGCGAGGCCGGTGAGGGTGTTCACCGTGCTGCGCAGCCAAGCGGGACGTGACTTTCCGCTGCCGGCCCGCGTGAAGGCGTACCCGACGGACACCAGGCCGGCCAGGCCGAACAGGGCGAGGACGGGGCGCCAGGCGGTCGGGTGCAGATCCAGGGACGAGTCGAACACTTCCCCTTTCACGGCGAGGGGGCGCAGCTCGGTCAGCGGGACGTACGAGTAGAACTGGTGCAGGAACTGACCTGCCACGGCGAAGACCAGCGCCAGCATGCCGAAGGAGACGGCCATCCCGCGCAGCACCGCGCCCGCGGCGTTCAGCTTCTCCTTGGGCGCGTCCGCCAGGTACTTCGCGTGTCGGCGGATGTGGTCCTCCTCCGGGCTGCCCGGCGCGAACACGTCCGCGGGCTTCGCGAGACCGGGCCGCACCGACGGGCTCCCGTCCGGGGCCCGGAACCGGGCCTCGGTCAGCGCCAGTTGGAAGGCCCCGGCGGTGTACCCGCCGCCGGACACCGACACCAGATACGTCGCCTTGAGCAATTGCCCGCGCAGTGCCTGCAGTGCGCCCAGGGTGACCGAGGCCGACCGGATGCCGCCACCGGAGACGCAGAAGCCGACCTCCGCGGGCTGTCGGCCCGGCGGCTGGTACGCGCGGGTTCGCCAGCGGGTCACCGCGCTGTCCTTCGGGCTCCGGGCCTCGGTTTCGCCTGGTTTCACCGGGTTGGGGGCGGTCCACTCGGGCCGGGGCTCCCAGTCGTGGGGCGCGGCCGGGGGGACGATCACGTCCGGGTCGCTCCACTGGCTCTCCGTGCCGTCCACGAGCCTGTGGGCGTGGGCCACGACGGGACGGGGACGGTCCTCCCGCGCACTCCGTACGAAGGAGGGGTCCAGCACCCGGCGACAGCAGAGGGTGACGACGATCAGGATGGCCGCTGCCACCAGAGGGACGACGAGCGCCCATTTCATCTGGGCGAAATAGGACGCCCGCGTCAAGTCCGGTACCGGGTCGGCGGCGAGCCGGTTCAGAGCCCGCCAGAGGAAGACGTTCTCCACGCAGTCCGCTGCCACCGGCACGGAGGTGAGGGCGAGGGCGCGTCGGGCCCACAGCCGCGTGGACTCCCGGTAGAGGAAGAGGTGCCCGAGCCCGAAGGCCCCGGCCAGGGCCACCGCGTAGCCGGGGATGAACATGCGCCAGTCGAGCACGAGGCCGTCCTGGAACAGCTTGCCCCCGTTCCCTTTCCCGCCTCCGACACCGTTCACGATGGCGCGGGCCTCTTCGGCCGTCGCCGCGAACTGCAGGAGCACTTCCCTGTTCCCTGAGGGCTTGTCCAGGAACGGCGGATCCACCACGTACCAGATGATCATGCAGAGACCGGCGGTGAGCCCGAACAGACACAACCCCACCGCCCAGCCCGGAATCTCTCGCAACCTCGACTGCGTAGGAGCATTCGACATGTACGCAGAGTAGTCATCCGGACTCCGTCCGGACGGCATTCGTACCGGTGCGTGCCGCGGGCCCGCACGGAGCCGGCTCGACCACGACGGACGGATGCTGCGCATCACCCAGCACGACCCGCCCGCTGCCGGTGGCTTGCCTCGGTCCCGCATCCACACCACGGGACGGTGCGTCGAGATTGTCCTTCAGGCCGACCATCCTCACGGAACGGAACCCCTGACCCGCGCTTTGGTCCTACGCTCGCGACAGGCCGAACTGGGAGGCATTCGGCCAAATGACCTTGAGCGAGGCTTGATTGACGATATTCGCAGCACCGCTGCCCACCGCATCCCACCCGGCTGATGCCTGCCCGACGACCACAGTCCCCGACCAGCTGGTGTTCCGCACCACGCTGAGCGTGCCGACCGCCGAGCGGGACGTGTTCGCGGTCGTCCGCAGTGAGTCCATCACCTGGATCAAGACCAAACAGACCCGGTACCCCGACGCTCCGAGCACCAGCGGCGTCCACCATCTCGGCGCCACGACCGTGCTCACCAACCAGTCCCGCTACGACGAAACGGGTGTGGAGACCGCCCTGCGGATCCAACTTCGCGAGGACCAACCCGCGGCCACCTGGCGCACCACCATCACCGCCGCCCTTGCCCCGCCCGGCGCCCCGACGGCGGCCGCGGTCGCCGTTTCCCTGGAATGCTTCCCCAATGGCACGACAGAGGGTCTACGGCCCGGACGGCCCGCCATCGTCAAGAATCTCGTGGCCAGGCTGAGCCCCTTCGACGGCGACGGCCGGCTGACCGTGAACGCCCTCCAGGTCGGCAGCGCCCAAGTGGACCATCTGATCGAAGTACTGTGCGATCCAGACCGGCTCCACCCCGTCGTCGTCGCCGCCCGCACCACCGAGCCGGATCCCTTGTGGTCGCAGCGGATGCGCACGGTCATGCCACAGTGCGCCGGATCCGCCGGCCTCTACCTCCTGGCGGACCCCAAAGCCGTGGACGCCTTCCGCCACGAGATCGGCGAGCATCACCGCGTCGCACCCGGAGCCGTACGGACCTTCCTCCCCGGCACCGATCCCGCCTGGGCCCCCGACGCCGCCCGCCACCGGTTCGTCAGCCCGGCCCGCATGCGCGATTCGAGCGACAACGCGTGGACCACCATCGCCCGAGCCGCGCAGCGCCACGCCACGCAGGCGCCCATCCCGGAAATCCTGCGGGACCTGCGCTTTCCGGACGACGAGGCCGCCACCCAGCGACGACGCGAAGCTCTCGCCCAGACCATCACCCCACATCCGCGCCTCCCCGTCGACGCCCTCAACGAGCTGCGACACCTGCGCGAGGAGAACGCCCTCCTCCTCGACCTCCTGAAGACCGCCGACGAAGAGGTCGAGGAGAAGCGCACCAGCACCCGCCTGGCCGAACGAGCCACAGCCTCCCTTGAAGCCCAGCTCGCCCTGGCCCGCCAGGAATCCCTGCACAACCTCCAGGACGCGGTCGAAGCCCTGGAGGAAGCACAGCGAGCACGGACCGAAGCCAATCAGCTGCGCTCCCGCCTCTACCAGCAAGACCGCCACGAAGACGCCACCGACCCGGTCGAGGTCCCCCAGCCCCTCCCGACCTCCTTCGAGGAGCTGTGGGACAGGAGGGAAGCATTCTCACGCCTGCTGTTCACCGCCGACCGCGACACCTGCATAGACCTCGACGAGAACGACCGCGCACGCGTGTGGGCCGGCAAAGCCTGGGTGGCGCTCCGCGCCCTCGACTCCTACGCCGAGCAAGCCCAACAGGGCTTCAAGGGAGCCTTCTACGACTACTGCACTGCCCCGCTGCCCGGAGTCCAGGGCTGGCCGGCCAAACAGGTCGCCATGGCCGAGGGATCACAGACCATGGCGCAGTACGGAGGCCAGAGAGTCTTCCCCGTCCCGACGACCGTAGACCCCTCCGGTCGCGCCGTCATGGAAGCCCACATCAAGCTGGACAGCAAGGGAGCCACCTCGCCCCGGGTGCACTTCCTCGACGACACCAAAGGCACCACTCAAATGATCATCATTGGGTATGTGGGGCCCCACCTACGCAACACGAAGACCAACTGAGCCCCGGGGCGCCGGGAGTCGAGACGCGGAAAGCGGTGACTGTCGTATGCCACCCGTGGCGCGAGGTTCGGTTCGTTGCACTTCGTGATCACAGAATGTCTGTATGTGGTGACGTCTCGTGAGGATGGTGCCGGGTGCTGCGGCGCCGTCTTACCGACAAGGAGACATCCATGCACACCGCACTCCTCCCGGCTCTCGCGCCGGTCGCCTCCCCGGCCGAAGAGGCCGCCCTGACCGCACTGCTGACCGAGGGTGAGGCGTCGGTCAGCGACGCCCCGCAGTTCAGCCCGGCCTCCGCCATCAGCCTCCTCCTCATCGTCGCGGCGAAGGAGCCGAAGGAGCCGAAGAAGAAGACCGGCTGACGACTCTGCCGTTCGTCCGCTCGATCCGCCGGCCCTGCCGCCTGACAGGAGAGTCCACCACGCATGTCAGTCACCGATGTGAAACTGCGCGCCGAGTACGGCGCCGCGGTCGAGCGGATGGTGGGCCGTGCCCTCGACGCCCTGAAGGGCGTCGAGGGCACGTGCGGCCCGGCCCAGCCGCTGTCCAGGGCCGAACCGGCCGCCCTGCGCGTCCTGGGCCCGGACGTCTTCACGCCCCGGCTCCTCGCCTCCCCGGCTTCCGGCCACGACGCGGCCCGGGAGGTGGCCGAGGCGTACCGCGTCTTCCCCCCGGCCGTAGGCGGCGATGCGGTGGCCCGCTGGCTCGACTGGGCCACCTGGACGCTCGCCTCCCGCAACGGCTCCGCCGACCCGGCACCGGCACCGGCGCGGGAACCGGCACCGGCCCGCCCGGCGGGCCCGTTCTTCCCGGTCCCCGACTGCCTCCCGGCCGCCGACGGCTGGCGCCCCTGGTCGCTCGCCATGGCCCGGCTCGCGCCACTGGCGCTCCCCGGCCTCGACAGCCCGCTCCACGACGCCGCACGCGCCGACCCGCTTGCCCTCGCCCGCGGAACCGTCCGTGCCATGCTGCGCCGAGACCACCGCACCGCCGCCCGTCTGGTCCGCTGGCTGGCCTGGCTGGCCTGGCTGGGCCGGCAGGCCAGGCTCACCGGCCCGGCAGGCCCTTCCGGGCCGCCCGGCGTCCGCGGACCGGTCGTCCCGGAGGGCGTACCCGTCGAGATCGAACCCCTGATCACCCGCCTGAAGCAGGTCGGTGACGGCAGCGCCCGAACCGCCTGAGCGGCCGCTTCGTCCAGAGCGCCTACGGGATCCCGCGACGTCTGGCGCCCTGACCCGGACCGCCGACGATGATCCGACGGACGGACTCCACCACGACGGCGCGGCACCGCGCCGCCGCCCTGCTCGCCGCGCGCCGGGCCATGGGCCACTTCGCACAGCGGGTACACGGCGTCGTACACCGTCCCGGCGTGGGCCTCATGAGCGGAGCCAGATGATGACGGGATCCAGCGCAGCTCCATGTCGGCCTCACTCGCGTCCCGGTGGTGCTCACCGATGCTCAGGCCCCGGGCAAGGTACAGGTGCTCACGGGTGCGCGCGCCGGCGGGCATCCGCCACATCTTCGTCAGCAGCTCGACCTCCGAGGCGCCGATGCCGGCTTCCTCGGCCAGTTCCCGGCGTGCAGCCGTCAGCGGGTCCTCGCCGGGCTCGCGTCCGCCACCGGGACACATCAGCAACCGCTGGCCGCACACGTATTCGTTTTCGTGCGGTGCCCCCTGGGTGAGGAGAGAGCGGGTGGCGGCGCGCCTGTCAGGCGAGGAGTCGGTGCGGGTCGCCCGCTACGGGGCCGGGGGTGAGCCGGGTGAAGGACTCGGTGCTGATGATCTCGTCGCGTTCGGTTTCGGGCAGGCGGGCGAGGAGGCCGGGCAGGGACCGCTCGCGCGCGACCTCACCTTCGTGAGCGAGGATCGCGGCCCACTTCACCGCGGCCCACAGGCCGACGTCCACGGTCGTGGTCACGTACGCGTCCGACACGGTCAGCACGCTCTTCCCCACCGTCTCCAGCAGGGTTCCCAGCCGGCCCACACCGGTCTCCGAGTGCGTGGCGGCGTACAGCGCCGACGTCTGCCAGGGGGCGCCGGCCCGGGGGTACAGGTGCGCGAGACCGGAGGCTTCGACGGCGAGCAGGGTGATCTGGTGGCTGCGCTGGTGGTCCGGGTGGCCAGTCAGCTGCCCCAGCGCGTCGTGTCCGACGACGATGTCGGGCCGGAAGGCGCGGATGTGCGAGACGAGGCGGCCGACGGCTTCGTCGAGGGGTGCGTCGATGAGGCGTACGGCCCCGCCGGGTGCTGAGGCGGGGTTGCGTGCGTCGGCGTAGCCGAGCAGGCGCGGTGCGCCGGCGCCTAAGACGTTCAAGGCGTCTGCGAGTTCGGGGGCGCGGTGGCTGTCGGCCGTCCAGGTGGCGGTGACGACGGCGGTGCGGGCGCCGGCGGCGGCGTGCTGGGCGAGGACTCCGCCGGCGAGGAGGCATTCGTCGTCAGGGTGCGCGAAGACCGCGAGCAGGCTCGGAAGAAGCACGGGGGCAGGATCCTGTCTGTGGTGTGGGGCTGGAGAGACGTGCAGGCCACGGGCGGGGGAGAGGGTTACAGGAGCGGTGGGCGGCCGGCGGCGGTCAGGCGAAGGACGGTTCGCCACCTCATCGGTCGACGGTCTTGTGCATGGCGGCCGAGCCACCCTTCGCGGAACCCACGCAGGGACTCCCTCGCCCCACCTCCGCGGACAGCCCGCACGGCGGTCGCGGGGCCCACACAAGCAGGTACGGGGCGATGAGGGGTGCGGGCAGGTTGCGGTAGGCCACCGGGCGACACGGCTCGGGAACACCGTGCTGGAGGCCGGGACGCTGTCCTTGCTCAGGCGCTGCGAGTGCTGGACGGTCGCAACCGCGGGCAACCAGGCGCTCCCTGTCACTTGACCGTAGCTTCGAAGTGCCGGGCGGTCGCGGATGAATCATGCCCCCGGGTGGAAGAACCTGCCAGGATAGTGGTCCCGCTGCGAGGAGGCCGAGTTGACCAGTCCCGAGGCCAAGGGGTCAAAGCTACCGCCGACTTATCCCCCAAAGTCGCCTCCGCCGCCGAAGCGGCCGGTGGAGGCTCCGCGGCCACAGCCGGAGACGAAGCCCACGACGGAGGTCGCGGTCCGCCGGCCCCGCATGATCGTGCGGAACCGGCGTACGGCCGCGCTCGCCTTCAGGGCCGACGAATGGGCGGCGAAGAAGGCCGCCGCCAAGGTCGCGGAGGAATTGCGGGGGTGGGGCTATCCCGCCCTGGACGAGAGCGACCTCACGGCGGCCGTCCGCCGGCTCGTCGCGGCGGCTGTTGCGGACGGGGGAAAGCGGGTCAGCGTGCACCTCGGCGATCAGGACCACAAGGTCCTCGTTGCCGTCCTCAGCCACGTCGCCGGATCGTCCGACGAGACCGTGCTCGGCGAGCTGATGGCGCTGACCACGGTCGACTCCGTGGGCGTGGACGCCGGCGAGGACGGCCACAGGATGTGGGTCCTCCTGGATGCCGCACCGCGACGCCGTGGTGCCGGCCACGCTGCGGCATAAGGGCAGGGGAGGCAGGCAGGCTGCTACACGGCTACTGCGGGCGGCAGCCCTACAGTCCCGGGCCCGCGACGGTGTCGGTCCTGCTCGTAAAGGTTCGTCAGCCGAGGGACAGGGTCAGCACGGCCTGCTACTGCCGTTTCCCTGGAGGCTCGCGTCGTAGACGTATCCCCAGTAGCGAGTGCTGCCGGTGTTGAAGTGGCCGTAGGACCAGGTGTTGCCGTAGCTGTTGGTGACGTAGCAGGCGACGTCAAGGCTCCAGCCGGGTCCCAGGCGGAGGACGACATCACACGCTCCGTATGGCCCTTTGCGGAGATACGAGTACTGCCCTTCGACGGTGTAGTCGAATTCGTTGCTGAAGCTGCCAGTCGGCCAGCCGGTGCATGTGACAGCGGTGGAGCCTTGGCTGCCGGCAGCTGCTGGGGTGGCGGCGAGAGTAGCCAACGCTGCGGTCACTGCCGCGAAAGCGAGTGTCGAACGGATCCTCATGATTCTCCCCTGTCAGGCGGTTTCGTGGAGTGTGCCGTTTCGGTTCCAGTCCTCAAGCGTCCTGCTCTGTGGGCGTGTTCAATCTTGACGGGTCGGCAGGCCGGCCCGACAGTCGCGATTCGGCCGTGGCCCACGATCTTGTACGGATGTGCCCAGGATCGGGCGTCCTCGTACCCTTCGGGAGTGACAAGGTAGGGGCCGACCCATTTGCGGGAGTAGTCCGTCAGGTCGTCCTGATCGGGATAGGTGCGGCGGTGCTGCCGTACGAACCACCGGTGCCGGTAGATGCGGCCGGCGGTGTCCCGGGCGCCGCGGTCGTCGTCGGGGCGGGTCGGACAGACTGACGCGGCCGATACGATGACTGTGCCCCGCCGCCATCCCGAGGTAAGGACCCGGCGGTGAGTCAGCACCGTTCCGCCCGTGCTGCGGTGTTCTCGGCCGGCTCCTGGGGGACCGCCGTCGCCAAGATCTTGGCGGACGCCGGCACCGACGTCATCGTGCACGCCCGCCGCAGCGCGATCGCCGACGCGATCAATTCGACGCACCGCAACCCCGGCTACTTCCCCACCATCGAGCTGCCCTTCTCCGTGACGGCCACGACGGACCCGGCCGCCGCGCTCGCGGGCGCGGACTTCCTCGTCCTGTCCATCCCCGCGCAGTCCCTGCGGGCCGGCCTCGCGGCGTGGGCGCCGCACATCGGGCCCGACACCGTGAACGTGTCGCTGATGAAGGGCGTCGAGAGGGGCAGCCACCTGCGGGCGAGCGAGGTCATCACCGAGGTGACCGGCGTGAGCGCGGACCGGGTCGCGGTGCTGTCCGGACCCAACCTGGCGCGCGAGCTCATGGACGGCCGGCCCGCCGCCGCGACCGTCGCCTGCCCCGACGAGGAAGCCGCTCGCCGCTTCCAGCAGGCATGCCACACCCCGTACTTCCGGCCCTACACCAGCACCGACGTGATCGGCTGCGAGCTCGGCGGCGCGGTGAAGAACGTCATCGCCCTGGCGGTCGGCATCGCCTCGGGCATGGGCCTGGGCGACAACGCCACGGCCATGCTCATCACGCGCGGGCTGGCGGAGGCCACCCGGCTGGCCGCGGCCATGGGTGCCCACCCGTCCACCCTCGCCGGCCTGTCCGGCGTGGGCGACCTGGTGGCCACCTGCTCCTCACCTCTCTCTCGCAACCGCACCTTCGGCACCCATCTCGGCCACGGTCTGAGTGTCGAGCAGGCGACCGCCGCCGCCCGGCAGACCACCGAGGGCGTCAAGAGCGCCGAGGCGATCCTCGCCCTGGCCGGCGCCCACGGCGTTGAGATGCCGATCACGGAAGTCGTCTCCGACCTGCTGCACGAGAAGGTCACGCTCGACCAGGCCGCGGCCGCGCTGACGCAGCGGCCCCCCAAGCCCGAGCACTGACCCCCGCGGCACCCGGCCACACCAGGGCCCGCCGCCCTTCACCTTCACCCTCCCGACACGGAGGTCCTCACCCATGCGCGAATCCGTGCTGCCCGCAGTCCAGATCGTCGTCACCCTCGCCCTCGTGGTGTGGACGATCACCGGCTCACCCGCCTGCCCGGCCACCGGCTGCGCTGGAAGATGTTCTGCCGGGCCACCTTCAGACAGCGCCTCCGAAGAACGCGCACCAGCGTCCGACGACGTCGTCCCCTTTCGTTCACCGACAACTTGAGGAGTCTCGCGCACAGAGAGCGTTTCGGGGGTCAGTCGAGGAACGGCGACGAAGGCGGCGCTGCCTGCTGCTGACTGAGCTTTTCCAGGACGCGATCACGGAGCAGTTCGTACTCCTCACGGAGCCTTGGCCACTGGGCGACTGGCGGTCGGGGGATGACGATTCCCTCGGTGACGATCTCGTCCGACCGGAACTGCTCTCGGGCGAGGTCGATCTCGATTCCGGCATTCAGGCGGTTCCACCAGTGGTAGTCCACGCGTTCTCCGTTCACGTGGACCTCACCGCGGATCAGCTCGCCTCCCAGCAGGTCATTCAGCACCATGGCGGTCACCCCGCACTGATCCCTGGCCGGGTTGTCCGGGGTCCAGTGCGGTCGAAACTCAGGAGTGCAGGTCTCGGCACTCCAACTGCTGCGAAGAGCCCGCTCGATGTCAGTGAGAAGCAACGGTGTCATGACGGCAATGGTGTCAGCCGGTACTGACAGTGACCGGGGCCGCGACGACAGCTGCCCTCCAGCCGCGACCGCCAGACGTCTGAACAGGAGAACTTGACGGGTAACCGGAGGACGACGTCCTCTAGGTCAGGGCCTGATCCCCGTTTCACCCCAGTCCAGCAGCCGCCGGCCCGGCACCACCGCTTCAGGTTGATGCCACAGCCGATCGGTCTCACAAGCACGGCATTTCCGCGCGGTCCCGGCCGACCGTGTGACCGGGCGCTGCGCCTGGCGGGAATCGCCGGGCGCAGCGCAGTCGACGTCCAGGCTGTGGGTGGAGTCGTGGTCCGCGCCGGGGCAGATGCGCACGCCGAGGCGGGCCCGGGTCCTCCTCGCCGAACCGGCCGGGGACCTCGTGGTTGAGGACGACGAGTTCGTCGAGGACACCGCCAGTCGGGCAGCCGCGGATCTTGGCCACTGACTCGTCGACGAGATCGCGCAGGAACGCCTCGCGGGGGTATCCGTCGAGGGGCTCGCCCGGGTTGGCTACGTAGGGCACAACCGAGAACGTCCGTTGTCGGTTTCGGCATAGCGCTGCTGACCGCAGCCGTGTGCAGGGTCGGTCAGAAGCAGTAGCGCCGGACGAGCCACACGATACGGAGATGCGGTGCCGCAGGCCGGGGGGTGGACTATTCCTCCGACAGCCGTGCCATGTCGGACACCGGCCCGAGGTGGCCGAGCTTGTCGGGGTTGGACACGGAGTGGATCGCCCGAATCACACCGTCGACGATGTCGAGCTCGACCACGTTGACCACACGGCCCTCAGGGTCGTACGTCACGGCGCCCGGCCGGCTGTTGACCCAGGCCGGACGGAGGCCGGCACCGAGGCTCCGGATCCGGCGGAACCCGCCGACGAGCAGCTGTCCGACGCGCTGCGGATCGACCACCGGATTCCTGGTCGCACGCGCCTTGCCGCCGCCGTCCCCGTAGTACACGACATCGGGCGCGAGCATGCCGAGCAGCGCGTCCAAGTCACCGCCCTCGGCCGCCTCGAAGAACGTGCGGGCGAGTTTCTCGCCCTCGGCCCGCCGGGCGGCGGGCGGCACGCTGTCCGCATCCGGCCCGGCCGCGGCGACGCGCTTCTTGGCACGGGCGAAGATCTGGCGGCAGTTCGCCTCGGACTTCCCGGTGGTCCTCGCCACGTCCGGGTAGTCGTACCCGAACACCTCACGCAGCACGAACACCGCCCGCTCCACGGGGGAAAGGGCCTCCAGCAGCACGAGGAAGGCCATGGACAGGGAGTCGGCCAGCTCGGCGTGCTCGACCGGTCCCGGCCGGTCATCGGTCACGACGACCGGTTCGGGCAGCCAGTTCCCCACGTAGGTCTCCCTCCGTACCCGTGCCGAGCTCAGGTGGTTGATCCCCAACCGCGTCACGGCTGTGGTCAGGTACGCCTTTGGTGCGGAGATCGCGGTACCCGCCCGGTGCGCTCGGGTCAGGCCGAGGAAGGCGTCCTGAACGAGGTCCTCGGCGTCGCCCACCGACCCGGTCATCCCGTAGGCGATGGAGAACATCAGCGGTCGGTAGCCGGCCTCGTCCGTCACATCCGTCACATCCGTTGCTCCCGACATGGGACCCCTCCCCAACTCACGGACGGCGGTGCCCAGTCCAAGGGCGGCGCCCCGCCTGCTCATTCCAAGATCCACAGGACGCCCAGAGGGTATCCGAGGCGCTTCGATCGACCCTCGGCGGGCCGTCACAGTCCGGCGGGGAGACGCACGTCACATCAGCCCCTGTCACAGGCTGGCGGGGTGCCCTGTCTTAGAGGGCGACAGCGAAACAGCGGGAACAAGGAGTGCACGATGAACGCTCGACTGAACTTCATGACCAGCCCCGTCGCCGCCAAGGCCATGAAGCACATCGTGGCCGCGAGCAGGGAGCTCGCGGAGTCGACCGTTCCGGCCTCCACCCGGGAACTGGTCATGCTTCGCGCCAGCCAGATCAACGGCTGCGCCGGATGCATCGACATGCACACCAAGGACGCCGCGCACGCCGGGGAGAGCGCGGTACGTCTCAACCTGGTCGTGGCCTGGCGCGAGGCCACCGTGTTCACCGACGCCGAACGCGCCGCCCTGGAGCTGACCGAGGAGGGCACCCGCATCGCCGACGCGGCCGGCGGCGTCTCGGACGCGGTCTGGGCGAACGCCGCCAAGGACTACGACGAGGACCAGCTCGCCGACCTGGTGGCCCAGATCGCCGTCATCAACGCCTTCAACCGCGGGAACGTCATGATCCAGCAGCCCGCAGGCGAATACCGGCCCGGCCGGCACGGCTGACCGACCGCCCGCCACGCCACCGCCCGACCCCGCACTCCCCGAGCCGACACCCTGCAAGGACACATCCCATGAACCTCGCCCTGTGGATCGTCACCGGACTGCTCGCCGCCGCCTACCTGCTCGGCGGTGCCTTCAAGGTGATCACGCCGAAGGAGAAGATCGCCGCCAGTGGCCCCAGCGCCCGCTGGGCCGAGGACTTCAGCGCCGGCGGCATCAAAACCATCGGAGCCCTCGAAGTGCTGGCCGCGGTGGGCCTGGTCCTGCCCGCCGTGCTCGGCATCGCACCGGTCCTGGTCCCACTGGCGGCCCTCGGCCTGGTGCTGATGATGACCGGCGCGGCGATCACCCGCATACGGCGTGACGAGACCACATTCATGGTGGTGGACCTGGTCTACCTCGCCCTGGCCGCCTTCGTGGTGTGGGGCCGCTTCGGCCCCGAGTCCTTCACGCCCTGACCGGGGCATTGTCCGGCAGCGGAGGCCCTCCGTTCACAGCCGGCCACGGGTCACAACAGGCTGTCAGACACGGGACGGCGCCTTGACCCTGACAACACAGATGGTGCCTTCTCGACGGAGTGCGGGCAGGCGACAGGCAGGAGAACGGTGAAGACCATACGACAGACCCTGGCGGACATCATGGACGCCGCGGCGAAGGGGCACTTCCCGGTGCCCGACGGCGGCACCACCGTGGTACCCGCCCCGAACCGACGTGACACCGGAGTGCTCGCCTTCACCGCGCACTCGGTCGTGTTCACCGACGAGGACCCCGGCTGGGTCCACGAGACGCTGGCCGCGATGGGCTGCGACGAACTGGCCGCCACCATGAACCCGCGGTTTCTGGGCGCCCTCCTCGACCGGACAGGACGATCCACCGACACGATCGACCTCCTGACCGTCGCATCCTCCCTCCCCGGCCTCCCCGCCTTGGACCTGCGGGAGATCACCGATCCGGTCCATCCCCGAGTGGTTCGCGCGCGTCGGCGACGCGACGGCGTACGCGCGTGGGCCGCCGACGGCGGAATCCTTGTCCTCGGCCGTGGTGTCGCCGGCCGCTGGGAGACGGCGATCGAAGTGGACGAGGACGCGCGACACCGCGGGCTCGGCAGGCAACTGGCCACCGCCGCCCGCCACCTCGTGCCCCCGGGCGAGTCGGTCTGGTCACAGCAGGCAGCCGGCAACGCCCGCAGCGTCCGCGCCTTCCAAGCAGCCGGATATCGCCCCGTGGGCGCGGAGGCACTGCTCCTGCCCACATAGGACGTACCCGCCTGACGGTCCGGGAATTCCGGTCGACGGGCAGCTCCTTCGCCCCGTGGATACCGGCATCGGGCTCCAGAACTCGCCCTGTGGTGGGTCATGGCGTCGCGTCCGTGCTTGCGAGGAGTACGCACTGATCGAAGTTCATGCAGCCACATTCCAGACATTCCGCGACCGCCTGCCGTAGCGCCCGGGTCTCCGCGATGTGCTGGTCGAGTTCGGGCAGCTTGCGCGCGGCGATCTCCCGCCACTGGCGGGCAGCGGAGGGGGTGGCGCTGCCGGCCAACAACTGCGTGATCTCGGCGAGGGTGAACCCGGCCCGCTGCGCCATCTTGATGAGGGCGACCCGGCGGAGGGTGGTCGCCGGCCACACCCTTCGTCCGCCTTCGCGGCGAGCGCCCGGGAGTAGACCGCGCTCCTCCCAATAGCGCAGTGCTGAAGCGCGCACGCGGGCTCTGTCCGCGAGTTCACCGATCGGCAGGTACCGCATGCCACCCCTCTTCCTTGTCCGGCCTTGACTTCAAGCGTGCTTGAAGGACGATTGTGACGCGCATGTCCTCCTCTGCTCCAGGACGCCTGGTTCCAGGCCCCTACCGCTCGCTGTTCGCCGACCGGACGTTTCGGCGGCTGTTCCCCGTCTTCGCGTTGTCCGACCTGGGCGATGGCATGACCGTCGTCGCCGTCGCATGGCTGGCATTCGAGCTGGGCCCTGACGGCGGCCAAGGCGCGCTGGTCGGCATCGCTGTCGCCGCCTACGTCCTTCCCGGTGCGCTCGGCGCGCTGATCCTGGGAAGGTGGATGCGGCGGCTTCCCGCACGACGGCTCCTGGTCACCGACTCCGCGCTACGTGCCGTACTGCTGGGGGCGGTCCCGCTCGCGCACGTGGCGGGGCTCCTCACCCCGGCCGTGTACGTCGGACTCCTGGGCATCTCGTCGCTGCTGCACGCCTGGGGCAAGGCAGGCAAGCACGCCCTGTTCGTGCCCCTGCTCTCCGAGGACCAGCGTCTGACGGCCAACAGTGTGCTCAGCACCAGCCTGTGGGTCGCGACCATCGCGGGCCCTGCTCTCGCGGGACTTCTCGTCGGAGCGGTATCCCCGGCATGGATCATCGGCTTGGACGCCGCCACGTTCGCCGTGCTCGCCCTCCAGACCGGCCGCAGCACTCTGCCTCCCCGGGCGGGACCGGCGCCGGAAGCGGAACCGGTGACCGGCGGCGCACAGGGAGGGCTGGGCATTCTGCTCCGCCAGCCGGAACTCCTCGGCCTGCTCGTCGTGACCTGGGTGTTCAACCTCGCGTACGGACCTGTGGAAGTCGCCCTGCCCCTGTTCGTCGCGGACAACCTCCAGGCCGGCCCTGGGCTGCTCGGCGCCTACTGGTCGGCCTTCGGTATCGGAGCCCTCATCGGTTCCCTCGCGCTGAGCGCGGCCAGCCGGCTGCCGCTGTGGCCGGCCATGCTCGGCATCATCGCGGGCCACGGCCTCGGCATGCTGCTCTTCGCCCTCACGCACACCCCCCTGCCCTCCCTGATGGGTTTCGCTTTCGCCGGATTCGTCTACGGGCCCTACTCCGCGCTCTCCCTCACCCTGATCCAGGGCCGCGCACCCGCCGAGTCGCTCACCACTGTTCTGGCCGCACGCAGCGCCGTACTCCTGATGGCCGCCCCCCTCGGAGCGGCGCTCGGCGGCTTCCTCCTCGACCGGACCAGCGCCCCCACCGTCCTCGTCGGCTGCGGTGCGCTGATGATCGCCATCGTGCCCGTCAGCGCCGTCGCGCTGAAGTTCGTCTGGGCACGTTCGGTCAGACCTGTTCGAAGTGGAAATCCTCGGCCTGACGGGGTGTCGTCTCCCACTCCTGGGAGAAATGGGTCGGGATTGTCGAAGTCGGGCGGGTAGGGCGAGATCACCCGGACGCCCTGGGGCCGCAGGCGCTTGGAGGGTGTCTCCGTGAACCCTGCCTGGGCGCTCTTCGCCGCGTAGAAGGCGTCGTGCGCGTCCGAGCGGTGATGACCAGTTGTTCCGCAGGCGAACACCATGGTCACCACGTCCGGCTTGCGCGAGTTGAGCAGGAGCGGGAGGAGGCGCCGGACGCGATGGTATCGACGACGTCGGCGTCGGAGGGGGCTTGGAGGTCGGGGCCATGCTGATGGCGGCAGCCGTTGTTGATCTCACGGGCGGTGCGGGGCGTTCGCCGACTATCCCGTGCGCGCGCACAACCGCATGCGGGCGGCGGCCGAGCGGCTGGAGCTGCCGGCGGGCCTGTCGGTCCGCCGGCTCACCGAGGGGGAGCACCCGTGGGGGTCAGTGGGTCGCGGCATCGTCGACCTTGCCGGCTTCGCCGCCAGGCGCATCGTGTGTGCGGTCGATGACCTGTCCCACGCCCCGGTCCGACGGTCGGATCAGCGTAGGCCGGCGAAGAGATCGTTCTCGGGCACGGCCGCGCCGGTGGTGTCCTGGACACGTACGAAGGTCTCCACGCCCATCAACTCGCCGAACCTCTCCTTGCCCATCTTGAGGAAGAAGATGTTCTCCCCCTGGCTCGCGTGGGCAGCCAGCGCGTCGAACTTCTGACCACTGAATGCGGTGGTGTCCACCCACGTGGTGATCTCATCGTCTGGAAGGCCGATCTCTGCCATCGCGGCGGCCTCGGCAGGATCCGGCTCCGGCATGTCCTCATGGAACTCGCGCATGATCTTGCCGAACCGTTCCATTGCCGAGCGGGGCACCGTCGTCCAGTACACCTTCGGTGTCAGCGAGGTCATCTCCAGCGCCGCCATCGTGATGCGGTGGGCTTGGATGTGGTCGGGGTGGCCGTAGAAGCCGTTCGCGTCATAGGTGACGACCACATCGGGTCGGTAGTGCCGCATGAGTTCGGCGAGCCGGGCGGCGCCTTCCTCCACGGGGGTCTGCCAGAAGGATCCGGGAGCATCGTTGCTCGGCCAGCCCATCATCCCGGAGTCGGCATAGCCCAGCAGCTCCACGTCGCTGACGTTGAGGACGGCGCAGCTGGCCTCAAGTTCTCGACGGCGCATCAAGGCGACGGCCGCCGGATCGTGCCCCGGATCGCCTGGCTTGACACCCTCCGGTCCATCACCGCAGCCGCCGTCGGTACACGTCACGAGAACCGTGCGGATGCCCTCCGCCGCATACCGCGCGAGGACCCCTCCGGTACCGGTCGCCTCGTCGTCGGGGTGGGCATGTACGGCCATGAGAGTCAAGGGCCGGTCAGTCATGAAAGAGTCCTCCTGAGGAAGTGCGCCTTGGTCCGAGTCCTCGGCTGGTGTTCCACGGTCCCGAGGCGCGGGTCCTGTCGGGCGGATGACCTCGTTCCCGCCTGTGCGACGCCGGTCCCCCCGTCGTTGCAACCGTGCCGCGCGGACCGCCTATTCCCGGCATGGCCGCCTCGCCTGCCCGTAACCGCCCACACGCCCAAGCGGCTGACTCCCCACGGGAATTGCCCCGTTCGGGCGTCAAACAGGGGTGACCCCCCCGCTGGACGAGCAAGCCACCAGCCCGCCGCCCGGCCCATGCGCCGTGCCCAGGGCGGAGGGCGGCACGCCGGGCAAGCCCTTCCGGTCGCCCGTAGGACGGCCCGTACAACGCGGAGACGTTCGCCGTGATCAGCGAGGTGATCCGAAGGAAGCCGCTTGGTCCTGTGCCTGGCCGAGGCCGTCGAGGCCCTTATCCAGCGTTGGGCCTCCTCGGCGAAGTCGAGGCGCCGGACCTCGTGGTGGCCGGCGACGGAGCGCAGGGCCGACGGCTTGTCCTGCCAGGAGGCGTGGCGCGCCGGTCGGCCTCGCGGAGGAAGATCTCGCTGGCGACCGCGTTGGTGTGGAAGGTCAGCTCCAGAGGTCGCGGACCGGCGAGCAGGAAGGTCTGCCGGAGGGAGAGGTGCCATTCGACGTCGGGGAGGGCGGGCTTGTGGACCGTGGTGAGGACCGGCCGTAGCCGGCGGCGGTGAAGGG
This sequence comes from Streptomyces sp. RerS4, assembly GCF_023515955.1. Taxonomy (GTDB): domain Bacteria; phylum Actinomycetota; class Actinomycetes; order Streptomycetales; family Streptomycetaceae; genus Streptomyces. The sequence goes on from NZ_CP097322.1 coordinate 7,119,918, forward strand.
GAGCAGGTCGGGTTCTCCTCGATGCCGTCGAAGCCCGCTTGCCTGGCCGGCTCGGCGGGGCGGCGGAACTGCGCGACGATTCCCGGACCTTCGTCGCGTTCGAGCGCGCGAGGCGTCACGAAGTCCTGCGGGCCGGTGTAGGTGACGGCCTGTCCGGCGGGTGTGAGCGCCGAGGGGGCAAGGGGCACCTGCCCGTTCAGCAGGTCCGGGTGGCAGACGCGGCCGCAGTGTTGCAGCTGGACGAACATGCGGCCGCCCTCTTCGCGGACCGCGTCGGTCAGGCGCCGCTGGCTCACCGCGGGGGCGGCGGTGTGAAGCCCGGGGGTGAACGGGTAGCCCACCATGCCCCTCGCCGTGCCGGCCGACCCGGCCTACTCCTCCCGCGCCATCCGCAGCCACGCGACGCTGACCACGACGGGACCAACCACCGCTCGGATGCTTACGGCGGCAGCGCGGACAACCGCCTGCGCATGCTGAACGAGGCCCTCGACGCCGTGTGCAAGCAGTGGCCCGCCGAGCGGGTGGGGGTTCGCCTGACCCCGGCGAACGGCTTCGACTGGATGTCGGACTCAGACCCGCGGGGCCACCCGCTCGGCCGGGTCCACCCGGGTCGCCGGCGCACCGAATGGGGCGGGCCGGCAGCGGGCACAGCTGCCCGAGCCGGCAGGTGGTCGCCGGTCGGCGCCGGGGCCGTCCCGCTGCCGGCTGCGAAATGGCGCGTCACTCACTTCGCGTGGTGAGGCGTCCGGCGGCGTCGAGTCGTACGAGGCGGTCGTGTTCCCTATCGGCCCACTGCCGTACCCGGTCCGGGTCGAGCGGGGTGCCGTGGCCGACGTGGAGGCTGGTGGGGTTGAGGGCGAGCATCCGGCGGAGGCTGGCGAGGTTCTGCCGGGGGTCGTCGTGGAAGGGCGGGTTGGCGGGCTTGCCCGGGATGAGGCCCATGAAGGAGTTGGCGATCAGGTCGCCGGCGACGAGGTCGCCGTCGTCGGTGAGGACGGAGACCGATCCGGCGGTGTGGCCGGGGGTGGGCATGACGCGCGCCGAGAGCCCGAACTCGTCGAGGCTCGTCTCGCCGCGGATGAGCACGGTGGGTTCGAAGGGTTCGACCCGGGTGTGGAGCTTCCGGTTGCGGTCCATGAGGCGGCCCATCGGGCCGGTGGGCAGGTAGGGTTCGCGGACCCGGCCGGAGCGGTAGGTCCCGAGGTCGGCGATGTGGCCGGCGATGGGCGCGCCGGTGAGTCGGTGCAGTTCGGCGGCGGAGCCGAAGTGGTCGATGTGGCCGTGGGTGATGACGATCAGCGCCACGTCGGTGGGGTCTACGCCGTGGGCGGTGATCTGGTCGTGGATCTTCTGGCCGCTGCCGGGGGTTCCGGCGTCGACGATGACGGGTCGGCGGCCGAGCAAGAGGTGGGCGTTGATGTTGTGCCGGCCCATGACCGGGATCGGGACGACCTTCGTGCGGGACATGGCTTCCCTCCGGAGTGCGCTGGTCGATGCCACGCCGTGCGGGCATGGCGAAGCTCGGCCGGTGGGCGGACGCGCCCTCCGGCGGGTGGTGTGGGTGGGGTGGGTCAGAAGCGGCGGCGGTACTCGGCCGGGGTGGTGCCCAGCCGCCGCCTGAAGACGCGGTGCAGCGTCTCCACGGAGCCAAGGCCGCTGGCGGCGGAGACCTCGGGCAGGCTCCGGTCGCCGTCCTCGAGCAGTCGCCGGGCGGCCTCCAGCCTGGCCGCTTCCACATAGGCCGCGGGTGTCGTGGACGTGCGCTGCTGGAACAGCCGGGTGAAGTGGCGCACGCTCAGGTGGGTCCGGGCCGCCAGGGCTTCGAGGGAGAGATCCTCGGTGAGGTGTTCGGCGATCCACATCCGCAACTCGTCGATCCGGTCGTCCGAGGAGCTCTGGACGGACAGCGGCACGCTGAACTGGCTCTGCCCGCCGGAACGTTTGACGTACATCACCATCATCCGGGCAGTGGCGAGCGCGAGGTCCTGGCCGTGGTCCTCGGCGACCATGGCCAGGGCCATGTCCATCCCTGAGGTGACGCCGGCGCAGGTCCAGACCCGCCCGTCCCGGATGAAGATCGGATCGGGATCGACCCGGACGCTGGGGTGTTCGGCGGCCAGTCTGGCCGCAGTGAGCCAGTGGGTGGTGGCGGGCCGGCCGTCGAGCATCCCGGCGGCGGCCAGCAGGTGTGCTCCCGCGCAGATCGATCCGATCCGCCGGGCCCAGGGTGCCGCACAGCGCAGCCAGTCCGTGACTTCGCCGTCGATCACCGGCTCCACGCCGTCGCCGACCAGCTCGATCGCCCCCGATACCAGCAGGGTGTCCACCCGGCTGTTCGCGTCGTCGAGGGTCAGGTCGGCCATCAGCCGGACCCCGCTGGAGGTGGTCACCGGTCCGCCGTCGGCCGTCGCGATCTGCACGAGGTAGCCGGGCCGGTCGGCTCCGGCGACCCGGGAGGCGACGGAGAACACTTCGGCCGGGCCGGTGACGTCCAGCAGCTCGATGCCGGGGAATGCGACGATCACGACGCGGTGCGGTTGGGGCATGCCCTGATCATCCGCCCGTTCCGGCATGGCTGCAATGACCATGATCTGTCACATCAGGCCATCGAGAGGGGTCGCCAGGCCCGCTCGCCGGCCAGTGCCGTGGCCGGATGGGCCACCGCGTACTCGCATCGGTGAGCGGCTCGCGTATCTTCCGCGCCTTCGGTCCGCCTGGCGGCGGGCTGCGGACCCCGCGAGCTGTGGACGAGGTCGAGGAGGCGGGCGCCCCGAGATCGCCACCGCGATCCTGTCCACCCCGGCCACCATCCACAGCCAGGCGGAGCCGGCCTAGGACGTGTGGAGCCTGGGCGCGTCCCCGTACTGGTGGTGGACCGGCCACCGCCCCGTCCCCTACGACGACGACCTCGACCGGCTGGAGAAACTGGCCGTGGCCTCCCGGTCGATGCGCCAGTTCACCTCATCGCGCAGGGCCCGGACGTCGGTGAGGAGTTCGAGGAGCTCGGGCTCGTCGATCGCGACGCAGGGGGTGGTGCGCCTTGGCTGCGTCGATGCCGGCCCGGATCGCGGCCATGGTGCCTCCGCGCGGTGCGGTGTGCTGGGTGCCTCGTTGGTGGCCACAAGCGGCAGAAGTTTGAAAGCCACACCCGACGCCACTGGGGGTCGACCATTGGCGTGGCTGTGGCCGTTGCTCAAGTGTTGCTCTGAGATGGCGGGAAGAAGGTCGGGTGCTGCGCTGTCAGGTGACACTGCTGGCAGGTGAAGTGGGTCGAACGGGGGGCGGTATGGGGTGGATCTCGGGCGAGATACGGACTTTGGATGTGTACGACATCGCGTTCCTGGCGGGTGGGGCGCGGCGGGTGACGGACAGCGCGATCGTCGCGCTGAACAGGCGTGGCCTGCTCGTGGTGCACGCCTCGCAGGTGCGCACGGTGGACGGGGAGCTGCCTGGGCATGCGGTGGAACGTGCCGTGTTCGCGTTCTGCGGGCGCACCAAGAGCGTCGAGACCGTACGCGCCGCCCTGCAACGTTCCCCCGAGATCCAGGAGATCGGCCGTCGGCTGGCCGCATGGGGCCTGGTGGAGGGCGAGGAGCATCGGGTGACCCGTAAGGGTAGACGTCACCTGGAGGCGGCCGGGCGCAATGCGAGCGTGCCGGAGTACGTCCTGCGCGGGGCCTCAGACCTCCTGGACGCGACGGTGCGACGCCCGGCCGGCAGCGCTCAGGCTGTTCCACCCCGTCGCGGTTCGACACCGGGGCGCGGGGGCCGAAGCCCGAGGCGGGGACGCGGGTTCCCGCACCTGGACGGCGACTTCGGCCCTGGCTCGGGTACGGGCACCTCCGACGGCGGCAGTGGCGGAGGCGGCGGAGGCGGCGGAGGAGGTGGCGAGTGAGGTCCGCCGGGCCGTGGCCGGGGGCAGGCCGGCGGTTGGGGGCCGGTGAAAGGACGAGGAGATCCGGGGGAGGTGTCGGGATTGAGGTCCAGGACGAGATGGATGACCGCCCGTAAGGCGCGCTTGTCGCCGACTCGGCCAGTCTGGACACGGATCAACCAGGCGGAGTGACCACACCGCCTGGAAGTGGCACCGCATGGCCTTCGCCCATAGTGGGGCGGAGGCTCTGCGTCCGCAGCCACCTGGTCAAGACCACGGCAAGCCCCGTGGAGCCGGTCAGCCGCTCTCGCGCGTCGATGTTCTGGGCGTACTGCCGTTCACGGTGTGGTGGGCTGGAGCTGGACCGGGCCGGCTTCCCGTCATCGGCACCGGGCGCAGGCTCGGCCCGCTGGGCCGGCTGCAGCGGTCACGGGGGAGTGGGGCGGCCGAACTCTGCCGGGGAGTTCGGCCGCCTTCGAGGACGTTTTACGTCTCGGTCTTGTCGGGGCGTGTCGGGAGAAGGGTGGCGAGTACGTCGACCGCGCTGCCCTCCTGGTCGCTGCCGGCGCTGCCGCTGCCGCTCTGGATGTTGGCGGCTCGGTCGATCTCGACGACGGAGTCGGCGCGGGAGTTGTCGATGACGGTGATCAGGCTTCCGTCGGCGGCGGCCGGTGTGGCGCTGCCGCACGCCAGGGTCATCGCCAGGTAGGCGGCAGCGCGCACGCGTACGCGGATCACGCGTGGGCGCTCTCGCGCGCGGCGGGCACGGGCTGGTGTCGGCTGATGTTCTTGGTCAGGAGCCTGGTGGATTCACCCACGCCGATCACCGTGGATCCTTCCGTGGCGGGCAGCCGTCCGTCGGCGAGCCGCAGTTCGGTCAGGGCGGTGTCCATCGCCTGGTGCGCGGCGAAGAGGCAGGGGGTGCTGTAGATGGCCACGTCGACACCGAGGTCGGCCAGCTCGCTGAGGGAGAGCCTCGGGGACTTGCCGCCGGCGATCTGGTTGAACAGCAGCGGCTTGGAGCCGACCACCTCGCGGATCCGCCGGATCCACTCCACACTGCGGACCCCGTCGACCAGGACGACGTCGGCGTCCGTGGCGGCCAGGGCCTCGGCGCGGTGGAGGATGTCGGCTTCCTCGGTGGCGTCCGTGCGGGCGACGACGAGCATGTCCCTGCGGGTCTCGAGCACCGCCTGCAGCTTCTCCAGATACTCGGCGAGCGGCAGGATCTGCTTGCCGTCGGCATGCCCGCACCTGCGCGGACGCTTCTGGTCCTCCAGGATCACCCCGGAGGCGCCGATGCGCTCCAGTCCCTCCACCACGTGGCAGGCGACCTCCACGTCGATGTAGCCGTCGTCGATGTCCACGAGCAGGTGGTGGTGGGGGAAGGCACCGCGCAGCCGCTGGACGAAGGCCAGCATGTCGGGCCAGGCGATGAACCCGATGTCGGGAAGCCCGTAATGGGAGGCCGCGAAGCCGAAGCCGGAGACGAACATCCCGTCGTAGTGGCCGGCCGCGACCGAGGCGGAGTACATGTCGTACACGCCGATCAGGGGGGTGGTGCCCGGTTCGGCGATCCGGGCCCGGAGCTTGTTTCCGTAACTCATCGTCAACTCCTTGAAGTGCGGCGAGAGCGCATGGGAGGGCAGAGAGCCGCTGCGACACGGCAGCGCTTTGCCTAAACCTGATCATTTCCGGACCATCTCTAGATTCTTCGCCCACGAAGGCTTTACTCACCCCAACGGCCCATCGCGTTCACTACAGAAACGTCACTGAGCGTGGCGGCCGCGGTTGACGCGGGCGAAGCCCTCCGCGGCGAGCCCTGTCCGTTGCGGACGCCTGCGGGGGACGGCTCGGGCGGCGGGGTCTGTGTGGGTGACGCGCAGACCAGTCGTTTCCCGTGGTCGGCACACTGTTTGGGAGGCCCTCGCGCGTACGCGTTGTCGTACGGCGTACACGTTTTCGGATGGCCCGCCGGTACGAACCGGAGCACGGCGAGCTTGGCCTCCCACGCCTCCTCGCACCTCCAGCTCCCAGGCCCGCAGCGCCTTGCGCTGCTGGTGCACCCACCACCCAGCGGGAACGCCTTCGTGACACCGACCTCGGTCTCGGTGTCTGGGGGACGGCGTAGAGGCCGGTGATCCCGTTCTCCGCCCGCCACCGCGGCAGAGCCTGGTATCCCTCCAGCCACACCAGGCTGTCCGGCCGTTAGGCCCGGGTGCGGAGGACCGCAGCGATGGTGGCGGCGTCGCGCGGGCTGAGAAGTGGAGCAGGGCCGACTCGGCCGCGGCGTCGGCGCCGTCCTCCTGGTCCTCGCCGTCACCCTTGCCGCCGGCCCCGACGATCCGAGCGTCCTCGTCGCACCGGAGGTGGACGGTGCGCTGCCCATGGGTGAGGGCGTGGGAGGCGAGTTGCTCGACCAGGCGCTCATCGTGGGAGCACAGGACCTGGAGGGCCGCTGCAAGGGGGCGGAAAGCCGGCGGAGGCGACCATGTCGGTCGGGTCCTCGCCCGGCTCCAGGAACACCGGCACGATGATGCGGGCGACCTTCGTGGAGCCGGGGAGCCGTCGCGGTTGAGCCGGAGCGCGCGGCCGACGTTCTGCACGATCTCCACCTGGGAGCCGCGGGTGTCGGCGAAGCAGATGGCCTCCACGCCGCGCTCGCCGGTTGTTCGCGTCGATGCCGTTGGCGAACTGCCGCAGGACCTCGCGGCGCTCGGTGACAAGGTGGTCGCCGCACAGCCACGCGGACCACACCCGGTCCGGCGGGACGTGGCGGCCGGCCTCCAACTCGTAGAACTCCCTTCGATCGACGTCTTCGGCAGCTTCTTCGCGGCCGCCAGATCGGCGTCGCTCAAAGCCGGCGACTGTGCGATCTCTCGCCTTCGTGACCGATCGGCGCCTGCTTTCGAGATGGCGTTCACTGTCATGGATGTGAGAGATCAGTGCGCTGCCGCTGTCACGGGGCGGTATATGTGCAGGTGGCAGGCTGACATGAAGCCGAGATATCGCACCTGGTCCCGGCCGCGGACGCGAGCCCGGGAATGTGGTCGAGGGAACCGGCCCCGAAGCGGTCCGCGCTGCGCTGCGCGGGCCCATGGGTGCCGGAGCGGCGCGGGCCGGCGGACGGAGGCCCTAGGCCTGCTGCGCCGGCCGAGGGTGACCGCCGCCCCGGTCGGCCACCTGGCCTGCTGGTCGGCCTCGGCGGCGATTCCGAGTTCCCCGACGTCCACCCGGACCAGGCCGCCGCGCTTGCCCGCCGCGGGGACCTGGTGACAGGGCGGAGATGATCCAGGTCACCTTCGTGCGTTCGCTGTCACATCAAGGAGGACGCGCTCAATGGCGGCGACGGCTGAGCTGCAGGGTGAGCACGACCGCCACGCCGAGGGTGATGTGCATGAGAGAGAGGGCTGCGACGGTGCCGCCGTCGGAGTCGGACGACAGCGGGCCGGCGACCGAAAGCAGCGCCAGCCCACCGCCCACGTACTGCCCGATCCGCAGGAAGACGGGCTTCCACAGGGCCAGCAGGAGTGCCGCCCCCGTCCCGATGACCAGCGGGACGACAGAGGCGCCGATGACGCCCCCGACTCCGATCGGGTGCTCCTCGCCGCCGTCGACGACGAGGAGCGAGGCACCGGCCAGCTTGGCAGCGGCAAGAACGATCAGATTGACCACGACCGCACCGACCGCGCCGGTGGCCAGCGCCTTCCACCAGGTGAGGCCGGAACTGCGTACCGGGGGTGCGGCGGGCACGGCGGAGCCGGAGCTCTGAACGGTATTGCTGGACATGAGATTTCCTCCAATGCGTGAGGTGCTCCGCGCCTTACGGCCGGCGGCACACGAGGAAGCCTCCAACCTAAACCTCACCTGAGGTCAAGCCCTTTCTCGCCTGAGATCGAACCTGTCCCGGCCCTGCGAGGCCGGATCAGGAGGAGCGGGCTCCGCCAGTGCGGAGGATCCGGAAGCGAAGCACACCAGCCGCGCGCGATCAACGGCCCGACTTCGGCGACGCCTTCTACACCCCGTGCGGCTGCGTGCACGCCCCCGGCGAGCCCTTTCCCCTCGGCCCCATCGCACTGCCGTTCAGACTCGGCGCGGGCGCCGACCAGTGCACGTTCACCCGCCGGCGCCCCCGCCGCAACGGCGGTTACGGGCCGCCGATCCCGGGCGCAGGACGTCGGCGTAGACCCGGGCCCGGACGCCGGGCTTACCGGAATCGCGGCGTACCGGGCCGATGCCCGAGGTGGCCCAGCGTTCTTCCAGCGCGGCCATGACGGCCCCGGACGGCCCTCGTCCCCGCGGTGATGTCCAGCACCATCAGGCCAGGGCTCCGCGATGTGCTGCTCGTCGATCGGTTTCATCTCCTGTTCGACGAGACGGGCCGCAGGGCACGGTTCGGCGATAGACACGGGATTCACCCGCACGTGCGCGAACCTGGGGCGTGGCGTCGGACGAACCACCTGTCCTGTCGCGCTCGGCTCGATGTCGCGCAGTCCGCTGATCGGGCCGGCTCACTACGGCTTCGATGTCACAGGAGAGGTACGTCCGCCCCGTGGGCGCGGGGCGGGTCGGCGCCGGGGCTCGGCCGGCCTCCGGAACCGCACCGGTTGGGGGCGAGGCCGCAGACTCCGGCAGGCGGGAGAGAGGGGCGGTACGGGCCCCGTGTCCCGCCGTTCGGCCCGGAAGCCGGCGGGCTGCTTGAGGGGGGGCGGGCGGCTCGGTGAGGGCGGGTTGCCGGATGGGGTGGTGGTGACCTGCCGTCACCACCCCGGCCGAGCAACCGCTTGAAGCCCGTCCGGTGCGGGGACGGAACGCGGCTGGAGGTCGCCGGGTCCTCATAGGCCGGGGCGCCGGCGGCGAGCAGCGAGGCCAAGGCGTGCTTCTGCCGGGCGTCGGTCTGCTTGTCCGTCGACTGCTGCCGCAGGTACAGCCGGTCAGCCACGGTGGCCGCCCTCGTCGAGCGCGGTGAGGGTGCCGCCGATGAGCCGCTCGGCGGCGTCCGCCGCGTGGGCCCGGCAGGCGAGGAAGGAGGCCCCGGCCGCGTCGGTGACCTGGTGGGTCAGCGGTTCGCCGCACGGGGCGCTCATCCGGTCGTAGCCCCGGGAGCGGCTGCGGCCGGGCGCGGTGCACCAGGTCGTCCCGCCGCTGGAGCGCAGGGTGTTGCCGGCTTGGTAGACGGCTTCCCCGGGGCGGTTGCGGCGAGGCGCCGACCGGACGGCCGCGCACCCCGAGCAGGAGGCCGGACGCGCCCTCGCCCCGGCAGACTCGGGCGAGTCTGCCGGGGCGAGCCGGACCACGGCGGTTCCCGTGCGGTCGTCAGGTTGTAGGTCCTGCCCCCGACGACCGCACGACGGCACAGAACGTCGCGGTCAGGCGGAGCTGGGGTCAGCGGACCTCGGTGACCCGGTGCTCCTTGCGGGCGCCACAGTTGGAGTTGTACACCTGCACGTGCACGTTGCTGATGCCCCCGCCCCAGTCGACGCAGTGGCCTTTGCCGTACACGTAGGCCGGGCCCGCGTACGACGTGTACCGGCCGTAGTCCTCGCCCCGCTCCCAGGTTTCGGGGACTTCGATCCAGAGGGCCATGTCCACGGCCGCACCCGGGTTGTTGCGGATGGTCGCGACGCAGTTCTTGCCGTTCGAGGCGTTGTACGTCAGGTAGACGGTGCCCAGCGAGCCGATGGCGGCCGAGTTCACGGTCTTGTAGGCGCTTCCGCAGACCTTCTGCGGCGTGGTGTTGGGCGCGGCGGTGGCGGGCGCCGCCAGCGCGGTCGTGGCCCCCAGAGCCAGGGCGGCGAATGCGGTGGTGGTAAGGACGGAACGGGTGAATTTCATGTTTCCCCCTGTTGGTCATTGGAGTTGGTCACTCCTGCATGGTGTGACATGCAGGACGGCGGAACGGTTGCGCATCGCCCGCAAAAGATGCGACCGCGCCGCCTCACCACCCCGTGGGACCCGGCACACGACTACGGCGCCGACCCGACGGCCCCGTGACGCCGGCGGGCGCTCCCGCGTCGGGCACGTTGCGGACGGGTCAGGGCCCGAGGTGATGCCCGTACGCGCGTCGGGGCGGTGCAGAAAGTGCAGAAGCCCTCGCGTCCCGGGAGCGCGGACGGACCCAGACGGGACCGGAGTCCTTCCCCGGGGGTGCCCCTGTGGGTTTCGTCAAGCGGTGGGTAACGTCCGCGAGGGTTGGCCGTTAGCCGGGGACGCCCGGTGGCCAGGGGCAACGGCTTTGATCGTTGAGTCTGGCGTTGTGGAATCGAGGGAGTGGTGACGGATGAGGGTTTTGTTCTTTCCCGATGAAGGGGTGGACGTCTCGGGCGGCGCGGGGGAACTCGTCGTCCTGGTCCTTGCCCTCGTCGCGGGGAAGAGCAGCGTGGAAACCAGCGCCTCGGCTGAACCGAGCTTTGGGGGCACTGAACTGGCTTCGGTCGAGGTGGTAAGCACCAGCGGCCCGGGTGTCCACATCAAAGTTGACCCGGAGCGCAGAACTCTGCTCTTCGAGGGTGACCGACTGGGCTTGACGGCTCTCGCTGACGAACTTCGGTCGATTGCGGAGATGGACGACGGCGGGCACCAGCACATCGAGTACTTCCCGGATCACAACTACCTTGCCGCTGGGTCAGTGGCCATGGTCGTAAACAGTCCTCATGGCGGCATGCCGACTCGATGAACGACTGATGGCGGTGGCCGGCCGGGGTTCGTGGAAGGTTCCGTCGCGGAGCATGGCGAAGAGGACGTCGGCCTGGCGTCGGGCGAGGCAGAGCGGGGCCTGGGTGTGGTGCTTGCCCTGGGCGATCTTCTTGTCGTAGTGGGCCCGCGACGCCGGGTCGCCGAGGGCAGCGAACGCGGAGAGGAAGAAGGCCTGTTTGAGCTGCTTGTTTCCGCGTCGGGAGGGTTGTTCGCCTCGGATCGAGGAGCCCGAGCTCCGGGTCGGGGGGCGAGTCCGGCGTAGGCGGCGAGGTGGCCGGCGAGGAGCTCGCGCTGGTCCAGGACGGCGGTGAGCGAGGCTGCCAGGCTTGGGACGATCAGTGCGGCCGCCTCGGTTCCGGGAACGGTGACGGTCTGCTCGGTCAGGTCCGTGAAGATGTCCTCGACCAGCCGCTCGGCCATCCTCGGTTGCTTTGGCCGCAGCAGGTTGACCAGCCGCCGACGGCCCGCTTTGCGCATCCGAGCCGGGGAGCCGAACCGTTCCGGCAGGGCCAGGACGGCCGGGTGCTGCAGCCGCGGCCCCGGGACCCGCTCCAGCGAAGGATGGATCTGGGTCAGCAGGCCGTGCAGCCGGTTCGCGACCCGGGTGGCCTCGCCCGCCAGATCGTCGTCGAACCCGACGATCATCTCCGGCTCGGCGATCGTCTCGTCCTCGCCGTCGATCGCCCGCAGGGCGCCAAGAGGCCGGCTGGTCGACGACGACCAGCACCGTTCCCTGGACGTCCCCGACCGTGACCGTCCGGGACCAGGAGCGGTACACCCGCCACGACGCCCTTCCCCTCACGGCCGCCCGGCACTGCCGTCGCTCGACCAGGAGGACCCGCGGAGCAGTTCGGCGGCCTTGCGCAGCCGCTTGTCATAGCCGGCTGCCGGGGCAGGCAGGGGACGAGATGTCGCAGGTGGGAGCGGGCGTGGCGGAGCCACCTGGCTTCGGAGGTGAAGCCGAGCATGGCCTGCGTCATTGCCGGCGTGACGAGTTCGGCGTCAGTGAGCTGCGGGGCGATCCCCAAGGTCGGACGCCACGGTCCCCACATACGGAGACGCCTTCGGCAGGTCGTCGGTCTTCACATAGAGTGCCGTCGCGAGGGTGTCCAGGTGGGTCGTCACAAAACGGTCTTGGGCGTCCTCGTTTTCGTCTCCGTCGGCACCCGTTGGCTTCGAACGTCCGGTGAGCCCTGTCCGGTCACCGGTTCACAGAAAGGACCGTGGCATGTCCCGCGACCGTCTCATGCGCATCCACAGCGCCGAGTTCCAGGCCATGGCCGAGAGGGTCCTGCGGGTCACCGAGCTCACCTCCCGCCTGAACGTCCTGCCTTTCGACGACGAAGCGGGCAAGGCGGAACTGCTCGAAGAGATCCTTGGCAAGCCACTGCCGCCGAGAGTCACGATCTATCCGCCGTTCTACACGGACCACGGCCTGAACCTCGACCTCGCCGAGCGCGTCTTCATCAACCAGAACTGCACGTTCCTGGACTATGCCGGCATCCGACTCGGCGAGCGCGTGATGGTCGGACCGAAGGTTACGTTCATCACCAGCGGCCACCCGGTTGATCCCGAGGAACGGCGGCTGTACCTCACCGGCGCACCGATCAACGTGGCGGAGAATGTGTGGATCGGTGCCGGTGCCACGATCCTGCCCGGCGTCAGCATCGGCCGTGACGCCGTGGTTGCCGCCGGCGCGGTCGTGGCCGATGACGTTCCGCCGGCCAGCTTGGTGACCGACAGCAAGGCCACCGTGCACCGAAAGTGGTGACGGCCTCTGGCTCCAGTCCAGGGGTCAAGAGACCCTCCGCTCGCTTACCGACCCCTTGGAATTGATCATCTAGCGCGCCGGAGCCCGCCGCCCCGCCTCCTGGGCGTCGAGCAGTTCGTCCCAGTGCTCTCGCGCCCACTCGCAGGCGGCGTCCAGCGGGCCCGGCAGTCCCCGGCCGAGCGGGGTGAGGGCGTACTCCCCCCGGCGCTCCGGGGGCTCGTGCTCCGTGCGCGGCAGGAAGCCGTCGCGTTCCAGCCCGCGCAGGGACTGGGTGAGGGACTTGGCGGTGATCCCGCGCAGCGCACCTTGAGCTCCGAGAAGCGGCGGGGCCGTCCTGGAGGCAGCGAAGGATCAGCGTGGCCCGCTTGTCGCCGATCCGGAACGGCACCAGGGGCGAGAGGCAGACCGGGTCGAACATCTCGGGATCGAGGGGTGGGAGCGTGAGCGGCGGCTTCTGCGTCGTGATCCACACGGTAGGCCGGTATCCGGTCCAGGAGCAGCCGCTTCAACCCCAGCGCGCATCCCGCCGCGGTCGACGGCCCGGTCGGCGTCTCGTGGGCCATCAGCCCGCGAGGTGGCGCAGTGCCACGGCCGTGTGGAGGGCCATCCCGGTGGCCATGGCGTTCTCGTCGAAGACGACGCGGTTGGAGTGGCAGTCCGGAGCGGCATCGGTGGCGGTGGCGGGTGGGCGGGCTCCGAGCAGGGCCATGGCGCCGGGGACGCGTTCGAGGACGTAGGAGAAGTCTTCGGATCCCATCACCGGGTCGGCCAGGTGGTGTACCGGGTCGGCGCCGAGGAGCTCTGTCGCGGTGTCGCGGACCGTGGTGGTGAAGGCCGGGTCGTTGAGGACCGGGGGGTAGCCGGGGGCGGGGTCGATGTCGGCTTCGGTGCTGTGCGCGGCGGCCACGTGGCGGGCCACCTGTTCGATCAGGGTGCGCATCCGCTGCCGGGTGGCGGGCGTCAGGGTGCGGCAGGTTCCGTACAGTTCCGCGGTCTCCGGGATGATGTTGGTGGCGGTGCCAGCCTGGATGCGGGTGATGGTGAGCACCGCCGGGTCGAAGACGCTGATCGTGCGCGTGACGGCGGTGTGCAGGGCCTGGACGATTTCGCAAGCGACGGGGACCGGGTCGAGGGCGAGGTGCGGGGCGGAGGCGTGTCCGCCGCGGCCTCGTACGGTGATGTGGATCAGGTCGGAGGCGGCGAACATCGGGCCGGGCCGCAGGTGCACGGTGCCGGTGGCGAAGCGGGTCATGACGTGCAGCGCGAAGGCCGCGTCCACGCCTTGCCCGTCCGGGGCGTCCAGGACGCCTTCCTCGATCATGCAGGGGGCGCCGCCCCCGCTTTCCTCGGCGGGCTGGAACATGAACACCACGCGCCCACTGAAGCCCGTGCTGCGGGCGCAGAGCAGGCGGGCGGCGCCAATGAGCATGGCGGTGTGCAGGTCGTGGCCGCACGCGTGCATGACTCCGGGTACCTGTGAGGCGTACTCCAGGCCGGTATCCTCCGCCAGGGGCAGGGCGTCCATGTCCGCGCGCAAAAGGATGGTCCGGCCGGGGTGCGCGCCTTCCAGCGTCGCGGTCACCGAACTGAGCCGTCCCCCTGTGGTGACGTTCAGGGGCAGGCCGGACAGAGCCTCTAGGACGGTTCGCTGCGTGTGGGGCAGGCTCAGACCCAGTTCCGGCATCCGGTGCAGGGCGCGGCGTACGCCGATGATGTCGGGCAGAAGGCTCTGCGCCTCGCCGAGCAGGGGGTGCGTGCCGGTCGGCTGGGCGGCGGAAGCGGACATCCCTGCTCCTCGGTGCGGCTGATGGCGGCGTGCCCGTCCTCCACTGCCGCGGCGGACCCGCCAACCCGGCGGTCGAAGCCGCCTGCGGCGGTCCTTCTCTGACACCCCTCACGTTAGCGGCGTTGCGGACCACCATGGGGGAGAGATCGGAACGGTGTCGTGACGACAGGTTGCCCACGTCAGCGTCGGAAGTGACCCCCAGATGCGGATGTTGCATCTGCTGTCGGGATTCCAGATGTCGCAGGCCCTATACGTGGTGGCCAAACTAGACATTTGCACGATCCTCGCCCAGGGTCGGCGGACGGTCGGGGAATTGGCTGCTGAGGCGGGCGCGCATCCCGACGCACTGGGGCGGATCATCCGTTCCCTCGCCACGCTGGGTGTCTTCCGCGTCGATGGCGACGACGTCGAGATTACGGAGCTGGGCGCGATTCTCGCCCATGGGCGACTGGCTCGCTTCGGCACAGCGCGCTCTACTTCATGGAGACGCACTACGCGGCCTTCGGGGACTTGCTGCACACCGCACGAACCGGCGAGGCGGCGGCCACGCACCACTACGGTCAGCCGTTCTTCGACTGGATCTCCGCGGACGCGGGATGGTCCGAGAGCCAGAATCTCTGCTGCGCCGACATCACCCGCAGTCTGCGATCCGGGACGTTCGACGGGTACCGCTTGCCGGAGGGCGCCGCGGTCGCGGACATCGGCGGCGCCGACGGCACGGTGCTCGCTTCTCTGCTGCGCGAGGAGCCGGATCGTCGGGGCATCGTGTTCGACTTCCCAAAAGTCGTGGCGGCAGCGGCGGGCACCGCGGACCAGCACGGACTGGGTGGCCGCCTCCGGAGCGTGGGCGGCAACTTCTTCGACAGCGTGCCGACGGCGGACGTCTACGTCCTGTCGTACGTTCTCCATGACCGGGATGACCTTCGACGATGCTCGTGATGCCGGGGCTGTGGTGCGTGCGGACCAGCGTCAGGCCGGCGCGTTGGAAGAGTTCGGCGAACTGGGCCCCGTCGCGCTGTCGTCCGTTGCAGTGGGCGAGCATGGCAAGGTCCAGCAGTCGTGTGCCCCCCCCCGAGGATGTGGGCGGCCTGGGTGTCGTCCCAGTTGTGGATGACGTTGGAAAGCAGGTAGGCGTCGCCGCCTTCGGGCACCGCGGTCAGGAAGTCGCCGCCGATGACGCGGCAGCGCTCGGCGACTCAGGCCTCCCGCAGCAGAGGCTCCGCTCGGGAAACGACGGCGGGCTGGTCGTAGAGGACGCCGCGTAGTGCGGGGTAGGCGTTCAGCAGGGTGGCCAGGAGGCGGCCGCGCCCTCCTCCGACGTCCACGGCTTCCTCCATCGTTTTCTACAGGCGCTTGGCGGCGCCGGTCCTCAAGGGCGGGGCTGGCGCCGCCCTCGGATGGTTCAGCCGGGCCAGGTGCCGGTCGGGCGACGGGTGGCGGCGGCTCATGATCGGTCGGCGGCGGCCTTGACGGCAGCGAAGATCGCGCCTTGCGGGGCTGCGACGATCAGGACTTCCTGCCAGGTGCGGTGCTCGTCGGTGGCGTCAGGGGCGTCGTCGTGGCCGATCATCTTCGGCTTGTAGGCGATCTTGGATGCTTTCATCGGCACCTGCGGCTGCGGCGTACAAGCAGGAAGAAGACGAACAAGGCAGCCGCGGCAATCAGGGGAGTGCGGTTGGCCTTCGCCATGGTCACGGCCGACTCGGCCTTCTCGCGGACGGGGTCCGGGGTCTTCTCGGCGGCGAGCTGCCCGGCCCGTGCCGCGGCGCCGCGGACCTGCGTCGCGGCCTGGGCTGCCTTGTCCAGGACCGGATCGGGCGTCTTGTCCTTGAGTAGCTGGGTGGCGTGCGCCGCCTTGTCGTGGATTTGGTCGCTCACCAGGTGGGCCTTCTCGGCGGCCTGTTCCTTGATCTCGGCCGCCTTCTCCTTGGCCTGCGCCTTGACGTCGGCCTTGGCTGCCAGCGCCTCCACGGTCTGGCCGAGCTCCTTGCGGGTGTGATCCACCTGCTCGCGCAGTTCCTCGGGAGTGGGCGCGGCGTCCTTGTCGCCGGGGGAAGGGGTATTCATCGGTGTGCCGCCTCCTTGATCTCGGCCACGTCGGCCTTGACGCTGTCGATGGCCTGCTCCGGTGTGGGGGTGCCGGCCTTGGCGATCTGCCGTTTCCCGGCCGCGGCCATCACGGATGCGACGGCCGCGAGCAGGGCGGCGATGATCAGGGCCGAAGCCCACACCGGGAGGAGCAGAGCCAGGGCTGAGATGACGCCGGCCACCAGGGCCTGCGCGGCCAGGAAGCCGACCAAGCCGGCCCCGCCGAACAGGCCGCCGCCTACGCCGAAGCGCTTGCCCTTCTGGGTCATCTCCGCCCGAGCCAGCTGCATCTCCTCGCGGATCAGCTCCGAAATCTGCTGCGACGCCCGTGAAACGAGGTCGCCCACCGATTCCTCGGGGCTGCTGTGCGTCGGGTGCCGTCCGACGGTGCTCATCTGCTCTTCACCTTCTCCGCACGGTTCGTCCGTTATGGCGCGGGGGCTGCACGATGGCGGCCGTTCGTATCGCCGGTGGGGCGCCGCGCCGGTCCACGGCCCTAATTTGTGCCGGTGTCGTCCTGTATGGGGGCATCGGCGTTGCGCTTGACGGAGCCGATGTCATGGCGCGCCTACCCCTCAAGGAACCGGTCACCCGCCTGCGGGTGGTGGTCATCCCAAGCGGCGGACCAGGAGGCGGGGTGTCGCCCGGACGAGGGCGGCCGCGGCCACGCCGATGCCGCTCCGGCTGCGACGTCGGAGGGGTAGTGCGCGCCGCTGTGGAGCCGTTCGAGGGCCACCAGCACGGTCGGGACGGCACATGCGGCGCCGGCCCACGGCCGGCAGGACGCGACGGTTGCGGTGAAGGCCACGGCGGCGGCGGTGTGCCCGGAGGGGAAGGAGGAGCTGTCGGGCCGGTCCTCGACGTCGTCGTGCGGGATCCACTCTTCGGGCGGCCGGCGCCGCTCCACGAGCTGTTTCGCGACCCCGTTCGCTGCCATGATCACGGCGGCCGCCCACCACAGCTTCGTGTGCTCGGCGGCTTCCTCGACCGGCGGGAGCAGCTGTCGGGCCCAGTCCGAGTCCCAGGCGGCCATCCGTCTTGTCAGCCGATGATCACCGCGCCGCAGGGCATCCAGGATGTCCCTGCTTCGCCGCCTTCCCGCCCGCGCTTGTTCCACGTGCCGCTCATTCCAGGCGGCGGCGGTCGTCATCGCTCCACTTGCGTGTGTCGCGGGGTTCGACGTAGGGCTCCTCGCCCTCGGGCATCCCGCCGGCGATCGCGCGCTGGCGCACCATCTCGGCGTCGAACTCCAGCCCCAGGAGGATGGCCAGGTTTGTGATCCACAACCACACCAGGAAAATGATCACGCCTGCGAGAGTGCCGTACGTCTTGTTGTACGAGGCGAAGTTCGCGACGTAGAACGCGAAGCCGGCGGAGGCGCTCATCCAGATCACCAGTGCCAGGAAACTCCCGGGGGTGACCCATCTGAAACCGCGGCCCTTGGTGTTCGGGGCGGCCCAGTACAGGATCGCGATCATGATGGTGACCAGCAGGACCAGGACCGGCCACTTCGCGATCGACCACACGGTCAGCGCGGTGTCCCCGATCCCCAGGGCTGTGCCGGCCTGCCGGGCCAGGGGTCCGGAGAACACGACAATGAGTGCGCTGGCCCAGGCAAGGACCATCAGCGTGACGGTGAGGGCCAGGCGCAGCGGGAGGACCTTCCACACGGGGCGGCCTTCAGGCATGTCGTAGACGGCGTTCGAGGTACGGATGAACGCGGCGATGTATCCGGACGCCGACCAGACCGCGACGGCCAGACCGACGATGGCCAGGAGCGATCCGACCCCTGCGTTGCCCTGGAGCTGCTGCACCGCGTTGCTGACCACGTCGCGGGCCGAGCCGGGCGTGAGCTTCTGCAGGTTGTCCAGGACCTGCCTTGTCGCAGACTCACCCGCGATGCCCAGCAGGGACACCAGCACGAGCAGGGCGGGGAAGAGGGCCAAGATCCCGTAGTAGGTGAGCGCCGCGGCCCGGTCGGCGAGCTCGTCGTCCTTGAACTCCTTCACGGTGCCGCGCAGCACCGCCTTCCACGACCGCTTCGGCATCTCGGTGAGCTGGTCGGGCGCCCGCTCCTCCACCTGCGGATCCGGCCCCACCCTACTCTCGCGACCGATCTCCCCGCGTTCGTCTTCCCGGCCCTGGCCTGACTTCGGCTCGCGTGTCATACCCTGCGGCTTTCCCGCGCGGCGTCACTCATGTCAGCCAGGCCGCGCGAGTTCCCGCGTTCTTCGGACAGGGGCCGGGTGGAACAGCCCCTGGTGCGCTGGTGGTGCTGGAGGCGGGCGATGGCAGCGGCCTGTTCGGCGTGCCGGGCTTCCCACCGCAAGGTCCCGTCGCAGGTGACATCGGCCCAGGTGGTGAAGGCGCGGGCCTTGCGTTCCTGGAGGTCGGCGAGCAGCGCCAGGTCGGGCTGCTCGCCCTGAGGGTAGGCGCGGAAGAGGTCGCCGAGTTCGATGAGCGAGACCCGGTCCGCGTCCACGACGGGGGCTGCATGGGCTGAGGCGTGGGCGAACCGGCGGATCGACTGGACCCGACTTGACCCTGATGCTCGTATCACATGTGCCGGGACGGACCTGGACGGTCCGCCTCACCGGCTACCCCGATTACACCGTGTCCGTCACCTGCGGCACCGCCGCGTGCCGGATGCCGCCCCGCTCGAAGGACGCCGCGAGCATGCGCCGCTTCGCCGCGGAGCACGTCAAAGCCCACGGCCGCCTCGCCGGCGCCCGCCCCAACGCCGCCTGCAGCTGCGGCAGCGGCGTATGCTCGCTTGAATTCCCCACCCCCGTGCTGATCCGCATCACCACCGACGGCGTCGGCGCCAACGACACCGCCAACGGAGGCGCGGGCTCCGACACCTGCACCACGGACCCGGGCGACATCGGCATCAGCTGCCCCTGAGCGTGTTCCCCGCTGAGCCGCGCGGCCGGCCCTCCGGCACAGACCGGCTCACCTGAGGCTCGGGAGGGATGCGTTCGCCTCCCGGGCCGAGTTGTGCTCCCCTCACCGGGGGATCGTCTACGGGGAAGTCGAGCACGGTGAAGCCGGCGGGCCGGCGCGCTTCGGGTCCGGTCAGGTGGAGAGCGCCGCCAGGAGCATCTGTCGGGTGACCGTGGTCAGTTCGGCCATGTCGGGCAGCGGGTTCGTCTCCTCCAGGGCGCCGGCGAGCCTGTCGTACAGCAGGCCGTCCGTCCAGGCGACGAGCAGGTCGGCCGTCTCGGCGGGGTGGGGAGCGCCGAGGGCCGCCAGCAAGGCGGCGGCCTTGGACCGTGCGGCGAGACGGGCGGTGTGCAGGTCGGCGCGGAGTTCCGGGCGGCGCGTTGCCTCAAGGGTGAGTTCGAAGCGCGCGAGCTGACGGTCGCGGGCCGCCGTGAGCCAGTGGTGGAGCAGTGCGGCCAGTGCGGCAGCGGCGGAATCCAGATCCGGGCGGCCGTCGCCCCGAGTGGCCAGGGGGCCGTGGGTCGCTTCCCAGTGGTCGACGTCGGAGACCGAGAGTTCAGCCAGCCGGAGGTAGCAGGCGCTGATGAGGGCGCTGCGGGTGCGGAAGTAGTACGAGGTGCTGCCGGCGGGCAGGCCGGCGGCGGCGTCGACCGCGCGATGGGTCAGGCCGCGCAGACCGGCGGCGGCCACAGTGCTGATGGCGGCGTCGGCGATCAGGGCGCGGCGGTCCCGGGGGTCGGGGACCGGCGGGGGGGAGGAGGCGGGAGGGGTGGACACAGCCCAACTCTACATCTGTATAGTCACCCTCGGCCTCTACGAATGTAGAGGCCGAGGGTGAGGATGTAGGGGAGGCAGCCGAGATGCGCGTTCGTCACGCTGTTGTGGCCGGAGGGGGGATCGGGGGGCTGACCGCGGCAATCGCCCTGCACCGACGGGGGTGGCGCGTCACCGTGTGCGAACGGGCCACCGAACTCACCGGCATCGGGGCCGGCATCGCGCTGGCCCCCAACGCCCTCCGCGCCCTGGGCTCGATCGGCATGAACCCCGACCTGTGGGCGGGTGACACGCTCCTGGATGGCGTCGGGTTGCGCAGGCCCGACGGCACCTGGCTGAGCCGGCCGGACGCCGGGACGCTGCCCGACCGCTACGGCCCTCCCGCCCGCGCCGTGCACCGCGGCTTCCTGATCGCGGCGCTCGCTGCCGCCCTGCCCGCCGACGTCGTGCACCTCGGCGTATCGGTGACCGCTGTGGACGACGCCGCTGACACCGGTGACGCCCTCGTGCGGACGTCGGCGGGCGACCTGCGGGCCGACGCCGTACTGGCTGCGGACGGCATCCGCAGCGTCCTGCGCGGGCAGCTCTTCCCCCATCACCCGGGGCTGCGCCACGCCGGGGAAGCCGGGTGGCGAGCGGTGGTGTCCGGCGCGGGCCTGCCTGCCCAGCCGGCCGCCGAAACCTGGGGGCGAGGCGAGCGGTTCGGCATCGTTCCGCTCGCCGACGGCCGCATCTACTTCTTCGCCACCGCCCGCACCTCACCTCCCGGATCCGGCACGTGCCCGGCCGGCCACCACGCGGAGCTGGTGCGGCGCTTCGCCGCGTGGCACGACCCGATACCCGCACTGCTGGACCGGCTGGACCCGGCCGGCGTGCTCCACCACGAGTTCTACGAACTGGCCGCGCCCCTCCCCCGATTCCACGCGGGCAGGGTGGCCCTGCTCGGCGACGCCGCGCACGCCATGACGCCCAACATGGGCCAAGGCGGTTGCCAGGCCATCGAGGACGCCGTCGTCGCGGCGCACCACCTCCAGTCCGACGACGTACGCGCCGCGCTCGCCGCCTACACGAAGGCCAGACACCGGCGAACGACCCGGATCAGCCGTCAGTCCCGGCGCATCGGCGCACTCGTCCAGCTCTCGCATCCGCTGGCCACGTCCCTCCGGAACCTGGCCGTACGGGCCACTCCCTCGGCTCTCTCGCGACGAGCCCTGGACACGGTCCTCGACTGGCAGCCCCCGCTCGCCCCCTCCTCACCTTCCGTCCATGCCGATGCCGGCACGAACGCGACCACCACCACTACGAACGTCGTCGTCAACGTCAACGTCGAGGAGAACAAGTGAGCGCCACGGACACGTCCCGCTCCAGCCGACTGGCCGACCCCGTCCGCCCCTTCGTGGTCGGCGCGCGGGGCTTCGTCTTCCTCGGCATCGGTCACCTCGCCCTCGGCGCGGCGCTGGCGGCGCTGGCCGCCCCGACACCACAACAGCGCGCCGCCGACGCGGCGATGCGGGAATCCGCCTTCACCCTGATGGGTCTGGAGCGCACCACTCTCGACGTCTTCAACGGCATCAGCATCGTGATGGCCCTCTTCGCCGTCGCCTGCGGTGTGCTCCTCCTGACCGCCGTCCGCCACGCCCCGACCCTCGTCCGGCGCCGCACCGCCTTCGGACGGTTCGCTCTCGCGACCTCCCTGGCCACCTTGGCCGTATCCATCTGGCTGCTGCCCGCGCCGCCGATCGTCGTACTCACCATCACCAGCTGCGCCTTCGCCCTGTCCCTTCGCAGGGCAACCCCTCAGGACGATCAGCACCGCCCCGCCCGCACGGCGGCGTAGGGAGGCAGCGGACCGACTGTGCGAACACGGTGGAGCGGTGGGCGATCGGGCCCTTGTCCGCATGGGTGGATCACCCAGTGTTCTGGCTGGTCAGAGGTGTGCTCTCCAGGTGGATTCCGATCCTTTTGCGGGCACTTGGTGATCAACCGCTCCCGTATCCGGCCTCCACCAGGCCTGATTCGTAGGCGGCGATCACCGCCTGCGCGCGATCGCGGACGCCCAGCTTGCCGAAGATGCCGGTGATGTGGTTCTTGACCGTGGAGACACTGATGTCCAGGTCCAGGGCGATCTCGGTATTGCCCCGGCCGGTGGCCATGAGCCGCCAGATCTCCAGCTCCCGCGGGGTCAGTTCGGCCGGGGTCTCGCCGGTCCACGCTCGCGGCCGGGCGGGGGTCCGTACGTAGGCGGAGATGAGCCGGGTGAGGAGCCGCGGCGCGACGGCGGCCTCGCCGGTGTGGACGGTGCGGATCGCGGTGATCAGCTCCTCCGGCGAGACGTCCTTCGGTAGGAATCCGTACGCGCCGACGCGCAGGGCGGCGACCACGTACTCGTCCATGTCGAAGGTGCTGAGGGCCAGGACGCGGGTCTCCGGGAGCGTCCGCGCGAGTTCCTCGGTGGCCCGGACTCCGTCGAGGACCGGCATGCGGATGTCCATGACGACCACGTCGGGCCGTACCTGCTGGGCGAGGGCGACGGCCCTGGCCCCGTCCTCGGCCTCGCCCACGACCTCGAACTCCGGGTCGGGGGCAAGGATCAGGGCCAGGCCCCGCCGTACCAGCGGCTGGTCGTCGGCGATGAGCACGCGGATCATCGGTGCCGTTCCTCTCTCTCGTCCTCTCCCCGGACCGGGAGACGGGCCGCGACCCGGAAGCCGCCGCCGTCGAGCGCGGCGGCCTCCAGGGTTCCGCCCTGCAGAGCGACACGCTCGTGCATACCGATCAGACCGTACCCGGAGCGTTGCGCGGGCCGTGCGGCCGGTGCCTGCGCTCCCGCTCCGTCGTCCCGTACCTCCACGGTCACATCGTCCCGGTGGTACGCGAGCCGTACGTGGGCCGTTGCCCGCCCCGCGTGCTTGCGGGTGTTGGTGAGGGCTTCCTGCACGATCCGGAAGACCGTCAGGCCGACGCTCGGCGGCAGCGGGCGGACCGTCCCGTCCACCGTGAACTCTGTCTGCGTCCCAGCCCGCCGGGACTCGGCGATGAGCCGGTCCAGGTCTCCGGCTCCGGGCTGCGGCGCCGGCGGGGTGTGCTCCGGCTCCTCGCCGGCCCGCAGCACGTCGAGGAGTTGGCGCATCTCGCGCAGCGCCATCCGCCCGGAGCCCTCAAGGGTGACGAGTGCCTCCCGGGCCACATCGGGATCGTGCGCGAGGTTGGCCCGCGCTCCACCGGCCATCAACTGCATGGTCGTGATGTGGTGGGCGACCATGTCGTGCAGCTCGCGGGCGATCCGGCGGCGCTCCTCGGCCACCGCCCGGTCGGCGAGCATCGTCCGGTGGGCCTCCGCCTCCCGCTGACGGTGGTTCACCGCCTGGGCCGCGCCGACGGTGATGAGGGTGCCGATCGCGTTCCCGAGCACGCCCCACCAGCCGAAGGGCAGGGGCCAGCCGCTCTGGCCGACGGAGATCAGCGGTACTGCCGCGAGCGCCGCCGTCGCGACCACGGCGGGGCGGCTGAACCGGGCCACCGAATAGAGGGCGACCATGAGGGTGAGGGTGAAGTGCGGGGACAGCGGAGTAGTGAGGTTCAGCATCACGCCCAGGGCCAGAACGGCGGCGAGTACCGCCACCGGGCGCACGCGCCGGGCCATCAGGGGCATCGCCGACACCACCAGGACGACGGCCGCCGTCGCGTTCAGGGACCGGCCCTCGGACTGCATGCCCAAGGAGTAGCCGACGAGGTCGATGGTGCCGGCCGCCACGGCCACGAGCGCGTCGTTGCGCGTCCACGGCGACCGATCGGCATTCTGGTCGGTGCCTTGGTCGGTGCCTTGGTCGGCGACCCGGCGGCTCGGGTCCCGGCCCGCGCCCGCGTCCCAATGTGCGCTCCCGCCCCGTTCCACTTCTGTGCCCACGCCCACAGCCATGCTGCCGGTCCTCCCCCCGTCGGCCGCGCCTCCCGGCAGCTGCCGGGGGCTTGCGCGGCCGCTCGCTCCGGTGATCCATTCTGGCACCGGCCGGGTCGCGTACCACCAGCCCGGGGGAGGACCCGTACCAGGACCCAGGTCCTGGTCGGCGCCGACGTCCGGACCCTGGTCCCGGACCGGGCTCCTTCCACGCTCCGACGTTTTCCCCGCTCGCCCCTGATGGTCTGGGGTCAGGCCGGAAACCACCGGCCGGCACCCCACCGTCCGGAGGAAACGAGTGATCCGCGCCCTGACCCGATTCTCGACGCGAAGTCCGTGGAAGGTCATCGCCCTGTGGGCGGTGCTGGGCATCGCAGCGGCCCTGGTGGGGCAGGTGTTCATCTTCCGCGCCACTCAGGCCGGCAACGGCGGGTTCCTGCCCGCGCACTACGACTCGGCGGCCGCGATGAAGATCGCGGAGGACCGGTTCGGGGTGAAGCCGGACGCCAACGTCCTGACCCTGCTGGTGGCCCGCTCGGACGACGCGCCGCTCGGCGTCGCCGACGAGCAGCGCATCGACGCGCGGGCGGCGCAACTGTCCCAGCGGCGCATCACCATGCCCAGGACCGAGGAAACGCCGCCGTTCGCCCAGGACCACTCGCAGGTCCCCCGGGTCAGCCCGGCCATGACGGCGCCCGACCGCTCGTTCCGGCTGCTGTCCGTTGAACTGGCCGGAAATCCCGCCGATCCCGGGGTACAGGAGACCTACCGGGCCTTCCGGGACTCCGCGCGGGACGGGTTCGCCGAGGAAGGGCTGCGTACCGGGTTCACCGGCGGGATCGCGGACAGGGTGGACACGGAGGACGCCGGGAAGACCAGGTCGACGGTGGTCGGCGCGGTCATGCTCGGGGTCATCGTCCTGCTGCACGTCATGGTCTTCCGTAGTTTCCTGGCAGCCCTGCTCCCGCTGCTCGCCGTCTCCGTCATCGGCGGCGCCGCGGCCGGCGTCGTCGTTGGTGCCGCACTTCTGACCGGAACCGGACTGGCTGATTCCACACCGGGGTTGATCAATGTAGTGCTGGTGGGCATCGGCATCGACTACTTCCTCTTCCTCCTCTTCCGCTTCCGTGAGCAGCTGCGCGAGCATCCCCGTCAGTCCGGGCGCGAAGCGGCCGCCGAGGTCGCCGGGCGCGTGGGTACGGCCATCACCTCCGCGGCACTCACCATCGTCGCCGCGTTCGCCACGCTCGGCGTGGCCTCCTTCGGCCAGTTCCAGGTGCTGGGGCCGGCCATAGCCCTGGCCGTACTGGTGATGCTGCTGGGCAGCCTGACCCTCATGCCGGCCCTGCTGGCGGTCACCGGGCGCAAGATGTTCTGGCCCTCGCGGGCCCTGAGGCACGAGCCCCGCGCGGGCGCCGCCGCCCGGCTGGGCGACCGCGTGGCGCGCCGGCCCTTGACGCTGGTCCTGGCCTCGGTCGCGCTGCTCGGCGCGCTGGCCACCGGGGTCGTGGGTATGCGCATGGACTACGGGCAGGGCGGCGCGGGGGCCGAGCGCACGGCCGCGGTTGCCACCGCCGCCGAGATCTCCCGCGCCCTGCCGGCCGGAGTGTCGGACCCGACCAGCGTCTTCGTCACGGCCTCGGACGGCGGCTCGCTGACCGTCGAGCGCCTCGGGGGACTGTCCAAGGCGCTCGCCGGGGTCGGCGGCGTGGGGCAGGTCGCGGGCACCGTACTGAGCGAGGACCGGCGGGCGGCGCGGATCGACCTGTTCCTGACGGCCGACCCGCAAGGGCAGGAGGCGCGCGACCTGGTCACCGGCCCGGTCAGGGCCGCGGTCGCGGCCGACGCGCCTGCCGGTACGGAGGCACACGTGGGCGGCACACCGGCGGTCTTCGCCGACATCTCGGCCGCCGTGGACGAGGACCTGAAGGTGGTGTTCCCGGTGGCGGCGGTACTGATCGCGCTGATCCTGCTGGCGCTGCTGCGCAGCCTGCTGGCGCCGGTGATCCTGCTGGCCGCGGTCGGGCTCGGCTTCGCCGCCACCCTCGGCGCATCGACCCTGGTGTTCCAGCGCGCCCTAAACCGGCCCGGGGTGGACTTCTCGCTGCCGCTCGTGCTGTTCCTGTTCGTGGTCGCGCTGGGGACCGACTACAACATCCTGATGAGCGACCGGATCCGCGAGGAGATGGAACGGCCGGGTCCGGCCCGCGCGGCGGTGGGCCGCGCCGTGCGGCACACGGCGCCCGCCATCGCCACGGCGGGCCTGGTGCTGGCCGCGTCCTTCGGCAGCCTGGCGGTCACCCCTGCCCCGTCCACCCAGCAGATCGGCTTCGCGACGGCCCTGGGGATCCTGCTCTCCGCCCTCGTGCTGTCGATCGTGCTGGTGCCCGCGCTGGCCGCGCTCTTGGGCCGGTCCACGTGGTGGCCGGTGCGCCCGCGCCGCTCCGGTGCTGCCGCCGGTACGGACACGAGTGCGGTCTCAGGTGCGGACACCGGTCCGGCGCCGGCTCCGGACCGCGCCCTGGTCCGCTGACCACCGCGCGACGACGCGTTTGAAGGCGTCGCGGGCGCACGTGGGACCTCGTACGGTCCCGCGCGCGCCGGCGTCTTCGGTGTCAGGCGGCCGGGGCGATCTCCGGTTTGTTCCGGAGCCGGGTTCGGACCGCCTGCTGCTCCTTGCCGTACCCGGTGTCCTGGATCTTCGCCGCCCCCGGCGCCCGCAGCCTCGAAGGCCACGCCCGTGCCGGACGGCGCGCTGCGACCCGGGCCTTGGAGCCGCCGCCCCGCGCCGCACGCGGGGGTGGCGCCACGGTCGTCCTCACCCTGCTGATCGCTCGTGGGAGGCGGTGGAGGCCGCCGCCGACGGGCACCGGACGCAGGCCTTCCGCACGCAGGCGAAACACGCATGGCACAAGACGCTTCGCAGCAGCAGACGCACACCGTCCAGCCTGGAGAGACGCTCTGCGATGTCGCTCAGCAGTACTTCGGCGACGCGAACAAGCACCAAGACGCCATGGAGGCGCTACTTACGCGTCGGGGTGCTCCGGCAGGGCGAGCCAGTCCGACCAGGAGATCTCACGGCCGAGGAAGCGCGGCTGCTCGAACGGCCAGTCGGCGGCGATCCACTGCGGCACCAACTCGTCGAGGGCCTCCTCGACCTTGCTGCCCACCAGCTCGTCCACCACCCACCAGGAGATCTCGCCGTCCGCGCCGGCCCTCTCCGGTGGGTCGATGTAGACGCAGCCGAGCAGAGCTGTCTCCGCCGCGTCGAACAGCGCGTAGTTGAAAGACTGGTGTGCGGCGATCTCCTTCTCGTGCCGCAACAGGTCGGCCTGATCGGCCTCGTAGGTCATGGTGGCCGCGGGCCAGCCCCAGGCCGGGCCGAAGATGGTCCACAGCCGCTCGCGCGAACCCATCACAGCCGGATAGTCGAGCGGGGTGTCCGCCTCCCGGATCGGCCGCAGGTGATGGCCACCGCCCGGCAGCGGTACCAGGACGGGGTGGACGAAGTCATCGGGAAGCCAGCTCATGACGCCCGACCGTAGCAGCGCGCGGCCTTCCGCTCCCCTGGATTTTCCCCGTATACCGGCAGGCCCTGCTCTCATGCCGGGCAGGGCCCGCGATCACCCGATCGAGACTCCCGTTCGATCGACAGACTCCGTGATCGTTATGGCAACGGCTTCTCAGCGAAGGGAGATGTGCCGGCCACGCGCCGGCAGTCCAGGAAGGCGAGGTGGACGCGGCAGCCGCCTTCGCGGTCCGAGCCGCGACGGCGGCCCGCCACTCCGGCCGACCGGTGCTCCTCGCCGCCGCGGTGCGCGCGGCCGAACCACCGCTGCGCCGTACGGGCCGCGCGGACACCGCCCTGCGGCTGATCGGAGAAAGCGCACGGGGAGCCGGCATCGGCCTCTGGCCGACCGCAGCTGTCCTGGATGCGTCCGGCATGGTCGCCCTGACCGCGGCATACACTGCCGCCCAGGCCCGCATCCCTTCGCCGCCGAGCAGTTCGCGGCCCTGGCAGAACAGCCCGCGGCCCGCCTCGTCCGTGAATGCCGGGCGGGT
Source organism: Streptomyces sp. RerS4 (assembly GCF_023515955.1). GTDB lineage: Bacteria > Actinomycetota > Actinomycetes > Streptomycetales > Streptomycetaceae > Streptomyces. Next base: position 7,147,810 of record NZ_CP097322.1, read on the forward strand.
ACCGGCGGGCGGGGAGCTGTTGCAAGCCACACCACAGGAGGCCTGCCGCCCCTCCGTACGGGCTCTCCTCGACACCGTGGGATGAACGGCCGGCTCAGGCGGTACTCACGGGTGCGGCGCCATGATCTACGGTTTCCTTTTGCATCAGCACCGATCAGTTCAGCAACGGGGAAGTACGCACATGCGCAAGACAGCAGCCCTCGCCATCAGTCTGCTCGCGGCCGCGGTCTTGGTGACCGGGTGTGGCGACGAGAAGAAGGACGCCGGCCCGGCCGAGGCGAGCAAGGCATCACCGAGCACCGCGGCAAGTGGCGAGGCGAAGGGCTCGTCCTCGGGGGCGAAGGGTGCTCCGCATCAGGTGGTCTTCGAGGTGGGTGGCACGGGCACGGCGCAGGTCATGTGGAACGGGAACAGCAACCACTTCGAACAGGTGACGCTGCCCTGGACCAAGACGGAGTCCATGCAATTGGAGGGCGCCGAGCTGAAGGTCGGCGTCACGGTGTCGGTGGTGCCCGGCTCGGTCAAGGGCGCGGACGGGATGCTCAAGCCGGCCCCGTGCACGATCAAGGTCGACGGCAAGCAGGTCGCTGACAATCAGGACGGCAAGTCGACCAAGCCCTGCGAGTACAAGCTCAGGGACTGACTGACAGCAGGCACGGCTACACATCCTCCGCCGCACTGGCCGGCGCGCAGGCAGGGCGGCGTGGATGGTGCGGCCGTGCGAACTCGACGGCATCAGCCTGCCCGAACTCCCCGACGCCCAGCGCCAGGTCCTCGCCGACGCAGGCCTCAACCTCACCGCCTACGACGGCGGGATCCTCGCCGCCGTAGGCGCAGGCGGGCGGCACGTGGTGCAGGCCCGGACCGGCCCGCACCCCGGCCTGCCCACCGACACCGCCCCGCCGGCTCGCCGCCCTACTCACCCAGGCGACCGGCACCAGCCACGTCTTCGAGGCGGTCTACCCCCGGCGCGACACCCACGTCGCACCCCTGCGTGCCTTCGGTGCCGATATCACCGCCGATGGTCAGGACATCGCATTCACGGGCCCGCCGGCCTGCGGGCGGCCGACGTGCAGGCAGCGGACATCCGGGTGCAGCTCCAGGGCCATGGTGGGCCGCAGCAGGATCCGTCCCCTGCGGTGTCGTTCGCGGTAGCGGTCGCCCAGGCAGCACGAAGTCGAACCCGGCTACTTGGGCCTCTCCGTTGCCGTGGCGCTGGCACAGACGGGGCGGGTGCGGGCGGCATAGGAGCGGGCGGCCACAACGAGGCCGATGCCCAAACCACCGAATGCCAGGCCGCCGAACTCGGCAAACCAGGTGATCCCCGAGCTGGTGGTGAACGGCCGGTCCGGCTTGATCTCGGGCAGCACACCGGCAGCCATGAGCGGGGCCATGATGATGAGGACGGCCCCTTACATCGCCAGGGGGATACCGGTCAGCCAGGCTGGAACCAAGGGCAGCAGGCGCGGGACCCGTCGTCCGGACAAGAACAGCGTTCAGTGGGGAACACCTGCCCCCACACGTACAGCAGCCCCAGCAGCAGGAAGATCCCGACCATCGCGGCCGGCACGGTCACGTCGATGCCCGCCGACGCGGTTGCCTTCGACGGCCCGGACGCGCCGGCGATCGACGTCCTCTGCCAGTCATCGCCCGCTACGCCGAGCGCGTCGCCGCCCAGTGTCCAGATGGTCTTGGTTCCCGCCCACGGCAGGAGTCCGCACATGAGCAGGTACACCGCGATGCGGGTCCGCCTCGGGGCTCGGGAGGCGGCTGGGTGGGCAAGCGGGCAGTCGCCGCGCAGCCGTCGGCGGTAGGACAAACCGACGAGGAGCAGGAAGGCGGCGCCGGCCGTGTTCAACAGCACCTGGGTCAGCCCGGTGGCGCTCTCTATCCCCGAGAGCGTCACAATCGTCACGAAATAGATCGGCAGCCCGTTCATTCCCACGACGAAGACCGGGACCGCCACGATCAGTGCCGTCGCCACCGCAACCCGGCCGAGTCTGGCGAGCGTTCGGGTGCCGGCCAGGCAGGCGCCGCCGGCCAGGAGCGCGAGGGCCGCCAGGAAGAGCTGGACCCCCGGCGCGTACGCCGAGTGCTCCTTCCATGGCACGGTGGTGCCCGTCACCGCCCAGGTGACCTCGACAGCGGCGTACAACACGCCCCACACAGCAGCGACGATGGGCGCCCACACAGGCCACCGCCGCCACCACAACACCCGCCCCGGACTTGCGGTCGGCGGCTTGGGAACGCCACCGACCTCCGAGTTCGCAGGAACGGCCACCATGACCCCCGTATATCCGGATTGCCGACGCTCCAAGATTCCGCGTCACCCGCGCTGATCACATCCATCCCACGGGTCATCCGGCTTCTCCCGCGCGGGGGAAGCCGGACGTGAGTGTCAGCCCGGCCGGAGCACTACGGTGCGGTGCGCCGACCGTTGTCGTAACGATCAGGGCTCTTGCCGATCGGACGGGAATCCAGATCGGGTGATCGTGGGCCGGCGGAGGCGTAGAGGCAGGGTCTCCTGCACAGGGAATGCGGCCGACCACGACGTGCGTGTGCGACGGTATCCGTCGGACATGAGTGATGCCGAGTGGGCCCAGGTCCGCTTGGCGCTGCCCACGCCGGGGTGGCTGCAGGGGCGGGGCGGGCAGCCGGAGGCGTACTGCCACCGGGCGATGCCGGCGGAATTTCCGCCGTGGGACCGCGTATATCCGTTCTTCCGCCGCTGGCGAGACCTCGGCCTGGTCAAGGAGTCGCATCGCCGTTCCCGACCGCAGGGCGGACGGCCGCGTACCCGGCCGGCAAACGCCGCAACGAGGTCGAGCGAACGATCAACCGGCTCAAGAACGCCCTGGGCCGTCGCCACCCGCTACGACAAAAGGGCCTGCGTCTTCCACGGCACGGTCACGGTCACCGTCGCCGCAGTCCGGCTCTGGCTCCGCCCGTGAGACGCACCCTGCATCTGGTTACGCCCAGTACTGCTCAGCCGCCGGCAGCGTCGTCCCATACAGTGCCGAAAGTATGACGGCACTCACATCCTTCACCTTCGTGCGCCACATGGACGGGCTCCTCTACCACTTCGAACGCGACGGCGAGCACAACGGACGTCCTGCCTACCGTCGAACGGACGGGCACGTGTGGTGTGTCTGGTCTCCGACCGACGGCTGGCATTGCGAGATAGCTGACGGTCTCGTCACCGCCCATCCCCTCAATGGCCACGCTGATGAACCCGAACCCCCGGCCACCGTCTGGCGCAGCTTCAAAGACGACCGCTCCTACCTCTACGACCTCCGGACCCTCGACCCCGAAGCTTGATCCGCCGGCAGTGCCTAGGCCGGGCCCAGGTCCGGGTCGCGGGTTTCGTGGACTTCCCAGTGGCCCAGGCGGTCCGTGAGGGCCGCTCGGCGGCGGGCCAGGAAGACGAAGGCGGCGACGGCGGTGGTCGCGGCGGCCGCGGTCGTGGACAGTGCGGCGCCCCAGGACATCGGGACCATCAGGACGTAGGTGGCGAGGGCATAGGACAGCAGCAGGCCGCCGAGCCAGGGCCAGTGGGCGCCCGGCAGCACGGTGGTGGGGGTGGGGGCGAGGACGGTACTGCGGTTCGGGTCGGGCTGTACGGGCGTCGCGGGGGCGAGGATTCGCTCGAAGTCGGCGCGGTCCACTTCCAGCCACGCCACCTCGCCTTCGTCGGTGACGAAGACGACCGGCTGGTTGTTCCTGATCAGGCGCCAGTTACGGGCGCCACACAGCCAGCCCGGCCGTTCGCCCATGGTGGCCGCGAGCAGGGCGAGCGCGTGGGGCGGGCCGCCGCGGTTGGCGGCCAGTACCTCGGAGCCGTCCTCCAGTGCGAAGCGCAGCTTGTGGTCCGAGGTCACGCGGACGGTGCCGTCGACGTCTCCGAGCGACACGTGGTCGCCGCGCCGGGCCGAGGTGATCCGTGCACGGACGGCGGGCAGGGCCGATCCGCCGGCCGCGTCCTCGCGGAGGGCACGGGCGGCAGCGTCGGCCTTCGGGGCGTACCGGGTCACGCGCAGCACCCAGATGAACAGCAGGAGGCCGCCGGGAACGAAGGCGGCGACCGTGAGATAGGGCGGCAGTGAGAACGCGAACGGGAAGTCCGTATCCGCGTACCGGCCGAGCTGGCCGGAGTAGTCCACCACGCCGCCGAGTTCGGGTGCCGAGGGGGCGTACAGGACGATCGTGGGTCTGGGCGAGCTGCCCCTCCCCCCTCCCTGCATCCCGAAGTGGCCGTTGCGCACCGCGACCCGCCCGGTGACCCGGTGACCGTCCGGGGCGAGGACGGGGACTTCGACCGTCACGTCACCGCTGAACATCGCGACTTTCGGGTCGTCTCTCGTCAGCCGGTGAACGTCGACGATCGTGCCCTCGGCGGTTTCGGCGCCGGCCTTCTGTATCGCGGCGATGCGCCTGAGGTCGTCGCCGTCCGGCCGGATCGCCAGCTCGGTCGCCACGGACAGGGCGGGCAGTATCACGGCGACGCCCAGCAGCCAGGGTGTGATGCGGCGGATCCACTGCGGCTCGACGGGCAGTCGTGCGGGCGGTGGCGTGGGATCGGCCTGCCGGGGGGCCGCGACGCGGACCGGCCGGGAACCCGACCACACCCATACGGCGCCCAGGACCAGAGCCACGGCCCCGAGTACGGCCACGTCCGGCCGGTACACGGACATGCCCGCCCGCAGCAGCAGTGTCCAGATCGCCAGCACTGCGAACAGCAGCGAGCCCCCACCCGAAGTCCTGGTCAGCCAGGTGTTTCTCGCCGTGATCGCGGACTGTACCAACGCCGGTGTACGGGGCGGCAGATGGACCGGCTTGGGTGGGGATGGGGTGCTTGGAGGTCGCTTCTTCTGGCGTGATCTTCGTTGAACGGTGCATGACGGATCTGGTTGGGCGGCTGGTGCCGGGCGAGTTGTGGGTGCTGTTCCGGCGGGTGGTACGCCGACGGAGGTCATCCGCCCGCAGGGCGGCGGCAGGCGTCGAGCGGGTGACCGCGAAGCCTTGGCCGCGATCATCTCCGCGGCGACCTCGGGTTGCACCTGGCGGCAGTTCCCGCCGATCTTCGGCCCGAGGTGGCAGACGGTCTACCGACGTTTCGCCCAGTGGAGCCGGGCCCGGGTCTGGGCCCGGCTCCACCGCGTCATCCTCGACGAACTCGGCGCCCTTGGGGAACCGGACTGGTCGTGCCGGGCGATCGACTCCGTCAGCATGCGGGCTGCAAAGGGGGCCCCTGATGGGACCGAATCCGACCGACCGTGGCAAGCCCGGATCGAAAATCCACTTGATCACCGACAGGAACGGACTGCCGCTCTCGCTCGGCGTCTCGGGCGCGAACACGCACGACAACCTCGGTCTGGAACCGCTCGTGCGGGGCATCCCGCCGATCCGGTCCAGGCGTGGACCTCGCCGACGGCGCCCTGGCAAGCTCCACGCCGACAAAGGCTACGACTACAGCCACCTGCGCTGCCGGCTCCGCAAACGCGGCATTCGCCACCGCGTCGCCCATCGTGGCATCGAGTCCTCCGGGCGGCTCGGCCGTCACCGCTGGGTCGTCGAACGGACCGTGTCCCGGCTCGCCGGCTGCCGCCGACCTCACCGCCGATACGAGCGCAAGACCGAACATTTCCTCGCCTTCGTCGGCATAGCCGAAGCCCTCATCTGCCACCGCCGGCTCACCAAATGAAACGACGTCCAAAGGTGCGGCGGTCGCGGATGAGAGCCCACAGAACGTCGAGCCGGCGGCGGGCCGAAGCGAGGATCGCCTGCTTGTGGCTCTTGCCTTCGCCTCTCTTGCGGTCGTGGAAGGCCTTCGAGGTGCGGCAGAAACGGGCAGCGATCTGGGCGGAACTCCGCACCCAGCAACGGGCGCCCATGCCGGGCATGCTGAGAAGCACTTCCGCGTCGCGATGCTCACGGAAACGGACCGCGATCTGCGCATCGATCTCAGCGATCTCATCGTCCAGAGCCGAACTGCCATGGCCAGGGTGTTGACCACAGCCGCGGCAGTGCTTTCCCGGGTACGGTCGGCGATGACGTAGGCGTCCTTCGCGTCGGTCTTGCCGTCTCCGCGGTAGCCAGGGAAGCGTGGTGGACGGTGCGGCCAGGAATGTAGAGCTCAGCAGAGCGCCGCCGCCGGCGTTCAGGTCGATGGCCCAGGTGACCGGGCTGTCCTCGGCCAGTGCGAGGACGTCGCCCAGGACCTGTCCGGCCGATCACGCGGCTGATCCGAGCACCGGTCCAATCCCGGGAGGTCGGGCAACGGGAGCGCTGATCGGGCGAATCTTGGCGCGCCGGGCTGGTAAAACACTGACTTGTGGGTATCCAGGAGCGCGAACGCAAGATGTATCGGCCGCTGCGGCGGGCCGGCCTTGAGGTGATCCCGAACGCGGTGCCGGACGGCACGATGCCGTTCGTCTTCGGATATGGTTCCGAGGACATCGTCGGTGGCTTCTCTCACCGGTACGAGACCCCACGGCTTGTCGAGCGTCTCAACGAGGCCTGGTACGACCTGGCTGTTTCCTCGGGTCTTTTCAACCAGCGGCGCGAGTTCCTCGTCCTGCTTCCGGAGGGCACCCGTACACACGGCGACTTCTTGCAGGAATTGCACTGGGGCCGCCGTGCCGCACCGATGGTTTGGACCCAGGTCCGGCTCTTGGAGCGCTGGGACATCATGGGCCGGGGTGCGGCATCGGCGTTCCTCGGCATTCACGCGGGCCATCCGGGCTTCGGCATGATGGCGCTCGACAGCAGCGTGTACATCAGTTGCTCGACGGGTGAGAGGGGCGTTGATGTAGTCGCGGTGGGCCACCCGGACCGCTCGGAGAACATCCTGCGGCAGTTGGAATGGTTCGCGTCGTGGGAGGACAACTCTGACCATGAGTTGCAGGAGCGGATCGCCGTTTGGCTCGCGGGCCGTGCACCAAGTGCTGTCAGCTGTTCCGAACGATGACCACGCGGCCCCGGTGGCCGACGCCGACAAGGTTGTCGTTGGGATTCTCGGCCTGTACCCCGCACCTTCTCAGCGGTCGCGGCGGCCCAGTCGCCGTCCGCCTCATCGTCGTCTCGCTCGACGATGACGAAGGCGTTGCCCCGGCCGAGGTTCGCCACCATCCGGCTCAACGCTGACGGTTTCGGGTTCCCCACCAGCCGGCCATGTTCATCTCTCGCTTACTCACGACGATAGGCCCACACTCGGACATCGCATCCCGGCCACCGTTGGACGGGCATGTAGGACCCCCGGCCCCAGCTCGGAATCAGGCACCGAGGCAGGAAGCGGCAGAGGTCATCCGGCCTTGGCCGACTCCTCGGCGCGAGCTCGGGTGCCGGCGAGCCGGTAGGAGTCGGTGCGGTCTCGATGATGGTGCCGTTGAAGGTGAGGCGGTCGACGAGGGCCGCGCAGAGGCGGGGGTCGGTGAACGTCTTGGTCCAGCCGCCGAACGACTCGTTGGAGGCGATGGCCACGCTGCCCTGGCGGGCCATGACGCCGAGTCGGCGTACCGAAGCGCAGACCTCAGCTCGTCATCGGTCGGACCGGCTCGTGATCTCACTTCGACACCGGCTGGGCCGGTCCGGGGGTCGCGTTGCCCGGTCGAGGTCGGACGGGCAGGTGGGGGAGCGGGTCCGCGGAGGGTGCCGGTCATCTCTTGTCGGCGCATGCCTCCGCCTCCGCCAGGTACCGCGCCACCGACCCCAGCGTCAGCATCCCGCTCGCCCCGCCCGCGTGTTCGGTGCGGGCGGCGCGCAGGGCCGTTGCCGCGCGGGCGGCGACCGGGCGCTCGCCGAGGCGGGCGGCGGCGTGGGCGGTCAGACACCAGAGTGCCTCCTGCATGTGATCAGGCGGTGGTTCGGGCGCCATGGCCAGGGCGGCACGGGCCTCCTCGTCCCGGTTGCGGGCAAGCAGCACCAAGGGGTGCGTCCAGGGGTGGTACGGGCCCCAGTCGAGGGCGGGGTCGGTGGGCGCGGGACGGTCGTGCAGGAGACGTAGGCCCAGGAGGGCGAGGGCGAACAGGCCCCGGTGCAGCCCCGGCATGCCCGCTGTCCCAGCGAGGGCGTTTTCGGCGGCGCGGTAGTGCGCCGCGGCCGTGGCGGCGGTCGGCCCGCCCGGTTCCGTACTGCGGGCGGCCGTGGCCCGGGCCCGGAACCAGCCGGTGAGGACGGGGACGAGCAGGGCCTCGGTGCTGACGGCGAGCTGCTCGGCTGCCTCGGCGTGTGCGGTCGCGGCGTCGAGGTCGCCGAGAGCGGAGGCGGATTGCAGGCGGATGAGCCGGCCGAGCACGGCGAAGTCCGGCAGCTCGTGCCGGGTGGCCAGGTCCAGGATCTCGGAGCCGGTCACGTCTCGTGCCGCCGCGAGCCCGGGCCGGGTGAAGGACTGGAGGAAGACGCCGTTGAGGGCGAACACCAGCAGGGCGGGATCGCCCAGCTCCCGGGCCAGCGCCTCGGCCTCGCGCGCCGCCTGCCCGGCGCGCCTGCGTTCGGTGGCGGACAGATCGGCGCTGCGGCTCTCGACCGCGACGGTAGCCAGCAGGCGGGCGCGCAGTTCGGCGGGGCCGTCGGTGCCGAGCGCGGTGAGCGTACGCTCGGCGGCCGCGACGACGGCGCGGGACTGGTCGGGATCGTCGGCCCGGCTCCAGAGGGCGGGCACGTCGTAGGCGCTGATGACGCGCGCGGTCAGAGTGATGTCTCCGGTGCGTTCCGCCGCCCGGACGGCGGCGAGCCGGTCGCGCCGCGAGTGGATGAGGGCGTCACCGCCCGCCAGGGCCAGGGTGCGCGCCAGTTCCACGGTGGTGCGCGGTCCGAGTCGTACGCCTGCGGTCCAGACGGTACGTGGGGGCTGGAGCGTCGTAGCTCCGCGGAGAATGTCCGTCTCCAGGCGCCGGAGGCCGGCACCCGGGTCGAGCCCGAGCTGGTCCGCGAGCATCGTGCGGGCGCGGCGCAGGGTGGCCAGTGCGTCTGCCTGACGGCCTGCCCGGTGCAGTGCGCGGGCCAGCAGCCCCCAGGCCGGTTCACGCCAGGGGTGTTCGGTGACGTGGGCGCCCAGTTCGGCGACCAGCTCGGCTCCTGAACCGGAGTCGAGGAGGAGGCGGGCGCGCAGTTCCACCGCCTCCAGCCTCAGCTCTTCCAGCCGGGCCCGTTCGCGCTGGGCCCACGCGGAGCCGGTCACGTCGGCGTAGGCGGAGCCGCGCCAGGCCGCGAGGGCCGCGTCGAGGTCGGTCAGAGCATCGGGAGTACGCCGGGCGCGGGCCAGGGCGTCCTCGAAACGGTGGACGTCTACGGTGTCGCGCGGTAGGCGCACCGCGTAGCCGGGGCCTTCCGTGACGAGGACGCGCGGCGGGGTGCGGGGCGGCCGGCCAGGTTCGATGGCGCGGCGCAGCGCGGCGACGAACGTACGCAACGCACCCACTGCGCGCACCGGCGGATCGGCCCACAGGTCGTCCACGAGGGTGTCGGTGGCTACCATCCGTCCCCCGGCGGCGACAAGCCGGGCGAGTACCTCACGGTGGCGGGGTCCGCCCAGGTCGACCGGGGTGCCGTCGTCGTGAAGGGCCCGCACGGCACCGAGTACGTCGATTTGCATGCCCTCCATCTTCCGTTCCGCGGGTCGCTCGCGCCGACGCGTACTGATCGGCTGCTGATCGCCGTCGCCCACGCTGAACCCGTCAGTACCCGGACCAAGGCTTTCGCCGGTCCACCGACCCAAGGAAGGGGTCTTTTATGACTGTCATCATCCCCGGCTTCGACCACGTCCGTCTGCCCGGCACCGACGGAGTGGAGCTGGCTGCCGCCGTCGGCGGCAACGGCAGCCCGGTCGTGCTGCTGCATGGCTTCCCACAGACCCACCTGATGTGGCGGCACGTCGCCGAGCGGCTCGCCGGCGAGCGCACGGTGATCTGTCCCGACCTGCGCGGCTACGGCGCCAGCGACAAGCCGGCGGCCACCGGCCCCGAGGTGTACTCCAAGCGCACCATGGCCGCCGATGTCGTCGCCCTGGCGGCGGCACTCGGCCATGAACGCTTCGCCCTGGTCGGCCACGACCGGGGCGCTCTGGTCGCCTTCCGGGCGGGGCTGGACCATCCCGAGACCCTCACACACCTGGGCGTCCTTGACGTCGTGCCGACCCTGGACATGTGGAACGTCCTTCACGGTGTCCCGGCGTCGGTCGGCTACCACCTGTTCCTCATGGCGCAGCCGCCGGGGCTGCCGGAGACGATGATCGCCAACAGCGCCGACGCCTTCTTCGGCTCCTTCCTCGACGCCTGGGCCAGGAACCCGGCCGCCATACCGGAACCGGTCCGCGCCGCGTACCTGCGGGCGAGCGCCGCGGCCGTGCCGTCGATCGTCGCGGACTACCGGGCCTCGGCGGGCATCGACGTCACCCACGACCAGGCGGACCAGGACGCCGGCTCCCAACTGGCCATGCCCGTGACGGTCGTCCAGCAGGACTGGGGCGCGCGACTGGGCTACGATGCCGCCGCGCTCTGGCACGCGTGGGCGCCGGACCTGGACCACCGGCTGACCGGAGCGGGGCACTTCATGGCCGAGGAGGCGCCCGACGAGATCACGGAGGCGATCCGCGACCTGCTGCTCCGCTGAGCTCACCGGCCGGGCCACGGGAGGCGGGAGGCGGGAGGCGGGCGAGCCTTACGGCCCCGGCGCCCGATCGGTCCCGCGATCCGACGACCGCTTCGACTGCGGGGAGCCAGCCGGATCACCGCCACCCAGGGAGTGAAGATCACCTCACAGTGGGGGACGTGTGGTGGTGTGCTGGACCGCGACGTCGGGCAGTTCATCGACCGGGGACAGCTACGCTGGGGCATCGAGGGAGGTGCCTGTCTTGCCCCAACGCATGGTGCGAGATGGGCGCGGGCCCAGCTCCCGAAGAGGTCAGGCAGGCGCTGCCGGCCGAGCACGGGCCCGCTCGGCTTCGCCTGGCGGCCCGAGGAGACCAGCCTCGTGCCCGTGCTGCGAGCCTTGCGGGAGATACACCAGCTGTCACTGGCCGAAGCCCGGCTGACGGCCGCCGACCTGAGGAGAGTCGGCCTGGTCGGCACGTCTGTGGAAATGGCGCATCTGGCAGAAGGACTTCGCAAGCGGTCCGTCGCCACTACCCTCGCTCCGGCGTCCGCCTGACCGCCCACGAAGTTGCGAGGGCGGGTGGACAGACGGCGTGGGACGACGAGGTACCGAAGACCAACTGGGAACGGCCGGGCGGCACGCCCGAGGCCATGACGTCGAAGCTGACCAGCCTGCGTGATCAGTGGAACCAGACAACAAGCCGCACATTCTCCGCGCCGTGCACTTCGCTGAGCGTGCGCATCGCGGTCAATGCCCTGCCCCAGTCGCTCTCGTCGCCTGCCACCATGCCGCGCCTTCGCACGCCGGAGCTGTCCGTCTCCTCCCCGTCGACAGCGGCGACCTCAGAACCCGTTGTTGTTCCGAACCTATCGGAAGGCCGTCTGGAGCGGCTGGTGATCGCGCGGGAGACGGTGGGCGAGGTCCTGAACGGTCCGGCCGTTGCGGCCCGGGAGGCCGTGGTGAAGGAAGCGGATGAGGTTCCGGCGGGGGTGATGGTGGTGCCGCGTCGCCGTGAGGGCCTCTCGCCTCGTGTGCCTTGCCCTGGGCCGGGATGCGGTGCCCGGGAGGACGGGTTCTCAGCGTCCGCGGGCCGTCGGGGGCGGATACCAGCACCAAACAGCGGCCTGAGCGAGATACGGAGCACCCAGGCGCGCCAGATCGCTACGCGCTCCTCATGGACGGCGGCCGAGGGCCGTCTTGGGCTGGGACAGCCGCCGACGATCGCTACGCGCTCCTCACGGCTCAGCGTCTGCGACCTGTCTGGGGCGGATCTTGCTCGGCTGCATCTCAAGCCTGTGCTCAGAGCAGCTCGTCGAGCCCGAAGCCGAGCAGCGCTGTGGCCAACGACCCCAAGCAGGTGAAGAAGGCGAGTCGGCCATACCGAAGGGCGCGCACTGCGGCGTTGAAGCGCCGGATCTGTTCGATGTTCCCCGGGGAGGGGTGGTTACCGGTGACGAGGATCAATCCTCCGATCACGAACATGCTGAGCGCGACGAAGATGATGGCGGAGCTCCCTGCCACCGATCCCACATTCCGTTCCATGTAGATCGTGCCGTTGTCGCGGACCTCGATGCGGTCTCCCGGCACTGCCTCGTCGCTGACGAGCTCATGCTGCGGGTCGGCGGCCGAGCCGTCGGCAGCGCTGAACTGCCCCCAGCACCGCCGGGTCTCGCGCCGGTCGTCGGCGTCGCGGTCACGGTCGCTGTACGAGACGTCGACCCGGCAACCGGTAACGGTGAGGGTGCCTCCGGTGCCGGCAAGGCCCACGGATGTGGCGAAGGTTTGGGTGCCGTACGTGCCTATGAGTGTGGCGACGAGGAGTAGGGCGAGCCCGATGGCGCGGCTGAGGAGGCGGGACATGGTGCAGGAGACTACATCGCCACCCCCGAAACCGGAATCACTGCCTCCGTCTACAGGGGTGGCTCATGACCAGCCCCAGACCGGTGGCAGACGCCAAACCATGAGGAGTGCGTAGCGATCGTGCGCGCCTGCCGGCCCCGGAAGACTTCTGAACGCCACCTGCATTTCCGGGACCGCTTCCTTCAGCCACTCGGACTTCAGTGGGAATGCTCAACCTTCACTGCGACAGGACATGTGACTGAGCACTGCATCTGTCCAATGAGCACTGGACTTGTCGTGCTGTGTATGTGAGGTGGCGGGCAGGGTAGCCCTCGCCATGGCTGAGCCGGCTGGGCCGTTTCGCCCTGGAGTTCCTCTTACTCCGAGTCGGGTCGGCCCCAGTTCGGCGGCAGCAACGGCCATGAGCCGTGCCGGAGCCACTCGCCGAAGGTGACCGGTCGGGCACCGCCCGGGTGGTCGAGGGAAAGCGGGAGGATCAGGTCACAGGAGGCGCGGCCGTCCCACCACACCGTGCCGGCGAGGGGACCTGACACCGCCAGCAGCGTACTGAAGCCGCAGCCGTTCTCCTGGAGCAGCACGGCCCCGGCGGTCTTGGCGTCCTGGAAGACCTCGTACTCCTGGTCCCACGCGTCGTAGGCCGCGATGTGCTCCCGCACGTCCGTGAAGTCCTCCGGGAGCGGTTCGCGCGCGGCCAGCTCGTCTTCCGCCCGCGCGTACGAGTCGGGGTGGGGGAAGGGCAACCGCACCAACTCCGCGGGCCAGTACCAGTCGAACCCCCAATCCCAACCGGATTCCACCCGGCGCGGCCGGAACACCTGCTGGGCGGGCGCCTCCTCCTGCAGACACGCCCGGTACTCGGCGGGGAAGGAAACCCCGAGCTCACGCTCGACCAGGGCGACCTCGGACTCGGTCAAGGGCGATGACACCGACGACTGACGCATGCCCCGAAGCTACCCCGACCCCCGGAAACCCCGCGCACCCCCTTGGCCCACACGCAACTCCGCACCGCTGACCCCGGCCCCGACTCGGGCCCCCGCCCCGGCCTCGGGCCTCGGCTCTGGCTCTGACCCCCGATGCAGAGGCGCACGCCGGCCATGCCCCGCCGTGCACAGAGCGCGCACCGTTGAGAATGGACGTTGTCCAGGCCGTTCATCTGTCGCGCTCGGTCACAAGCGGTGCCCGATACCGGGCGATCTTGGAAGGGGGCGCCGGGTGAAGGGAGGCGGTTCGCCGGCGGTTTCGGCTCCACCGGCACGGGGGAGTGGAGCCTGGTTCCGGCCACGGGCATCGCCCGGCGGGACGCGCCGTCGGAGTGCGGCCCCCGTGGCGGCCCTGGTGGCCAGGGCCGCACCCTGTGCTTCCGAACGCACGCCGTAGCCGGAGGCGCCGGTGCGGCTGTTCGAGAGCTGCGGCCGGGGGAGTCTGTCAGGCGAGATCCGAAAGGGGAAGGCCGCCCAGCAGTCCGCGGTGGTGAGTCTGCCCGGTCACATGCCCGGCTGCGCGCCGGTCGAGCAGACCGGCTTCGCGGAGAAGGGCCGGCAGCCGGCGTCCCGGTACTCGGCAGGCTCCGCGGCCGCCGCCTCTGCGGTCGCGGGCGCGGAACCGGCGTTCGCCACGCGGATCACCGCCGACGCGCTGATCCCCCGCGATCTTCATGCCGTCCTCTTCGACGCGGTGGCTCCCGCCTGGGAGCCAGCACGCACGGCCGTGCTGCGCGCGGCCGCTCGGACGCCCGGCGTGGCCGTCACCGTCCTCACCGAACTACCACGCCGCCCGGCAGCGGCCCCGTCCCCGGTTCACGGAGGAGCAGAAGCCCGGAGCGGCGATCCCGTTCCGGTCCCGCGTGACGTACGTGAGCGAGTCCGTGTGCCGCCGGCCTGTCAGTCGGATCGGGCAGACTGGGCCGCGACTGTTGGACCGAGGGTGCGGGGTGGGGGCCATGGGCGGCAACGGCAACGGCGACGGCGACGGGGTTGCGGACGACCTGCGGGAGGGTGCTTGGCTGGAGAGCGGACCCCGCGGGGCGGCCCTGATCCACACCCTGCTGGGATCCTTCAAACGAGGCGCGGTCGCGATCTCCCCGGACGGGCGGCACGGCCTGTGCGGCGGCGGGAACGAGCCGGTACGGCTGTGGGAGCTCGCCACGGGAACGCTCTTGCGGACCCTGGGGACCCGTGGCACGGGGGAGAGCGGAGTCGCCATCCCAGGGAACTGGGTGCTGGCGTGCGGCGGCGGGAAGTTCATGCGGTGCACGGTCAACGGCGCGGTGGCCTGGATCGACACCCGCAACCCGCTGGGCCGGCAGGCCCGATTGAGAGGCCCGTACTTCGATCGCAGCCAGGGCGCGATGGACGGCCGAGGAACGGTCGCCTTCAGCGGCACCGGCCGCTTCGCCCTGGGTGTCTGTGGAGACTTCGCCTTGCGGATATGGGACCTCTCGGACGGAACGTGCACACGGACGCTGACCGGCCACACGGTCATCGCGACCACGGTATGGCTCAGCCCGGACGCACGCCGGGCGGTGTCGGCCGGCCTCGACGGCGAGATCCGGGTCTGGGACGTGGACAGCGGGGAGTGCGCCGCGTTCCCGAACCCGGGCTCATGGGTCTCCTCCGTGTGCCTGAGCCCCAACGGCCGCCTCGTGCTTGCCGTAGGGGACCACCGGGGCTCCGCCCCCTCGGGCCGTACGCTCTGGGGCCGCAGGCGCCAGGACCGAACGCTCTGGCTTCTGGACGCCGCCACCGGTGACGTCGTACGCACCTTCGAAGACGTACGGGGCCGACGCACCCGCCCGCCAGGGCATCCCGACGACCGGTCCGACGAGGTCCTGACGGCCCGGTTCACCTCCGACGGCCGCTTCGCCGTCTCGGGCGAGGACGACGGCCGGATACGCATCTGGAACACGGCGACCGGTCGCTGCGTGCGGACCCTGGAAGGCCACACCGACGACGTCTACGGCATCGCCCTCACCCCCGACGACCGCTTCCTCCTATCAGGCAGCACAGACGGCACCCTGTGCCTGTGGGAACTCCACCGGTAGCCGACCGTCCACCACGACCCCGGAGCCGCGTGATGGTGCCCGCCACATCCTGAAGATCGGCTACCCGCACAAGGGAAGGTCGTGAAAGTGATCGTGGAGGAAGGTCTGGTCCGTCACCACACCACCAGCCAACTATGCCGAGCTTCTCCAACGGTGGGAGAACCACAACATCGCACGCAGCCTCGCCGCACTTGCCGCGTTCGTCCTCGTCATCGCACTCGCCGTCCGTACGGACACGGCGCCACCGACACCGGACCGCCGCCGACGTGCGCTTCCGGCGCAGCCGTAAGCCCCCTCCTGACGCATCGAACCGTCCGCCAGAGCAGCTCGTCCCCGAGGGCCTCGCCGGGGGGCGTACGCCCTCGCGGGGCAACCGGTGCGGGCCGCCCGCCTCCTCGGCACGGCGTCCCGGGCCTGGGAATCCTCCGGTGCCCCGCTCCCGCAGGCAGAACGCGGCGACGTCGAGCGCATCACCGCCGCGGTCCTCGCGGCTCTGGGCACCGAGGCCTTCGACGCCGCGTTCTCCTCCGGCATCGACCTATCGCGCGATGCTCACCGCCCGGCTGCCGCAGGCCGGATCAACGGAAGGCATCGGCGTTCTCCGAAGCCCGCCGGATACTTGGTGACGGCTTGGCAGGGGGCAGGGTCAGGTGGCTCGACACAAGGAGGGCGCATGGATTCCGATGGGCACCGGTACGGGTTCCGTTGCCACGTGGCGCGGTCGGTAGGACCACCCACTCTTCTCGACGTGACCGGGGTGAACGTTCTCACCCAGGCCGGTGGCATAGCCTGCTTCTGGATCCGGAAGTACGTTCCACGGGAAACGTCTGGTTCTTTCCCTTTCACGGTCCGACGTCCAGGTTCTGGATGATCCGCGCGGCCGGAACACCTACCAGGTTCGAGCGGTCGACGGTCAGAACGCGCCGGCGTCTCACGGATGTGCTGCCAATCTGGTAGATGCTCTGCTTCTAGCCGAGGACATACTGGTCTCCACCGGTACATGCGCAGCTGTGGAGGTCCGTCGAGGCCGTTCCCTCGTCGCACTTTTGAACCGCGAGGACCTGGGCCACATTTCCATGCTCCCTTCCTCAGTCCATCGCGTCCGCACGTGGACACGGCACGCCGGACCCGGTGCTGGACCGGCCGCTGCTCTGTTGACTGTCGCGCGATGTACGCCACAGCCCTGAATTGCCTTGCCCTGGTCGGCTCCCCGGGCTTCCTGTGCGTGGGTCTACGGTGACTTCATGCCTCACGACATCACACGCTTACATCACGTCGGCCACGTCGTCAGCGACATGGCCCAAGCCATAGCGCTCTACCGGCGGCTCGGATTTCACGTTCCGCCACCCAGCGTGCCGGCGCTGGCGCCCCGTGAGGGAACCGCGCCCGAGCCCTTCGGGGCAGCGAACACCCACGCCGACCTCTCCCGCAGCTTCGTCGAGTTGGTGACCCCGCTGAAGCCCGGGAACGGAGAGGGCCTGCCACCCGATGCGCGGATCGTTCCCCTCCAGGCGCCTCCGGAGAAGCTTCCCCTGCTCATGTCGCGAATCGAGGAGACCAGCGCCCAACTCGCCGGATGGCGCGATCGGTTCGAAGGACTTCACATCCTGATGTTTGCCTCGGCGGATGTCGACGGCACGGCGAACCGGCTCACTGCTGTCGGTGTCGAACACGGCGGGGTTAACACCGTAGGCCGACCAGTCGAGACCGCCAATGGCGTGCGCACGGAACCCGTCCGCTACTTGGAGATCGACGGTGCGCCAGAAGGCCGGGTCGGCGTCGTCGCCGACTTGGACCCGGAATTCCAGCACACCCGCCACCTCGACCACCCCAACGGCGCCCAGGACCTCGTCGAGGCGGTGCTGTGCGTACCTGACGGACAACTTCCCCTGGTGCGCGAGCGGTACGAGCGATATCTAGGAGGCTCGATCTCGGCAGAGGAGCCGGTCACCCTCCTGACCAGGGCCGCCCTCCTGGATCTGCTGCCGGGTGAGGATCCGCCCGCACTCCCGGCGCTCGTCTCCTGCACAGTTGCCGTCCCCGACATCGCTCGGGTGCGTGCGCTATTGGCAGAGAACGGACTGCCCGTGGGGGAGACTTCCCGAGGGGAGCTCTTCGTACCGGCTGAAGCGGCCCTCGGTGCCGCTCTGATCTTCCGGGAGATGTGAGAGGGAGCGACCGAGGTTCGGCGCATGAGCAGGTCTGTCCACCTCCTGAGCAGGGGGTGGGGAGTGGCAGGACTGTGGCGGACATTTCGTGACGCTGTCGGCGTACTGGCCGATGAACGTGCCCAAGCCGGTGGGCTGCGGTAGGTGCAGAAGTGGCTTGGTGCGACCCTGCTCGCATGAGCCTCGATAGCGATTACTGGCAGCGCTGGATAGCGCCGTTGCTGACCTTCCTTGCTGCTGACGCTTCGGACCAGCAGGTCTGGGCCAGCGAGCACCAGGTGAGGACCGCAACCGCCGCCGTCGCAGAAGAAGTCGAGTTCAGCCTCCATCTGGCGACGGGAATGGCGGACCGAGGAACCTTCGAATCGGAAGCCCTGCAGGATCTGCAGGCCATCGGTCGGCTCGTCGGTGAGACGGACGGCTGTGGTCACGCCGGCCGGTGGGCCGACGCACTGGCTGCCGATGCCACCTGGGGCGAGGTGCGGACTCTGGCTCGCCGGATCCTCGTCGCCCGGCTGGGTGACTGGCGTCAGCCACTGCCGCGCCGGGTGCTGCCTCAACACGTCTACGACTGAGCACTTTGATCTGGTTCACCTGCACGCCGACAGAGGGTCACGGTGGCCGGCCAAGATCGATCAGCTGGCTCCGATCCCGGGCGCACCAGCCCGAATCACGGATCGCTGCCGCCAGTCAGATGGTGCCGCAGCAGCCTGGTTACCGCCTCCCGTACGGGTTCGGCGCGCACCGCGCGGGCGTCGCCGACTGCGGGCCGTGCCCGAGCGGAAAGCTCGCCGGCGAGGCCGGCCATCCGGGCCGAGGTGGGGAACGGGGGCGACCGTCGCCATCCCAGGTCGGGTGGTCGGATCAGGGGGCCCAGGGCAGTCGTACGGCCTCGATCTCCCAGTCGTTGAGGAGGGCCTCGACGAGCGGGGCCGGGCCGGCGACCTTGGTGGCCCACAAGTCGTAGTCCGTACACAGGACCCAGGACCGGTCGTGGGCCCAGAGGTTGGACGGGCCGCACGAGTCTTCTTCGGGGTGGTCGTAGAGGGCCTCGGCATCTGCGAGCCGGCCGGCCCGGACGTGCAGGTTGTCGAAGTCCTCGGCCCCGAGCACGAGCGGGGTGTAGTAGGCCAGGCAGCGGGTGTCCGCGCCTTGCGGGCTGTGCTCGATGAGGATCTCGACCAGCCGGTTCCAGTCGGAGCGGCCCTGGGCCGCCCTCGGACGGACCCGTGATGCCGACAGGCCAGCCGCCCGGCTCGCGGAGCGAAGGGAAGGATGTGTGGCAGGGCAGAAGTCTCTCGGCGACCAGGGGATCGCCGGTCCGCCGGGCGAGCTCTGCCCAGCGCAGGCGGCGGTCCGAGGGGTTGGTGCCGCGGGGTCGAGACCCGGGATGATCTCGGGACTGGCGCTGTTCCTGTTCAGGAAGGCCCGCAGGTACTCGACGTACGACATGTCGAAGGGCCCGAGCTCGCGCACATCCGGTGCTGCTCAGGCGCCTGTCCGGTCTGGCCGCGGCTGTCCTCTCGGTGTAGTCATCACGAAAGAGCGGTCAGCGCCCTTTGGTTGGCCTTCCGTTCCTGGGACGGGATGGTCGAGCCCTTCGCATGGTTGGGCGGCCCAGGGGTGGCGGGCCTCACTCTCGTCATCGCCGGCCAGATCCATCTCGACTCCAGACAGCACGGCATTCATCTGGCCCTGGCACGGACAACCCCGTCCACCCTGCGTTACACCGCGCTGCCGTGGGCTTGGCCGGCGAGCTGGCTGAAGCCACGCCGGTCGGGGACCACGACGGTCCTCGTGGGCTTGGTTGCCGTCCCGGATGCCTGGCAGAAGATCTCCGTAGAGGGTCTGACACTCGGCTACGGCGCATCGTCCTACGGCCGAATCTCCCCTGCATTGCCGCGTCCCCGCGTCGCGGATCCCGCCTGTCTGAAGGGGATGGCCAGTATCCGGTGCAGCGGACTGACTCCGCCGCCGGCCGAGCACCACGCGAAAGCCGCCGCCCAAGCCGGCCGCGACCGGCCACTACTGCTCGCCGTAGACGCCACGCCGACGCCAGGTCCGACACCCGCGGCACCGTCTCCCGTAGCGGTGGATGCAGACCCGCTTCCGGCGCTCCTTGCCGCTGCGCATGCCGGGCAGCACGGCCGGGCCACGTCGCTCGCCGCACAGTGGGAGGGATGGGCCGTGCACACCTACGGGCCGCGATCCGCTGAGGCCGTCCACTGGCTGGACCGGGCCCGTCACCAGTGGCAGCGGATTCCGGACCAGCGCAGGGCCAGGGAGCTCGGCCCTCACCTCGTCGCTCTGCGCCGCCGCGTCCCCGGCCAGCGGTCGGAAGCCACGGAGGCCGTGCAGCTCAGACTCGACCTGCTGCACACCATGCCGGGGCCCCACCGAGTCCGACATCCCAAGGGCGGCGGTGGGGCGCCCGGCCTCTTCCCACCGCTTCAGCCAGTCGTGGAGCTCGTCAGGGACGGGGTCAGGGGCGTCGGCGAGGGCCCCAAGGCGCGCGTCCCCGACGTAAGGCAGCCTATGAGGCCGCGCAGGGCCGAACGGCGACGAAATCGGTGTAGTGGTCGCGGTAGGTCTCCGTGAATGTCAGAGGCGGGCACAGCGATGCCCGCCGGAGCATGACGGCGGCGTCCTCGGGGAGGATGTAGCGCGCTTTCTCGTAGGCGGCGAGCTTGGCGGCGAAGGCTCTGAGGTAGGCCCGGTGGGTGGGGAAGCCCAACTGCTGCACCGTTCGCACGTTGTCGTAGCTACCGACGAAGCCCGTGATGAACCGGGCCTCGCCGAGCTCGACGAACGGCAGCCGGGGAACGCGCCGACCGGTGCGGTCCTCGGTGATCGCGTTGCCGGTGGCGTCACGGGCGATGGTGCCGTCGTCCAGCGTGCGCAGCTGGGTACTCGTCGGAGGGACGGAATTCTTGCGCACCCAGTCATGTCCCTGGAGGAAGTGTGCGCGCAGGGCGGGCACGAAGGTCGCCGGGGTCAGGCCGCGCACCGGGAACGGCAGGTCCAGCGGGGCATCGAGTGGGTCCGGGATGTGCGGGCTTCCCGCCACGACATAGAACCGGTAGCGCTTGGGGGCGACGCCGCGGTCGAGCAGGCTCGTCGAGTCGTCGAACTCCGAGTTCACAACGATGATCTTGCCGGTGTACCGGCCGGCGACCAGGTCGGCCTGGGGGTCGAAGCCCTCCGTGGTGATCGGCACTGCCAGGTCGAACACACCGTTCGCGGCTCCCGAATGAATCAGTCGCATGATCGGGTAGGAGCTGTCTGAGAAACCGGTGGCGTATCGTCGGGACACCTTGCCCACCAAGGGACGCGCTTGCGAGAGCGCCTTCGCGAACTCGGTGATGATCTCGTCGTCCGTCCTGGCGCCCTCGTCCTCGACGCCGCCTTCGATGAAGGTGCCGGGTACCGACGGGTCGAGGATGCGGTTGCCCAGTGTGCTCCAGCCGATGCCTGCGTGCACGAATCCGCGGCGGAAGAGGAAATCCGGGCGCAGGTATACATCGAGGGCGCCGAGGCCGACGACGAAGTGTGACGGTTCGACGACGACTGTGCCGTTGGTGCGGCTGGTGTCCGCCGGCGCGCTGATCCGGTAGGGCACGCGGAATCGCCCGGTCGAGGTGGCGCCCTCGAAGACGCCGTCGTACCGGACGTAGCTGATTCCGCCGAACGATCCGAGCTGCGTGACGGTGGGCCGGCTGAGCCGGTCCTCGGTCGCCCCGCCGTCCGGTGTGGCGGTGCTGTCTGCGGCAGGCATGGTCGGGTGGGCGACGCGCTGCACGGCCTCTCCGGTCGGCGCCGCGAGAACCATGGTCAGGATTGCCAGCAGCAGTGCTCGCAGGGCCAGCTTTGCTCGCGCTGCGCCCATGTGATCGCGGCCGTCCGCCAACCGGGCGTCACCGCGTGGATTGTGCCTGAACATCAGGTGCTTCTCCTCTTGGCGTCCGAGGGACCATCGACCCGGTCCCCCGTGCGCATGTGGTGATCAACGGGGACGGAGCAAGCCGATCACCTTCGCCCGCTTCCGGCCTTCCGGCAGGGACCAACCGGACGAATTCGCCGAGAGTCGAGAGGGGCGACCGTCCGACGACCACACCCCCTCTCTCACAAACGACCCTTGATCGGGCAGATCCAAAGGCCTGCCGCTGTTCGTCATGCTCACCCCGGCCGACATGCGCGAAGCGTTCCTCTCTAACAGCGGTTTGGCCGATGTGAGGAGGCCCTGCCGTCGAAGGGTGCGGCTCCAACCTGCCCGGACAACACAGCTAGGTCCTTGAAGGGTCGGTCTTGACTGGCGGTTTGCCAAGGTAGGTGTCGATGAGGTGTTCGACGACGTCGTGGTGGCTATGGCGGCGGCGGTAGGCGGTTCGCTGGCGGTCGGCCCCATTGGCTTGTTCGGCATGTTGCCGGCGGGCCGTCCGGACGTGTGTGCGGTCGGTGGGGGACAAGGGGGGCAGGGCGGTGTTCCAGAGTTGCTCAAGATATCGGGTGGCCGGTTGGAGGCGGCCCGAGGGCAGATCGATGCTCTGGCCCCGCACGCCGTCGCGGGCGGCGCGCCAGTAAGCAGCCCGGAGCATCTCCGGCTGGGGCCGCGGCGCGGAGCGTCCATCGCGTACGGAGCTCAGGCCCGCGGCGCTGAGGCCTTTTACCGCGGCGACCAAGAGGAGGGTGTCGTCGACGGTGGGGGCGGCGTCGGCGACACGGACTTCCAGGGTCGGCACGTGGTGGGAGGGGCGGATGTCCCAGTACACGCCACCGCGGTCCAGGAGGGTATGGCTGGTGATGAGCCGGCCGACGAGGTCTTCGTAGTGGGCGGCGGACTCGAAGTAGGGCGGGGGCCCGGCCACGGGCCAGCGTCCCCAGGCCAAGGTGCGCCAGCTGTCATAGCCGGTGTCCTGGCCGTCCCAGTAAGGAGAGTTGCCGCCCAGCGCGATCAGCGCCGGCAGCCAGGGCCGCAAATGGTTGCTGACCGCGAGCGCGGTCGCCAAGTCGGGGATCTCCACATGGATGTGGCAGGCGCATACGGTCTGTTCGTGGTCCAAGGCGCGGAAGGTGGCCAGGCTCTGCGCGTAGCGTGCCCCGGCCGTGACCGGCGGGGGAGTGTGCTGCCCCAAGACAGGTGTTCCGCTGGAGATGACGCGCAGCCCCAGGCGTGCGGCGGCGCGTGCGACGGCGTGGCGGGTGTGGAGCAGATCCTCCCCGAGGGCCGTGAGGGTGGTGTGGGGATCGGTACGCACCTCGACCTGATAACGGGTCAGTTCGGTGGTGACCCGGGCGCCGAGCTCCGCGGCCGCTGCGGCGACGACCTTGTCCGCCCGGGTACTGAGCTGTCGGGAGACCGGGTCCACCACGAGGTACTCCTCCTCCACACCCACCCGCATCACGGGCGCGCCCCTGCGGGAGGAGGGGGCGCTGCCCGCCGGTGAAGGGGCGGGGCGGATGTCCACTTCTCGCTCTTCATGGCAATCAGTCTGTCACTTACGGTGATCCCGCCAGGAGAGTGTCGGCCACAAGGAGCGCATGTGAGGCAGCGGACAGAGGTCCTCGTCATCGGCGGCGGCCCGGCCGGCTCGACCGCCGCCGGCCTACTGGCCCGACAAGGGATCGAGGTGACCCTCCTCGAACGCGACCACTTCCCCCGCTACCACGTCGGTGAATCACTCTTGCCGTCGCTCCTGCCCCTCCTGGACGTCCTGGGTGCGCGGGAGACGGTCGAGGCACACGGCTTCGTCCGCAAGACTGGCGCGTTATACGGTTGGGGCGGCCAGGAGTGGTCCCTGGGCTTCGACGAGCCCGGCCGGCCGGCCGCCTACAGCTTCCAGGTCATCCGCAGCGAGTTCGATCACCTCCTGCTGTCCCACGCCCGCCACCAGGGCGCCGACGTCCGCGAAGGCGTCACCGTCCGTCGCATCGACTTCGAAGACGGCCGCCCCACCGCCGCCCTGTGGTCCGACGAGGGCGGCCGCCAGGGCCGCATCACCTTCGGCCACCTCATCGACGCCTCGGGTCGGGCCGGGGTCCTGGCCGCCCGCCGGCTGCGCGACCGGCGCTTCCACGACGTGTTCCGCAACGTGGCCGCCTGGGGGTACTGGCGCGACGCCCAACCCCTGCCCCGCGCCCCTGAAGGCGCCATCGGAGTGTTCTCCCTACCTCAGCACGGCTGGCTGTGGGCCATCCCCCTGCACGACGACACCCTCAGCGTGGGTCTGGTCACCGACAAAATCTCCTTCAACAAGGCCCGCCGCACCCACGGCTCCATCGAGGCCGTCTACCACCGGGCCCTGACCGAACAACCCCTGCTGAGTCCCGTCCTCGATCAGGCCTACCTGTCAACGGGTCTGAAAGTCGAGAGCGACTACTCCTACGTCAGCCGCAACTTCTGCGGCCCCGGCTACTTCCTGACCGGCGACGCCGCCTGCTTCCTCGACCCCCTGCTGTCCACCGGCGTCCACCTCGCCATGTACAGCGCCACTCTCACCGCCGCATGTCTGGCGAGCATTCGGGCCGGCGACATCGACGAAGAACACGCTCGCCGCTTCTACCAAAACGCCTACCGCCACGCCTACGAACGGCTCCTCATCCTCGTCAGCGCCTTCTACCGCATTCACGACGGCCGTGACTCCTACTTCCGCACCGCCCAAACCCTCAGCCACCGCGACCAGCAGGAGCTACGTCTACACGAGTCCTTCCTCAACATCATCACCGGCACCGACGACCTCCACGACAGCCGGCACAGTCTTCTCGACCACCTCCACACCGCTCTCACCCGGCCCCGCCCCGGACACAGCGACCACGGTTTGGCCGGCCACGGCACCAGCGACATGCTGCCCCTGCCCACCCGCCCCGACCGTCCCACCGCCGGCCTCTACCTCGACCTCAACCCCCACCCCCGCCTACGCCACACAGCTCGGCCGTAGGAACACATGAGGACGAAGAAACGGCCTTCGGCAACCCCTCGGAGCAGAGCACTTATCAGACGGGATGTACTCCGGCTCCTCGCTCAAGGGCCGTGCGCGGCGCGCGACGGGAAGCGGCGACACAGCCGGAAGATCCTCGACTGGACGCGCTGGTGGAACACGAGCACCGCCCCACCGGCCTGAACGGCCGGACTCCCGCCGAGGCCTGGTCGGCCGATCCCACGCCGCTCTCGGACGTCCCCGAGCCGGCTTGGTGGGGGCTGATGCTGGAGGACGACGGCCGGGTACGGAAGCTGACCAGCAACGGGCTGCGCGTGCGCGGTCGTGACTACGGCGGAGCGTGGATGGCGGGTCAGGCCGGCCGTAGTGTCCGATCCGGCACGTGCCCCACCACGATCACGAGATCGAGGTCTGCGACCTGGGCGGCCGCCACCCGGGCACGGTTGGAGTGTCGGCGATGCGATAGCCCACTCCGGGCGTCGTCGTGATGACCGGTGGGCTGCCCAGTTTGCGGCGCAATCGGCTGATGGTGACGGTCACCGTGTTGGTGAAGGGGTCGGCGTTCTCGTCCCACACCTGTTCCAGGAGGTCTTCGGCGCTCAGGAAGCCTGGAGTGGCGCGCAGTAGCGCCTCCAAGACGGCGAACTCCTTGACGGACAGCTCCAGCGGACGGCCGTCACGCAAGGCCGTCCGGCGTACCGGGTCGAGTTCGAGGCCGGCGGCACGCAGTGCGCGGGCCCGGGCTGCCGGCCTGCGGCGGGCCAGGGACCGGATGCGCAGGATCAGCTCCGGGAAGTGGAAGGGCTTGGCGAGGTAGTCGTCGGCGCCGAGGGTGAGACCGCTGACCCGGTCGCCGGGCGCCCCGGCCGCGGTCAGCATCAACACCATCGCGCGGTCGTCCCGCTCGGTGATCATCTGGCAGAGCGTGTCGCCGTGAATGCCGGGCAGGTCGCGGTCGAGGACCACCACGTCGTACGCGTTCAGATCGAGCTTGGCGGCGGCGGCAAGACCGTCGTGCGCGAGGTCGACGGCCATTCCCTGATCCCGCAGTCCCTCGGCGACGACCTCGGCCAGCGACCGCGCGTCCTCCACGACCAGAACCCTCACCGCGTCACCCTTCCGCACCGGCTGCCGACGGCAGCGTCGCCGCAACGCGCAGACCACCCTCCGACCGGGCCAGAAGGGCGAGGCGGCCGCTGTGCGCCGCGATGATCGCCGCGACGATCGACAACCCCAGGCCGGAACTCCCCTCCGGCCCCGTCCGGTCGGCGCCGAGCCGCTCGAACGGCTGCGTCAGCCGGTCCACCTGGCCCTGGTCGAGGACGCGCCCGCCGGTCTCGACGACCAGGCGCGCCTCCGTGGCCGTGTGCTCGGTGGAGATCCGGATCCAGCCGCTCTCCTGGTTGTGCACGATCGCGTTGTCGACCATGTTCTCCACCATCCGGGACAGCAGCGCCTCATTACCGCGCGTCCAGACGTTCGCCCGCACCTCGTCGTTGACGGTCAGCGCCTTCGCGGCGATGTCGGCGGCCCGGGCGGTCAGCGCCTCCCGCGCCAGTTCGCCGAGCGACACGGGGGTCCGGTCGGCCAGGGTGCCGTGCTGCGCCCGTGCAAGGATGAGGAAGCCGTCCAGCAGGTGATCCACCCGGTCGAGCTCGGCCCGCAGCCGGCCGGCGAGTGCGACGGTCTGTGCCGTCGGCTCCGGTTTGACGACGACGACGTCCAGCGACGCCCGCATCGTCGCCAGCGGCGTACGCAGTTCGTGCGAGGCGTTGCCGACGAACCGGCGCTGTGCGACGAACGAGGCTTCGAGGCGTTCCAGAAGACCGTCGACCGTGTCGGCGAGTTCCTTGACCTCGTCGACAGGTCCGGCCACGGCGAGCCGCTGATGCAGGTTCTCGGCGGAGATCCGCCGTGTCGCCGCGGTGATCAGCCGCAGCGGGCGCAGGACCCGGCCGGCGAGGATCCGGCCGAGCAGGAGCGAGAAGCCCACCATCACCACCAGCGCGATCAGCGAGCCCGCCAGCAACCGGTGGTCCTGCTGCGCGTGCACGTCCGAGAGTTACCTCTCCAGATCCCGGATCTGCTGCTCGGCGGAGGCGAGGCCGGATCCGCCCGTCGGGACCGGTTCCGGAATCTGTTCGGGGGCGAGCGTGGTCACCCGGGTCCCGGACATCAGGTAGGTCAGGGCGAGCAGCACGATCCCGGACCCGAGGAACCCCCCGGCGTACAAGATCGTGAATCGTCGGCGGACGGTCCCGCCCCGCAGCTTGCCCATGGTCCACCATCCTTTCGTGTCCGGCCGGACTCAGCATGCCTGGCCATACCTAACAGCGATGTGACAGTTGCGGTTCGGACCACGTCATGGCCGGATCCGTAGACCAGAACCATGTTTCCGACCAACGAACAACTCCGGCGGGAGTGGGCCGAGTTCCGGCGTGCGAGCAGGCTGATCGCGATGGCGGTCGCGGCCCTGGCCGTCGTCGCCCTGGGTTTGCTCTACGCGTTCGGCAACCATGCCTCGTGCGGCGGCCCCTGCCCGGCCGAACCGACCGGGCCGGACGGCTCCCTGGTAAACGACCAGTTCTCTTTCCTGCACCGCGACATGGGCGCCGACGGCAGCATCACGGTCCGGATGACGTCCATGACGGGCACGATCACCTACCCGCCACCGAACCACGATCAGATCCTCCCGGGACTGGTGCCGTGGGCGAAGGCCGGGATCATCATCAAGGACGGTGTCCGCCCGGGATCCTCCTACGCGGCGCTGATGGTCACCGGCGGCCACGGCGTGCGGATGCAGTACGACTACCGTCACGACATCGCCGGCAGCGGCAGGGGGGTCACGAGCGAGGCGCCGCGCTGGCTGCGGCTGACCCGGTCAGGCGACACCGTCACCGGCCACGAGTCCGCCGACGGCACGAAGTGGACGAAGGTCGGCGCCGTGCGGCTGCCCGGACTTCCCGAGACGGTACAGGTCGGCCTGTTCGCCACGTCCCCCGGGGACCTGACGCTGCGGCGGACCGGCCTGGGCGGCGCCACGGAACAGGTGCGCTGGACGCAGGCCGGCGGCACCTTTGACAACATCGCCCTCCAGGGCACGGCCGCTGTCGGGGGCTGGAGCGATGACGCCGTCGGCGAGCGGAACCGGACGGACTGGGAGAAGTACCACCTGGCGTCCGGGGCGGTGGAGAAGAACGGCACGATCACCGTCACCGGCACCGGCGACATCGGCCCGGCGGGCGCCGAGGACGGCGCCCGCCCGGTGGAGCGCACCCTGGGCGGCCTGGCCCTGGCGTTGCTCGTCGTGCTCGTGGTCGCGGTGCGGTTCGCCACCACGGGGCACCGAGCCGGGCCTGCGGGCGGCGCGCCGGTCACCCGCCCCCGACTCGCGGCCAAGGCGATCGTCGTCGCAGCCGTCACGTTCGTGACCGCTCTCCTCGCCGTGGGCATGGTGATCCCGGTCGGCGTGACGATCCTGAAGAACAACGGGATTCCCGTCATCGGGGTGTCCGCGCTCACCGGAACGCGGGTCGTCGTCGGCACGGCCACTGTCCTCGCCCTCGCCGCCGTGCTCGCCCTCGCGCTCGGTTCCCTGCTGCGGCGTGCCTGGCTCGCGATCCTCGTCGCCGCCCTGGCGATCGCGGTCCCGTACGTCGTGACCATCGTCCCGCTGCCGGCCGACGGCCTGTCACAGTGGCTGCTGCGGGTCACTCCGGCCGCCGGCTTCGCCGTCCAGCAGACCCTCGTCGAATATCCGCAGGTCGTCGCACACTACGCCCCCTCCGCCGGATACTTCCCGCTTCCGTGGTGGGCAGGGATCGCAGTGCTGTGTGCGTACGCGACGACGCTCCTGGGGCTTGCTCTGAACCGCCTGCCGCAAAGCGGCGAACGGGCCGGGCGACCAGTGGACTGGAGGTAACCTCTGACGGCGCGGGAGCCCGTGAGCTCCCGCGCCGTCACCGCGTGCCGCCCGAATGCGGCTACGTCGCACTTCACCCGGGCGGAGGGAACTGGCGATCTCAGTGATGAGGGTGCGACCGATCCCGTGACGGCGGTGGGCGACCGCGACGGCCATCGTCAGGCAGGGCTGGTACCAGCCTGCGAGTGTTGCGGCGGGGTGTGGGGGTCGGGCACGAGCCAGCCGGCGAGGTCGAGTGGCCGGCGCTGCGCCCTGCGCCTGCCGGCCCGTCTGTCGCCGGCGCCGATCGGGGGCCGGCGACAGACGGGCCGGTAAGAGCCGCATCACCAACCGCAAACGAGCAGACAGGGCTTCGTGACGGCGGCCTTCTTCGGCCGGCGGGGCGCGGACTCGGACTTGTCGAGGTGTCCGTGCACCGCTGACCGCGGTACGCCGCACAGGTCGGCGAGCAGTTGGACCGCCCTCACGACCCCCGTCGCGCCTCGCGGCAGGTCTTCGCACACCGATTACGCCTTCTACGGGGCGCTGAAACCGGCCGCCCCGAACACTCCCGCACGCCCTGCCGCCACCGCTCCCGCCGCCGCCCGGCGGGGCAGGGCCGGATCCGGGGCGGACCGCAGGAGCAGCAGCTCGTGGTAGAGCGGGGCGGTCGCGGCGACCAGCAGCGCACGGGCGTCGACCGGACCCGGCAGCTCACCCCGCGCCGCGGCACGGACGGTGACCACCGCGCAGCGCGCGTAGCGGCCCTCCCAGAAGCGGGACAGGGCGCCGGCCGCCTCGGCCGAGCGGAATCCCGCGGCGATCAGGGCCGTGGTCACGTTCGGGCCGCCGCCGGCGAGGGCCTCGTACACCTCCTGGTTGAGGGCGGTCAGGTCCCCCTCCAGTGACCCCGTGTCGGGCGGGCTCCAAGTGTCGTCGGACGCCGCGCCGAGGACGTCCGCCAGCAGGCCTCCGACGTCACGCCACCGCCGGTAGACCGTGGTGCGGTGCACCCCGGCGCGTTCGGCGACGGCGTCGACGGTGAGCCCGTCGTACCCGCCCTCGACCAGCAGTTCCCCCACGGCCTCCAGGACCTGCGCGCGGACCCGGGCGCTGCGGCCGCCCGGACGGGGCCGGGGGGTGTCCTGTTCGGAGTGGTTCGAGTGGCCGGATTCTTCGCTTGCTCGTGCGCTGGCATCCATGCAACGATCTTAACGCAACAGTCGTCGCGATAAGGAGTCCTCCGATGGTTTCCCTGGCTCTCTCCCGCTCCCCTTCACCTGACCTCCAGCCCGCCCCCGAACCCCTGGAGCCGCTGCATGACCGCACAGCTCACCGCGCTTGACCTGACCAAGTCCTACAACGGCCGCCCCGTCCTCGACTCCGTCGACTGCTCCGTCCCCGACGGCACCCGCCTGGGCATCGTCGGCGAGAACGGATCCGGCAAGTCCACCCTGCTCCGGCTGCTGGCAGGCGTCGAGCTCCCCGACCGGGGTACGGTCACCGTCCGCGCCGACGGCGGCGTCGGATACCTCGCCCAGGAGGAGACCCTGCCCGCCGGCATGACGGTGCAGCAGGTCGTCGACCGCTCCCTTGCCGAACTGCACGCCATGGAAGACCGGATGCGCCGGCTGGAGGCCCGCATGGCGGACGGCGACACCACGGACGAGGTCCTCGCCTCCTACGCCGACCTGCTCACCGCCTTCGAACTGCGCGGCGGGTACGAGGCCGACGCCCGGGTCGAGCGCGCCCTGCACGGCCTCGGCTTGCTCGGCCTGCCCCGCGACCGCACCGCCGGCGCCCTCTCCGGCGGCGAACAGGTCCGGCTCCGGCTGGCCGCGCTGCTGGCCTCCTCACCCGAGGTACTACTGCTCGACGAGCCCACCAACCACCTCGACGGGGCAGCCCTGACCTGGCTCGAGGACCACCTGTGCGCCCGCCGCGGCATCACCGTAGCCGTCTCCCACGACCGGGAGTTCCTCGAGCGCGTCGCCACCTGCCTGCTGGAGGTCGACGGCGACCTGCACCGGACGGTGCGCTACGGCAACGGCTACGCCGGCTACCTCGCGGAGCGGGCGGCCGACCGGCAGCGCCGCGCCCAGGCCCATGCCGCCTGGTGCGCGGAGGCGGACCGGCTGCGCGAGTCCGCCGCCGTCACCGCCCGCCGGGTCGCTCCCGGCCGGGCGATCAAGGACGGCAACAAGATGGCCTACGACCGCGCGGCCGGCCGGGTGCAGCAGTCGCTGGCGAGCAGGGTGCGCAACGCCGAGGAGCGGCTGGCCCGCCTGTTGGCCGATCCGGTCCCGGCGCCGGCCGAGCCCCTGCGGTTCACCCCCGTACCGCGCACCGCCGACCGACCCGGCACGGGCCGGCCGCACGGCGCCTCCCCGGACCGGAAGGGCGTGGTGCTCGCGGCCGACGGCATCGCGGTGGCGGGACGGCTCGCGCCCCTGGACCTGACCCTGTCGGCCGGCGGCAGGCTGCTGGTCACCGGCCCGAACGGGGCGGGCAAGAGCACCCTGCTCGGCGTCCTCGCCGGGACGGTCACTCCCGACCGGGGGCAAGTCGTACGGCGGGGCCGGACCGGCCTCCTGGCGCAGCGGACCGACGCGGGAGCAGGCGCCCGGACCCTTCTCGCCGCGTTCGCCGAGGGCCGCCCCGGCACGACCGAGGAGCACGCCGAGCGGCTGCTGTCGCTCGGCCTGTTCGCCCCGGAGCGGCTCACCGCTCGGGTCGTCACGTTGTCGGCCGGCCAGCGGCAGCGCCTGGCCCTGGCCAGGCTGGTCACCGAACCCGCCGACGTGCTGCTGCTGGACGAGCCCACGAACCACCTCTCGCCCGCGCTGGCCGAGGAACTGCAGGCGGCGCTGGCCTCCTTCGCGGGTGCCGTGGTCGTCGTCAGCCACGACCGGCGGCTGTGCGCCCGCTGGCAGGGTGAACGGCTCGGCCTGCACGCCCCGGAGTCGGCCGCCGTGACGGCATGACGCCACGCCTCCCACCACACCCCCGTTCCACGAAGGAGTCCGCTTGACGAACACCACCTCCGCGCGCCTGCTCCACACGTACACCGTCACCACCCCCGGGTCGGGCCCGTACGGCCTGACCGCCGGGCCCGACGGCAACCTCTGGTGCACCCTCGTGCACGGCGGACGCGTCGCTCGGCTCTCCCCGGACGGGCAGCTCGACGAGTTCGCACTCGATTCGCCCGACTGCGGCCCGTCCCTGATCGCTCCCGGCCCCGACGGCGCGCTCTGGTTCACTCGGAACCGGGACCACCGGATCGGCCGCGTCACCCCCGACGGGCAGTCGCGCTCGTACGCCCTGCCCGGCGCCGGATCCGGACCGTACGGGCTCACCGCCGGACCGGACGGCGCGCTCTGGTTCACCGAGCTGCACACGGACCGCGTCGGCCGGATCACCCCGGAAGGGGAGGTCACCGAGTACCCGCTGCCGTGCGAGGGCGCCTTCCCGTCCTTCATCACGGCCGCGCCCGACGGCGACCTGTGGTGCACGCTCAACCAGGCGGACGCCCTCGCACGGATCACCGTGGCAGGCGACGTCCGGCTGTACCCGCTGCCCACGCCCGGCACGGCCCCCGTGGGGCTCGCGGCGTCGCCGGACGGTTCCCTGTGGTTCGCCGGGATCGGCGCGGGCCTGATCGGGAGGATGACGCCGGACGGTCGGGTCACCGAGTACGCGCCGGCGGACGCGCAGAGCCGGCCCCACGCGGTGGCGGTGGCCCCGGACGGTTCCTGCTGGTTCACCGAGTGGGCCGCCGGACGGATCGGGAGGGTCTCCCCGGACGGGCGGATCACCGAGGTCCCCCTCCCGGACCCCGGCTGCGAACCGCACGGGCTGGCTTTCGGCCCGGACGGCACGCTGTACGTCGCGCTGGAGAGCGGCGCGGTCACCCGGTGGGACGTGAGCGGGGACTGACCGGGGCGTGTGGCGGAGGTGGTCTAAAGGGTGTTGCAGAAGGTCTGTCTCCTTTCTGGCGGCAGTCGCGGAGGATCTTCCAGTTCTTCCGCGCACTGCGGGAGGACAACGGCCGGCTTCGCGAGCGCGTCGCCGTCTATGCCCAGGTCATCCACGAACTGCGCACCGAGCTGGACCGGCGCACCGACATCAGAGGTCAGCGCAGCCTCGTCCGGACTCTGCCCACCAGCGCCACCTGTTGCGCGAGGCTCCGGGGCGCTGTCAGGGACCCTTTGCACTCTCGC
Organism: Streptomyces sp. RerS4; assembly: GCF_023515955.1. Classification (GTDB taxonomy): domain Bacteria; phylum Actinomycetota; class Actinomycetes; order Streptomycetales; family Streptomycetaceae; genus Streptomyces. Next base: position 7,180,524 of record NZ_CP097322.1, read on the forward strand.
GGGGGTCGGTAGCCGTGATCTGCTCAACGAACCGCCGTACCTGTTGCTCGACGGGCTCCTGCGCAGTCACGGACATGACGTGCCAGCGGTACGTACCGCCTTCGTCGAACTGGCTGGTGACGAAGGGCATGATTACGTCAGCAGACTTCCCCCGCTCTTGCACACGGATGCCGTGCACGAACGGCTGGCAGTCCCACCGCTTGTACCAGTCGGTTGCAGCGATCCGGTGGGCCAGTAGACGGGCCGCCGTGTCTACGGGCTCCTCCCAGCTGTGGTCAGCTACCACCCGAGCCAGTTCGGCGTCGTACTGTGAGGCGTCGAAGCGGACCTCCGGTGGGACAGGGACCCGGATGTCGTTGGTGTTCTCCCAGCTCACCCACTCGACGTGATCGCCACGACGCTGGATGGTGACGAACACCCCTCCACAGCAATCGGTGACGCAGTCGTTGTTCGACAGTTCGACACGGCGAGGCTCGCGAGCGGCCCACAGCGGCCACGTCTCCGATGAACCGAGCCACATCTGCTGATAGCAGCTTGAATCGCCGTCCGGATGTATCTCCTCCAGCACGTCCTGGTCGTCGATCAAAGGACGTATGCCGGCCCCCTTCATGATCGCCTGCGGGTGCGGAAGGACAGGACGGAGAGCAAGGACGCTCACCGGCGCAACGTGTTCCATGCCGCCCATGATCCCCGATCAGGAGCGCAGGATGGGAGCCCCGTCGGTGGGCCTGAGCCCCACCTCTGTCTGAGCGCTGGCGTATGAACCGGCTCGGCACTCAGCGCAGCGAGCCGACAACAGCTCGAGTAGGCGAGAGAACCGGGGGGCGCCACAGGGCCTGGACACTCACAGAAATCCCTGGTCATCGGATCCGACAACTCGGACGCGACATCGTGATGGAGCACATGCGCGCCCACCTCCCCCGCGTGCTGAAGACACCGCAGTGAAGCAGGCACTGGTTCGCTGAACTACGCGTCGCGCCATGCGTCGGTGACACAGCCGACCTCGAAGTGCCACCACCCGTCCTCCACGCCACGGACGAGCAGCGCCTTGATCCCAGCAAGATCTGCATCAGCCGGCACGGTGAAGGCGACCAATGGGAACTCCTCGCTGAAGACCTCACCGCCCAAGCCGAACAGCGACAGCCGCTCGTGCACAGCGCGTGCGCTTCGTCCCAGTGGGCCGGATGCAACGGGCAGGACCCGGATGGTGCAGTTGCCCGACGCCTCCACCCGTTCCTTCGACCAGTGGAGACCGTCTGCATCCGTCACGAACCGCACGATCTCGCCCTCGGCCACCCCGTTCTGCAGGAAGGGAACGTTCTCCACCCGAGCGGTATCGGCGCTCAGCCTCGTTGCCCACAGTCCCTCGGTGTCATGGGGAAGCCAGCCTTCACGCGGCACAAACCGGAACCACACCTTGATCCGGTTGTTCTCGGCGGCGAGGAGCTCGGATGGAGTCATAGAGGTCACGGTCCAGATGATCGCGCACTCACCGTCACACATCGAACGCAGGTGCGGCCGTCCTTAGTGCCGCCGGCTCGGCTACACCGACCGAGGCTGGCTGCGTCGCGAGACGACCGCGATCCTCGGCGCCTGGCAGGCGGCCTACGCGATGCTCACCCACCGCCGCGCTCGTCGCGGCGCAGTGCCCCGGGGGTGAGCCGCGCCGGGCTTTGCCACGGGGTGGGTTGTAGTGGACGACTTGCTCGCCGCAGGGGCCGGCGGCGTAGACACCTTGATGGTGTCGATAAACGGCGGTGATCAATCCTTGGATGGTGATCTTGATGGGCTGGGCGGCTCGTACACTGACGAAAATGGAGGACCACACGGCCACCGGGATCGGTGCACATCCGGCGCCCGCCTTGCGGCAGTACGTCGACTCGTATGTCGGTTTCGACCTCCGCGGGCTCCCGGCGGGGGTGCACTGCGGCCCGCCGAGCCGCGCGCTCACTGCGGTGATCAGCCTGGCAGATCCTTTGGAGGTGGCGGCGGGCGTTGACGACGGGTCGCCGGTCACCCGATTCGGCAGCGTGGCCGGTGGTCTGATGTGCCGGTCCGTCGCGATCCACCACGACGGGCGCCAGCAGGGTGTACGGGTATCGCTGACGCCGCTGGGGGCCCGGGCCATCTACGGCATGCCCGCCGCCGAGCTCGCCGACCGACTGGTCCCACTTGACGAGCTCTTAGGAGCGCTTGGCGTCGAGCTGGTCGACCGGCTCCGAGCGGCGACGACATGGGCGGCGCGGTTCGCCGTGCTGGACGAATTGCTCCTCCGAGCTGTCGGCCGTGGCGCCTGCGGCGACCATGTGCGCTGGGTGCACCCCGAGGTAGCCGAGGCGTGGCGCCGCCTCGTCGCCGCGCGGGGTTGCGTCCAGGTCGGTGCGGTCGCCGCGGAACTCGGCTGGAGCCGTCGGTACCTCACCGAGCGGTTTCGCGGTGAGACGGGCCTGTCGCCGAAGACCCTTGCCCGCGTCTTGCGCTTCGAGCACGCGCACGAACTGGCGGCGGCGCACGACCCGCTCCCGTGGGCCGATGTGGCAGCCGTGTCCGGCTACGCCGACCAGGCCCATCTCGTGCGGGACTGGCGCGAGTTCACGGGCCGTTCGCCGACGGCCTGGCGTCGCGGCGAAGTCCTCCTCGGAGCCGGGTAGTCGCCAACCATCCGCCCGTCGCGTCGACTTCTGTTCCCTTTTCTTCAAGACCGCCCGATCGCTGCCGTGGACGATCGTCGGTATGAGACTCGTCAACCACGAACGCAATGCCATGGACCTGCGGACCACCCCCGTGCACCTCGGACTGGGATCGAGAGCGAAACCCGTCGAGGGCTTCGCCTGGGATCCGGAGGTGCTCCAGGCCTACAGCGCCGCGGTCGCGACAGATGGCGCCGAGGGCCGGATGGTGATGATCTTCGACGGCGAGGGCCCGGGTGACCATTGGGAGAGCCACCCTGCAGGCGACGAACTGGTCGTTTGCCTCAGCGGGGCCGTGACGGTCACCCGCGACGTGGACGGGGTGGCCGAACGCGTTCTGCTCGGGCCGGGCGAGGCCACCATCAACCCGGCCGGGGTATGGCACGTGGTCGACATGGAGGGGCCGACGTCCCTCCTGGCCATCACCGCGAGCCTCGGCACCGACCACCGTCCTCGGACCGACACCCGCCCGACCGAACGCATCGGCACGCCCGGCCCGGGGGAAGCGCAGTGACGACACGCATCGCGTGCCTCGGCGACAGCCTCACGCGCGCGCAGTTCAGCGTCGACTACCTGGATCTTCTCGGACGACGTCACCCTCCCGGTGACGTGCAGCTTGCCCGCTTCGGCGCCAACGGCGACTTCGCCTACAACCTCTTGCAGCGCCTCGATGCCGTCGTCGCGGACCCGCCCGATGTGATCACCGTGTTGATCGGGACCAACGACGCCCGAGCAAGCCTTGCCGGCTACCCCGTCGAGCAGGCCATGAAGCGCAAACAGCTCCCCGATCGCCCGTCAGCCGGCTGGTTCCAACAGTGCCTGGGGGCCGTCGTCGCACGGCTGCGAGCGGAGACCGACGCCACGATCGCTCTGCTGTCGCTACCCGTACTCGGACAACAACTCGATGGAGCAGCGGCACAGGCATCGCAGGCGTACAGCAGGATGATCGCCGAGGTCGCCGCCACCAACGAGGTCGCCTACCTTCCGCTCCACGAACGCCAGATCGAGGAACTGCGCCAAGCGGACCCGCCGCCGATCCCATACCGGGAGGTGACGCCCGCGGCGGTCGTCGGCGTCCTGGTCCAGCACGCAGTGCTGCGCCGCAGCCTCGACACGATCTCGCGGCGCCGAGGTCTCGTGCTCACGACCGACCACATCCACCAGAACAGCCGCGGCGCCACCCTTATCGCCGAGGTCATCGACGCCGGTCTGCTGACCCAGAGCGCATAGCTGGTTCCCGCGCCCGGCCAGTCGGATGCCATCTCCCGCCGGCGGTGCGCCGGCCGTCGACGGGGGGTTGGCGAAGGCGGACCGGCGCGGCCTGGGCGACGACGGCGTCCTGCTCGGGTACGTGGTCGCCCTGCCCGGCGCATCCATGAGCGGGCAAGAGAACGGGCACTTGGGAACGTTGGCCCTTTCGACGACGACACCGCGGCGGACTTCTCTGCCGGACCGCCGGCCGGTGACCGATGTGGCGCCCGGTCACCGGTGACCAGTTGGCACCCGCGATCAATCGCGGACCGAGCGGTAAGCGGGGGCGCGGGACAGCCTCGAACAGCCTTCGCGTGGGGGAAACAGAAAAAAGAGGCTATAGGTCACGTTAATGATGCTTATGGCCTCTTTTCGTCAGGGTGTGTGGCTCCTGACGTATCTCCCTGGCGGGCAACCGCGCCCGAACGTCGGCCCTCCCCAGGCGGGCGCTGTCGGGGGCGAGTGGGCCGCGAACGCGTTACCGGGAGACCGAGGGCGCGGCGGCTCCGCGTCTAGTGTCGCAATCCGACGGGTCCGCGGGGAACGACGGTCCGACATCCACGAAGCCTTCCTCAAACTCGCCTGCTGCCTGATCACCTACCGCCGGATCAACTCATTGGATCAGACCTCTTTGCAGTCCCAGGCACGGGGCATTCCATTACTCACGGACAGGGAGGGGCACCCGGACTGCCGTGCCCTCTGCCGCACTTGAGGCGAACCGAAGATCCCGAAGGCGGGATGATGGCGTGCATGGTGGTGTATGTGGAGCGGGTGCTGGTGCTTCCGCAGGAGGCGGCGGCCCGCAGTGTCGCCCGTGAGCTGGCGGGTGAAGGATGCCGGAGGGTGGCGGTCCGGAGACCGGGGGGCGGAAGTCTGTGGCATGTCCACTCCATCGCGGTCTATCGGGCGCCCGCAGACGACCCGGAACTGGTGAGTCCTCTTCTGTGGCAGGAGAGGCGAGCTCTCGCGGCGCTGGCACGGAGACGGGGCGGGGCGCTGCTCACATACGTGTCGTATGTGCGGGACTCGGACAGCGATGTGCCTGCCTTCGATCGCGACGGCCTGGTACACGAGGACATCACGGCCCGTATGGCGCTTCCTGACCCTGTACCGGCAGGCACACCGCGGCCGCGGAGGGCACCGGCGTGGACGGGCCTGCACTTCGGCAGTCCGATGGCGGAGATGGCCGAGGCGGTAGCCGTCGCGCACCGGATGTACGGCGCGTCCGCCACAGTACCCCCACCCGTGGCGTACCTCTTGGACGACAACGTCGCTGAGGAGCTCGCCGAGGAGTTCACCGAACCGGACGGCACCCGGTTGTTCCTCAAGGACCTCGTGTCCACGGCCCACCACCTGCCGACCCCGTTCGGCGACATAGCGGCGGCCGTCCCCTTCCTCACCGAACTGGCCGGCTCCCGGGCCCTGTCGCCGGGAGCCCGTGCGAGCCTGTTGCTCTTGCTCCTCGGCCTTGCCGCCGAGGTCGACTCCGCGGCTGTCCACCACGCCGACTGGGCAGCGATGTCGGGCCGGCAGGTCGCCCTCGGCCACCTCACATCGGTGAGCGACGCGGTCATCGCACGGATCCCGGCCCTGCTCCCGCAATGGGATACCGAGACCGGTGCCGCTCGCTTCGTGCTCGCCTCACTCGCCGCCTTCTGCCCCGCACAATCCGCCGGATTCGCCCGTCCCCGCCTGCCCGGCATCCCGGCGCCGCCGGCCACCGGCCGTGCCGACATCCTCGCACTGGCGGACGCGCTGCTCGCCGAGGACGCCGGCGCTCTTCACACGGCGCTCCGCCGTCTGGCGGCCTGGGCAGCGACCTCGCCGAACAGCTCGACAGCCCGCACGCTCCTCCATTCCGGGCCGCCCGTGCAGGACTGGCCGCCGCTGTCGCCCGCGATTTACCCGAGGCAATGCACCTGACCCGAGTCCCAAGGACACGGGCAGCCAGGGGGACGTTGTCACGGTGGGGGCGCCCGGATGCCCCCCGGCCGACCACTGGGCGAGACTGCGCACATGCTGATCAGACGAGAAGCCCCCGCCGACCTGGCCGCTGTCCGTGCACTGACCACAGCCACCTCGCACAAGCCACACCCGCAGGACACGGTGGAGGCGCGACTGCGTGACGCCCTGCGGTCCTCGGAAGCCTGGATACCTGCCCTCTCCCTGGTGGCCGAGGATGAAACCGGCACGCTCGTCGGCCACGCCCTCTGCTCCTGGGGCCGGATCGGCGCCGCCCGGGTCCCCGACATCAGCCTGCTCGGCGTGCTCCCCGAACACCGGCGACGCGGTGTAGGGTCCGCCCTCGTCCACGCGTCGCTCGCCGCCTCGGATGCTCTCGACGCCCCATTGATCGTGGTGCTCGGTGATCCCGCCTTCTACAGCCGATTTGGCTTTCGCCCGAGCACCGACCTCGGCATCGTCGGTCCGGAAAGGGGCTGGGGCGACTTCTTTCAGGTCCGGACCTTGGCTGCCTACCAACCTTCCGTGCACGGCGAATTCGTCTACTCCGAAGCCGTCCGCAGCTGCTCATGATGCTCTCGGCGCCGACACGTCACGCGCCGTGGCCCCAGGCCGGGCGAGCCCTCGCTGCGACTGCCACTGGCCGGTCGGCTGGGCTGACCGCCGCCGCCCCGGCATGAAGGTGAGTCGAAGCTGCCGACCCACCTCAGTGACGGACATCCCGAATCGGCATTCTGTCAGGAGTTCTCAGTGACCGCAGTCAGGTAGAGGCGCAGCGTGCGGCGGCCGGCCGCCACTGGACATGGGACGCCAACATGTTCATCGTGATCTTGTTGCCGGAGTGCCGTGAGAGGGGGCAGCGGTCAGTCGTCGACGAGGTCGAGCTGGGCAGCACAGGCGTCCGCTACTCGAGTCCTCGGAGACGGCGGGCATCTTTGATCTCGCTGATCCTGGCAGCCGTCATCGGGGTCCACTCCCTCCTCTGTCCAGCGGCACGGAGGGCTTCTCCCACCTCGCTGAGCTTCATGGAGGACAACACGCCCGCCCGCTCGATCAGGTCGTCCCGGGCCACGGTGGTCAGCCATGTGCACGGAGTAAGGCCTGGACGCGGGAACGCGAACCGCAGCACGCCTTCGAAGGGCAGTCCTTCCAGGGCTCCTAGGGCCACTTCAACGCCCAGGCCGCTGATGTCGACGCCCGCTGGCGCAACGACCTGCATCGCCTGAAACCTGGATGACTCCTCGTCCGAGAGCAGCACGACCGGGCGTCGTTCATCGAAGTCGACCCACCAGACTTCACCGCGTTGCATGTGTCCTCCTGGCACGAGACGGCGGGCGAGCGCTGTGTGCCCCGTGCGGGACACGGAAGGGATACGGCCCCGTCTTCGCACGTCGCGACCGAGGGGCGGTGAAGACGGGCGCGGCCACCGTTGATCATCGGTGTGTGAAGACTGAAGATCGTGCGGTGGCCGCGAGTCACAGCGTAGACCCTCGTCGGCGTCGGTGGTCTCGGTGACGGCGGCCTGGAGTTCTTCCAGGTTGTGCTGGTCGAGAACGTCCTCTTGGGCCAGCTGCTTGATTCCGGCGGCTTACCTGGTCCGCACGGTCTTTGAGCTTGAGCCCCTCACGGTGGCCGGTATGAGTGGTGTAGAGCGGTCCTCCGCGATGCGGATCCTGGAACGGTTCGGGGCCACTCTGGAGGCGCCGCAGTCCTCCGTGCCCGGCTTCGCCCAGGACGGTTGAGGAGGCCCCGCGTCCTCCGGCAGGAACGCGGGGCCGCTCCGTCAGGCGGTGCGGGGCCCGGCCCTGCGGGCGCCGCGGATGTCACGCAGGTAGAGCAGGGCCCCACAGGCAAGGATCCACACGGCCAGCGTGGCGAGTCCGGACCAGAGGCCGTCGTTGTCGAAGTAGGACATTCCCTGCAGGGCGCGCACCCCCGCGCCGACGGGCAGCACGCCGGCCAGCGGGTGCAGCCAACCTGGCAGGTAGGAGGCAGGCATGATGCCGCCGCTGGTGGCATTGCCGAGGATCAGCAGGACCACCGAGGCGATGGCGGCGCCCGCGGATCCGGTCCATTTCACGATGGCCATCGTGGCCCCGCCCGCCGCCGTGGCCATCAGGGCGGTCACCACGGCGGTGCCGGTGAAGGAGCCGGGGAGGGCGCCGAAGCCGGTGTCGCCCGTGAGGAGGGCGACGATGACGCCCCCCAGGGCCCCGAAGAGGGTGAGGCTGACGATGCGCCGGCGAAGGCGCAGCGTGGGCGCGACCTGGTAGGTCATCATGCCGAAGAGGTAACCGGCCAGGACGAGGCCGAAGGCGGCGTAGAAGACCGAGAGGCCACGCGTGTCGCCGGCGGACACCGGCAGGATGTCCTCGGCCGCCGGCGGCGCGCCGCCCTCGGGTGCCGTGTGCGCGAAGGCAGAGGTAAGGGTGCCGGTCACCGAGGGGCCGTTTGCCCCTGCGTACAGCAGCCGCGCGCCGGCCGAGTCGCGGCCGGGAAGGTAGGCGGCGTAGACCTCGCGCTGCCTGAGCGCTTCGCGGGCGGCTGCTTCGTCGTCGTAGGGCCGCACCTCGAAGCCGCCGGCCACGGCCTGCTCCAGGGCGGCGTCCAGCCGGTGCGCCTGGGCGGCGGTGCCCACGATCGCGACGGGGAGGTCGTGCGGGCGGGGAGCGTGGAACGCGGCGAGGTACACGCTCACGAAGATCGTCCCGATGGCGAGCACCACGGCGACGGGCAGCAGGACACCCTTCAGGCCGACGGGGGGATGCGGCTGCGGTGCGGGGTCGGATAGGTCGCCATGACCTGCCGACGGAAGGTCGGCGAGAGGGAGGGAGGTGGGTGGCACGAAGGGACCGTCCAAACTTGTAAGCTGCCTTATAACTGCAGCAGTAAAACATAAGTTGCCTTACAAGTCGGGATCCCTGTGAACGAGCAGCCCTTCCACACCGGCTATCTGGCCTGGCATTTCTCCCAGGCGATGGCCACCCGCCTGGAGAGAGACCTGCGCGCCATCGAGCTCAACCTCGCGCAGTACAACGCCCTCCAGCACGCCCAGCGCCAGCCGGGAATCTCCAGCGCCGACGCGGCCCGCCACACCGGCATCACCGCCCAGTCCATGGGCGCTGCGGTCGGCAGCCTCACCGAACGCGGTCTGCTCATCCGCCGCCCCCACCCCACCAACCGCCGCGTGCTGTGCCTGCACATCACCGCCGACGGCTCGGCGCTGCTGAGTCAGGCCCGGACCATCGTCCGGCAGGTCAACGAGGAGGCACTGGCCGTGCTGGAACCCGAGGAGCGGACCGCGGTGCACCAGCTCCTGCACCGCCTGGTCACCCACCTCAACCCCGACGCCCTGCCCCCCGCCGCCGACCCCCGGGCGACGCCGGACGCGTGATGTCGGCGTACACATGAATGTGCTCAGGCAGGTACACGGGTTCGTACCCCTCCCCGTCTCGCCTCTGGCTGGTGGGGGGCGCTCGCCTCGCCCGCTTGTGGGGGTGCCGGCCCGTGGGAGATACGGCATTGTCAGCGACCGTAGCTCTGGAGATCTCTCCTGTGCCGGTCAACAAGCCTCCGCGGCCATGCCTTCCGCCTGATGCCGGGTCAGCCGCCAGATCTGATCCTCGCCGGTCTCGGCCGGGGCGAGGCACTCGGCGGGGCGACGCAGGTGTTCGGTGAAGCCGAGGCGGGCCGGGACGGCGCCGCTGGCGCGGTTGGCCGGGTCATGGACGACCTCGACGTACTCGACGCCGGGGAGTCGGAAGGCTTGCGCGACCAGAGCGCGGGCGGCCCGGGTCGCTACTCCCCGGCCGGTGGCAACGGGATGCAGCCAGTAGCCGATCTCGCGGCCGTTGTCCGGGTTGTCGTCGCGCCGGAGGAGCCAGCAGACGCCGACGATCGCGCCGTTCAGCACGATCACGTAGGTGAACTCCTCACCACTCGCCCAGCGCTCCGCGCGGTGGACCAGGAAGTCGGCGGTCTTGGCCGGGCTGTGCTCAGCGACCCAGGCCATCCACGGGCGCAGATGCTCCAACGACTCTTCAATGACTCGGAGGAGCTCCGGAAGGTCTGTCTCGCCGTTGAAGCGGCGCAGCGTCAGGTCGTCCAGGTCGATCACTTGCTGTGGAAGGTCCATGCCAGGAGGATCGTATGCGGCCGCTTTCGTCGGCAACGGGAAAACCCCACGCACGCCGACAGCTGCACGGGCATCAAGCCGGCGGCGCAGACGGTCTTCAGCAACGACGACCAGCCCTGGAACTTCCACTACGACACCGGTTGCCGTCAGTACGCCTACAGCCTCGACCCGGGCGAGACCAAGTCCGGGCTGACGGTCCGCAGCTGGATCTAGAACCCTTCGTTCATGCGGAGCGGGCTTTCCACCGGCAGGCGGTGGGAGGCCCGCCCGCCCTGCGGCGCGCACCATGGCGGAAGGCGGGCGGGGTATTCGGCAGGCGGGCCGCCACCGCGATGGCGGCGGCCCGGCTCCACCCTCGCTTGACCCGCAGGGCCGCGTGGGGGGGCATGAAGGACCGCTGCCGATTATCGAGGGCACGGTGATCCGGTTGCCGTGGCGAAGCTGCCCAGCGGCGGGGTCAACAAGCCGGTCTGGCTGTGGTGGTCGGGCACCGATGCCGCCGCCGAGGATGTCGACCGGTGTTGGCAGGCGTTCCTGCGCCGCTTCGAGTCGAGCACACGTTCCGGCTGCTCAAGCAGACCCTCGGCTGGACCCGGCCCAAGCTCCGAGATCCCGCCGCAGCAGACCGCTGGACCTGGCTCGTCCTGACCGCCCACGCGCAACTCCGCCTCGCCCGACCACTCGCGCTAGACCGCCGCTGGACGTGGGAACGACCGGCGGAACCGAACAGGCTCACCCCGGCACGCGTCCGCCGGGGGTTCAGGAACCTGCACGCGAGGACGGGCACGCCCGCCCGTGCACCGAAACCCGCCCGACCTGGCCCCGGCCGTCCACCCGGCTCGAAGAACCATCGGCCCGCCGCCCGCTACGACGTCGGACGCGTCCTCGCCACCAGCGAGCCCTATACCCGCCCCGCACACCACAAGGTCGGCACCAAACCCCGACGCACTGAATGAAGGCCAGCCTGGACTCTGACGATGGTCGAGATCCTCGACAACCTGGACGCGCTGTCCCAACCACGCCTCGACCTCGCGACCGTCGAGATGGGCGGCACGGCCCTGGGAGCACCAGCCGCCACCATTCCACGCCGGATCATCATCAAGGCCCAGTCCTCCATAGTCGCCCGGTACCGTGGCGGGACCGACATCAACAGCGAGTACTACAACGCCGACGGACGGCGGCTGACCCTCGCCGAGGTCGTCGACCACGCTGCCCAGTCAGACGGGTTCTTGTACTGCGCCGACAAGCTCACCTACAAGATTCGAGCCGGGGCCGTCGTCGGCTTCGCGATCTACGGACCTCATCTCTCCCATTTCGCCCACCTGACCTCGTACGAGGATCTCCTGGCCGTGTTCGGCACACCCGACAGGGCGCACGAAGACGAGGCGTATGGCGACCTCATGGGCCACGACAACTACTACTGGGGCGCGCAGAAGCATGTGCGATGGGACGCCCGGGACAACCGAATAAGCCTGATCGACCTGGGCGCTTTCGAGGGCAACACAGGCCCGTGACCTTGCCGGATCCAGGCTACGCGAGTGTGCTCCAGCTTGACCTTGATGCTGACTGCTTGCCTTGGAACCGTCGCACTGAGGTTAGAGGCTGTTGTCTTTCCGTACCTGATCGCTGACTGCGCGGGAGGTTCTCGCCGAGGTTCTTGCTGGTCCGGGCGGTGGTGCTGACGTCGAGGAGGCTGCCGTGCCGGTTGCAGAGAACACTGCCCCGACGCCGACGCCGACGCCGACGCCGACGCCGACGCCGACGCCGACGCCGACGCCGACGCCGACGCCGACGCCGACGCCGACGCCGAAGGGCGGGGCGATGCCGGGGTCGGGGTCGGTGGTGCCGGTATGGCGAGAAGGTCTTGAGGTGTCGGCGCTGTCGCCGGACTATCAGCAGATCGTCAGGGTCCTGGCCGCCGCGGAGGCGGCGTTGACCTGCGGGGAGATTACTTCGGTGCTCGGCCTGGAGCGCGTGCCCGCGAAGGTCGAGGGCGTCCGGTCGAAGGCGGCTCGAATGGCGGACAGGGGCTGGCTGGTCAAGGAACCCTCGGGGCGGTTCACGCTCGCGCCGGGGCTGCGAGGCGGCGGGTCATGAGGCCCGCCCAGGGCCGAGCACCCGGCCGGCGTCCAGCAGGCGGGCGGATGGCCTCGGCGTCGGCTCCGCCCGCGTAGTGCGCGGCGAGGTGGTCGCCGAGATCCGGCTGGCTTCCCTCCGGGTCGGGCGGCAGGCGCAGCCGGACCGGGTCGATGCCGGCGCGCTGGGTGAGGGGCGAGGGGGGGTGGCTGGCCTCTGCGTCTCATCGGGGACAGGCTATGCGGCCTACTGCTCGGTGAAGGTGCCCAGGCGGTTCGCATCGAGGGACTCGACGCGGACCGTGCCGTCTGCGAAGGTCACGCCGGTGCGGCCGGCCGCCATCTCGCCGGTGGTCTCGAAGCTGAAGGTGTCGCCGTCGTAGTGGGTGAGCGGGAAGAGCATCGGCTTGGGGCCGAGGGCGAGGGTCAGCGTGCCCTTGTTGTCGGCCGTCACGGTCGCCTTGCCGTAGTACGGGTTGTCGTAGGTGCCGGTGTAGGCGGCGCTGTCCTTGGCGGGCTTGGCGGAGGCGGGCGGGTGGGCGTAGTCGGTGGGGGATCGGGCGTTGTCGATCTCCTTCGCGTAGACGGACGCGAGCAGGGGAAGCCAGTCGGTGGTGGCCTTGCCGTGCTGGGCGACGTCGAAGAAATCGAGGGCGACGGCGTCGGCCAGGCCGACGGGGGCGCCGTTGGTGAGGACGACGATGCCGAGCTTCTCCAGGGGGAGCATCGTGACGTTGGCGTTGGTACCGAGTTCGAAGGCGCCGGAGTGGCTCAGGCGCAGCCGGCCGGAGTCGTCGTAGGACACGTTCCAGCCGAGGCCGTAGAAGCCGGCGCGGCCGGAGGGGGAGGTGGGCGGCTGAGAGACGATCTGGGGAACGTGCGTGCGGGCGAGCGTGGCGGCGGGGATGATCCGCTTGCCGTCGAGGGTGCCGTCGGCCAGTTGGAGCCGCAGCCAGCGGGACATGTCGCGGGCGGTGGAACTGACGCCGCCGGCGGGGGCTTGGGCGTCCGGGTCGCGGACGTAGCGGGGGCTCCAGGTGCCGTCGGGGTTCTTGACGTGGGTGGAGGCGTGGTCGGGGGCGTTGACGTAGGCGGAGAACTCGGTGCTGGTGCGGGTCATGCCGGCGGGCTTGAAGAGGGTGTCCGCGCTGAGCTTCTGCCAGGTGGTGCCCTTGGCGCGGGCGATGGCCTCGGCGGCGGCGGTGAGGCCGGAGTTGGTGTAGGCGTAGCTCGCGCGGAAGGGGGTGAGGGGCTCCAGGCGCAGGTGGTCGAAGATGTACGACTGGTCGTAGCCGAGGTCTTCGAGGAGGTCGCCGGCGTGGTCGGGCAGGCCGCTGCGGTGGGAGAACAGGTCGGCGGTCGTGACGTGGTCGGTGACCCAGGGGTCCTTGAAGGCGAAGCCGGGGAGGGTGACGTGGCGGTCCCACTCGTCGGGGGTGGTGAACGCGCCGGCGATGACGGTGGAGGAGACGGGCTTGGAGACGGAGGCGATCTGGAAGACGGTGTCGGGGCCGACCTTGGCGGGCTCGCCGGTGCGGCGGACGCCGAAGCCCTTGAGGTGGACCACCTCGTCGTCGTGGACGACGGCCACGGAGAGGCCGGGGACGCCGGTGCGGCGCATCAGGTCGGTGATGGTCTGGTCGAGGCGGGCCACGGCCTTGTCGATCTGGGCGTCGGTGAGCTGCGGCTTGGGGGCGGGAGGCGGGCTGGGGGCGGCCGTGGCCACCCCTGTTCCGGCCAGCACCAGTGCGGCCCCGGCCGCTCCGAGTGCGCGGAGCGTACGCATGCCGCCATTGTCCCGCCGCCGAGCCGCTCCCGCCTGTCCTGCCCGCGCCCCCTACCGGGGCTCCGCCCCGTGCCCCGCCTCAATCGCCGGCGGGGCTGGATTTGGCTGGGTGGGCCTGTGCGGCTCAAGGATCGGGTTCTGCCCCGTGGCCGGCGTTTGACAGCTGTTGTCTTTCCGTACTTGATCGCCGTGTTTTCCCTGGTCAGGCATAGTGCCGTGGCCTCGGTGGTAGGCAGGACGTCGTGTCGGTGCGGTCGTGGAGGTTCGGGATGCCGTCGGTGATCGGGCTGTCGGAAGAGCGTGAACGGGCTGCTGCTCAGCGGGTGGAGGTCCTGCCGGAGGAGGCGGACCGGGTGCTGGATTCGGTTCCGGTTCCGGGGTCGGTGGTGCCGTCGTGGCGGCAGGGACTTCCGGTCTCGGTGCTGTCGCCGGAGTATCAGCTGGCCGGGACGGTCCTGGGCGACGCGGCCGGGCCGTTGACGTGCAAGGAGCTGGCGACCGGGCTCGGGGTGGAGGGGGCGGCGAAGACGAAGGTGGAAGGGGTCCGGGCCAGGGCGAGGCGGCTGGTGGACCGGGGCTGGCTGGTCAGGGAGACCCTCTGGCCGGTTCACCCTCGCCCCGGGGCCGCGAGACGGCGGGTCATGAGCCGGGTCATCGACCAAAGGATCATCGCCTCGCTGGAGTCCGGACGCCGCTCGTAGTCGCGGGCCAGCCGGCGGGAGCGAAGCAGCCAGGCGAAAGATCGTTCCACCACCCACCTGCGGGGCAGCACCACGAAGCCTTTGGCGTCGTCACTGCGTTTGATGACGGTGACGACCAGGTGGAGCACGGTCAGGGCCCAGGTGATCAGGACACCGGTGTAGCCGCCGTCTGCCCACAATTTCGTGATGGCGGGGAACCGCTCACGCAGGCCGGGGAGCATCACTGTGGCGGCCTGGCGATCGGTGACCTCCCCCGCGGTCACGTTGATCATCAACAGCAGGCCGGTGGTGCCGCAGATCAGGTGCCGGCGCCTGCCATTGATCTTCTTGCCGCCGTCATAGCCCCGGCTGCCGGCGCCGACGACCGCGTCGGCCTTGACGGACTGCGAATCGATGACCGCAGCAGTGGGCTCCGGATCACGACCTGCGGCCTCGCGGACCTTCCCGCGCAGCCGGTCGTGGAACTCGGCGACCAATCCGCTCTCGCGCCAGCGCCGGTAGAAGGCGTAGACCCGGTCCCACGGCGGGAAGTCCACCGGCATCGCCCGCCATTTGATGCCGCGGTCGACCACGTAGAAGATCGCGTCCAGCATCACGCGATGACAGTAACCCTCCGGCCGTCCACCCCGCCCCTCCATCCACGCCGGCACCGGCAGCAGCGGGCGGATCGTCTGCCCCTCCTCCTCGTCGGTCAGGTCCGTGCCGTAGGCCCGAGTCCGGTCGGGCTGATCGGCGGCGTTCCCGAACCGGTGTGCGAGGCAATCGCACGACACGACCGCCGAGTTGAAGTCCACCGGCGTCAGCGCGTACAACAAGGACAACAGGGCCTCCGGGCGTAGTCGGTGTCTCAGCAACCCCGAACTGCACCAGAGGCCCTGCCTTCATGCGCGGAGCCCCCGGAATCACCCGCCCCATCAGCCACTTTCGATCTGACCGCACTCAAGATCGATAGGACCACAGCTTCTCACGGCAGATGCAGACAACGCCGCGGAAGTCCACTCCCTCAAGCCCTGCGCCACCAAGTAAGGAGCGCCTGTGAGCTTCCCCCGCAAGCGCGCTGCCGCCGCTGTGGCCACGGCCGTCCTCGGCGTCGTCCTGGCCGCCACCAGCGGCCAGGCGTACCCCACCGCCCCCGCAGCGGACCGGGCCACCGCCACAGCCACCGCCACAGCCCCCGACCCGGCGGCCAACGCCCGCGTCGAGCGCCTGTGGGCGGCCGCGGGCGACGAGCAGAAAGCCAAGGCCGGCACCACAGTCCCCACCGCGCTCAAGGTCCGGGCGATCGACAAAGACCTCAAGCCGGTCCCCGGCGCCACCATCACCTTCTCCACCCCGGGCCCCGGACTGAAATTCCCCAACGGCGACGACGATGCGACCGCCACCACCGACAACAACGGCTACGCCACAGCCCCCGCCCTCAAGGCCGCCGGAGCGCCAGGCCCCGACCTCGTCATCGCCAAGGCCAACGACCGCGCCCAGACCGGCTTCGAGATCACCATCACCTGACCACACCCGCAGGAAAAGGACTTGGCCCGCACCCGAAGCCGCTGAAGGGGCAACCGAGCCCCTTAACCGATGCGCGGAAGATCACGAGTCTACGCAGGGCGGCTCCCATGGCGACAGGCGTTCGCATCTGGAGCTTGTGACCTGGACGAAGAACTCCTCGGCGAGCTCCTCCAGGCCATCCTGGCCGTCTTCGCCGCCCGACCCCACCGCGGTGGAGGACGGCGCGGATGCGCCTGACGTACGTGAAACGCGGAAGCCCCTCCTGTCCGCCGGGCGAGGCGTCTTCGGGGCCTGTCGGATGGCGTGCCAGCCTGCCCGATGGGAGCCCAGTCCGTCTCTCCCCGGCCACAGCGTTGGGGGACCTTCCTTGCGGATGGCGCGGCGGGGCCGCCACCGGGTTCGGTGGCGGCCCCGCCGCTGAGGTGCCGCAAAGCCGAGAGCTTCCGCTTACGTAGCTCTTGCGCCCACGCGATGCGCCGGTTGGCCTCCATCGAGGGCAACCGGCCCAAGGCAGCAACACGCTCAGACTTGACACAGAAGGCGCCTTCACCAGCGCCGTCGCCCAGGCCGTACTCGACGGCCGCGCGGACCTCGCGCTGCACTGCGCGAAGGACATGTCGGGCGACGAGCCCGAACCCGACGGCACCCTCTACCTGTAGCCGCGGCGCGACGACGTCCACGACGTCCTGGTCCACCCCGCCGGACACAAACTCGACGACCTTCCCGCCAGCACCCGCATCGGCACCTCCGCGCCACGCCGGATCGCCCAGCTCACCGCCTCGCACCCCCACCTGACGATCGTTCCCGTACGCGGCAACGCCGACACCCGCCTCGGCCTCGCCCACGCCGGGGACGTCGACGCGGTGATCCTCGCCCTCGCCGGCCTGCGCCGCCTCGGCCGAGAAGCCGAAGCCACTGAGATCATCGACACCGACCGGATGATGCCCGCCCTCGGCGCGGGCAGCTCGCCCTGCAGCTCCGCGCCGATGACCAGAACCTCCTCGACCTCCTCACCCCGCTCACCGAGGCCGCCGCCACCCGGGCCGCCCTCGCGGAAAGGACCCTGCTGCGCGCCCTCGCCGGACACTGCCACGCTCCGATCGCCGGCCACGCCACCCCCACTACCGACGCGGCGGGTGACCTCCGCCTGGCCGCCCGGATCTACACCTCGGACGGATCGGTGATGCTGGCCGCCGGACAGACCGGGCCCGACCCGCAGACCGTGGGCCGGGCGGTCGCCCAGGACCTCATCGCTCAGGGCGCCAACGACGTCCTCGCCTCTTCCCGGCGCAGCTGACCGATCTCCCCGCGAACTCCGTCACTGCGGCGTCGGCGGAGGCGGCCACTGGAGACGGGCCCGGCCGTACCGGGCCCGGGGCCGCCCCGCGCACAGCCCGTGCGGGCGTCCGATCTGCTCCCAGGGTCGTATCGCCGCCCTGTCAGATCCCGCACCTAGGCTTTGCTTGAAATCGATTAAGGAGCAGGGCAGTGCGAATAGAGCGTCACCAGGTGGGTCAGGCAGCCGTGTCGGCAGCGCGCGAGGACTTCACGAACCGCATCGGCGGCCAGGTGCACTCCATGTCGAGGGCCGGCCGGATGGCGACCTACGAATGGCAGTCGATCGCGGAGGAGTTCCTCGACTACCTGGGCGCCCTCTCCCTCGAGACACCCGACCTCGACACCCCGGAGGCCAAGGCCGCCCTCAAGGACGCCTCCGAAGCCGCGGCCGGTGCCGTCGCCTACGCCGCGTACCACCCGCACTGCACGTTCAACGTCTTCCTGGAGTACGTGAACTTCGGCATGAGCTACGACCCGGGTGACGACTCACCCGAGGAGAGGGTCACGCCGGGGGACTGGATCGATGCGCTGTGCCTGGCGGTGCTCCGGGACAAGGCGAAGTGGCACGGCGAGGCCTTCCACTTCGCTCGGCAGAAGTTCGCCAAGCAGGCCAAGGGAACGCCGCTGGGTGAGCTTGCCACAGGCCTGACGGCCGTGGTCCTGGACGACACGGGCGACGACGAGGAGTACCCGCCGAGCGCGCGGGCCAAGCTCGCCGCCGTCGACGCGGCCCTGGACCGGATCCGGGCCCGCAGCGAGGAGACGGGTGAGCCTCTGCTGGAGCAGCTGAACACCGCAGCGCTGCGGACACTGCGGGCCCTGGCCGCCGAGGACAAGGAGGCGTTCGACAGCGCTCTGGCCGGCCTGCTGTCCCGTGAGACCGCCCTGCACGGGCCCAAGGCTTCCCCGAGCAGCCTTCTCCCGCTCGTCCCCATCGCCTTCGCGGCGCTCGCGTACCGGACGCTGGGCTGGGCGCCGGCCGTCCGCAGCGACTACCTCCCGCACGCGCTGGTCACCGGCTTCGAGACGCGGGGACCGCGAGTCGCGGGGTTCGGCCGGGACCGGCGGCCGGACGCTGTCGCCGCGCTCGCCGCGGGCCCGCTGGTGGTGGAGCGGCCGGCCTGCGAGCGGGAGGGGATCCAGCGGATCGAGGCCATGTACGAGGAACACCTCCAGGAGGCGTTCACTCCCGTCGAGGGCAAGCCCCTTCCTGTCTGGCGTCTGGGCAGCGCCCTGGAGGACCAGCAGCGCCTGTTCCAGTGGCGATCGGGGAACCCCGGCGACATCGCGGACGCGCAGCTCGCCACGCTCCGGCTGGCCTCACAGACGGGGGCGGCCCTGTTCCGCATCGCACTGGCCGAGCCGGACACCGAGGTCGAGGTGTCCATCGGCGGGCGCACCCTGCGCTACCCGGCCAGCCGGGGGAGGGAAGCCGGCGCCGGGTACTGGCAGATGGCCGTCGCCTTCGCCCTGATCACCGGCGTGCGCGAGGACCTCGCGCCCCTGGTGCTCACCGGCCCCACCTTCGCCGGCCCGGACGGATCCGCGTACACCGCCTACCGCGAAGCCCTCCACGCCTACCTCAAGGGCGCCGAGCCCGAAGCGGCCGCACAGCGGGCACTGCACGAGGCGGAGAAGGCCAAGGACTGGGGCTTCGCGATGCCGCCAGCCGTGCTGCTGTCGCAGCTCGTGGAAGGCGACGAGGAAAGCTTCAACCTGGCCCTGGCCGACGCGCTCGAAGCCCACCGCGCCTACTACGAGGTCGCCGACCGCGCCGACGGCCCCGAAGTCTCCGTCAACCTTGACGTCCTCGCGCTGGCCTGC
The DNA here is from genome assembly GCF_023515955.1 of Streptomyces sp. RerS4. GTDB lineage: Bacteria > Actinomycetota > Actinomycetes > Streptomycetales > Streptomycetaceae > Streptomyces. Next base: position 7,199,792 of record NZ_CP097322.1, read on the forward strand.
CACGCCTGCCGCCGTGGCTGGACCATCCGCGTCGAATCCCCTTACCTGCCGCAGTATCTCTTGGCGGCTGCCGAACCCTTCTAGAAGCCCCACGAACGCTTCTGCAGACCGGGACTTCGAAGCCGCCGGAATATCCGCACCCGTGTTGACAGCGTCTGTGTCGTGGAAGGCCGAGGCGCCGCCTTCCACGTAGACCCCTGAACCGGGGGACGCGCCTTGGGACGGCCTCGCGGCCCGAAGCGAAGCACATCTACACGGCATTCGGCCGCTGTAGCCCTTCGGCCCTTTCCGGGAGCCGGATTCTCCCGCGTGCACGGGTACGGACCACACCCCGTACCGCCGCGAAGGGAACCACCACCATGGCCGACGTCCAGCACCGCGCTCACCTGACCTGGGTCGAGGGACCGCAGGTGCATCTCACCGTCCTCGCCGACGAACGCGTCGGCGAGGACGACCCGGCCCCGATCTCCGAGGGGTACTGGGAAGCCGACGTCACCGGATCTGGAACTGGAGGAGACCCTCGACGTCCCGTCGGCGGGCGACCGCGACGAGGTCCTCTGGCGTCCAGGCGGGTGTGCAGTCGCCCTTCGCCGGTGAAGAGGCGTCGCGTACCGACGCCTGCTGCGCCTTGACGATCAGGCGCCGTGGCCACGGGGCGCTGGGCGACGGAGTCGGCCGGATTCTGTCGACAAACCATCGCACGGTGGTGGCCCCCGGATTCTGTGAGAACCGGTCTCCGCCCCCGACTGCCGTGTGCGGTGCTTGCCGTTGGGGCCCGCCGACGCGAATGTGTGGTTTTCGTCCTTGTGGAGGTTCGACTCGTCCGAGGATTCGGAGGTGCTCACGCTGCCGGTTGCGGCATCGTCGTACTCCGGCACCCGCTGACCGGGGGCCGGCGACGTCGGACTGGGCTGCAGGAGGGGTGCCATGGACGTGGAGCGGGAGACGTGGACGAGCGAGGAGTTCGGCACCGCGCACAAGGGTGCGGTCGGTGTGCTCCTGGCCGACGGGAGCGTGCCGGGCCCGGCGTACTTCGACACCAGCTCGGGATCGCACGTGAATTCGACGTCCCAGTGGAGCGTCTACGACGGTCGCTTCCCCCACGTCCCACGGGCCGCCGCACTCCGCGCGGTGGCTCCTGCGGCTGGACCGGGCCGGAGCACCGGCTGGACTGGGACGCGATCGGCGAGCAGGACCTCGAAGAGGCCACCGACGGCGAGGCCGACGCCTGCGTTCGCGACTGGGACGGGCATATCGCCGAAGTCGAGACCCCGTGTGCTCGGCCGGCTGCCGACCCATCTGAAAAGCCTTGCCCTCCGCCTTCCACCCAGCGCATCGTCGCGGTCGGCCAGGGCCTCGGTCACGGACTCCGAGTCAGGCTCCGTGCGCGTCAAGGCCCAGCGGTGTGCACGAGTTGGCACAGCTGCCTGGGGGACGTGGCGGGAGCGCGGGCATCGTGCCTGCGACGATCCGTGACATGTCTCCTGTCAGGGAGCGGCTACCTGACGCTCAGTGCGCTTCGACGTCCCCCGTCCTCGCGGGGCGGCCACCCCACCCATGACAAGACGCGACGTCTCGTATTGACCGAGCTCTATGCGTCCGGCATACTGATCGCACGAAACAAGACGCAACGTCTCGTCTCAACATACATAGGAGTGACCGTGAAGCAGCGAACCATCCCCGTCAGCGCCGAGGTGCGGCTGTGGACGCAGGAGCACGGCGATCCCCGGAACCCGGCCCTGCTTCTGGTCATGGGGGCCGGCGCCTCGGGCCTGGGGTGGCCCGACGAACTGGTCGCGGCGCTCGCTCGGCGGTACCGCGTCATCCGCTACGACCACCGTGACACCGGCCGCTCCAGCTGGTCCTTCGACGCGCACCCCTACCGCGTCCTCGACCTGGCCGAGGACATCGTCACCGTTCTCGACGCCTACGGAGTGGACCGCGCCCACGTGGTCGGCATGTCCATGGGCGGCATGCTGACCCAGCTGCTCATGACCGACCACCCCGAGCGGGTCATCAGCGCCACCCTCATCGGAACCTGCGCACTGAGCAGCCGCACCCCCGACGAGGAGCTGCCGGGCATCGACCCGGAGATCCTCGGCATGTGGGCGACCCCCTGGGAGGACCGCGGCCTCGAAGCGGAACTCGACCGCAGGGTCGGGCACTGGCGGGCGCTCAACGGCACGGGAACGCCCTTCGCCCCCGAGGAGTTCCGCGCGCTGGAACGCCGGATCATCGAGCACGCGGGCCGGTACGACGCCCCCATGACCCACGGGCGCGCCGACCACTCCGGCATGGACCGTACCGAGCAGCTGGCCCGCAACGAGGTGCCCACGCTGATCACCTCCGCCGACGCCGAACCCGTGTTCCCCCCGGCGCACGCCCGCCACCTCGCCCAATCAATCGCCAACTCCCGGCTCGTCGAGATGCCCGGCATGGGCCACGCCCTCCCCCAGGCCCAGCTCCCGCGGCTGGCCGAAGCGATCCTCGCCCACGCCGCCCAGGCCGACCCGCGGACGTAGGGAGCCGGCGACGGAAGCGCTTCTTTCCCCTCAGGAAAGCAGGTGGTACTTTCCTGGGAGGAAAGAACGCACGGAGCGCACGATTAGGGATGCCGCACATGACTGCCCACGACGCCCAGACCGCCCTGGACGCCATTCGCCACCGCCGACAGCAGACGTTCGACGCATACCTCCGTCATGCCTACTCCCGCCCCTACATGATCGTCTCGGCGCTCGGCCTGTTCGCCGTGTGCTCGTCCTTCGACCTGCCGAGCCCCTGGAACACCGTCGCGGTCCTGGCGGGCAACGCCCTGACCCTGGGCGGGCTGTTCGTGCACCAGCGCCGGGCACCCGTCCGCCGCAGGGCCGCCGGCCCGGAGGCCCTGTCCTACGCGGTCGTCGGCGTCCTGCTCCTCGTGTTCTTCTGGGCGGTGGCCATCGCCGCGTACTTCACCGGCCTGCCGGCACGGCATACGTTCGCCGCCGCCGTCACCGCGCTGACGGCCGTGGGCGCCTCGTACGCGCTCCGCCCGTCCCTCGAGACCATGATCCGCGGGAACGGTCGGGGCTGATGGACCCCGACTTCGACGAGTTCCTGCACGTACCGGCACGGCTCTCGGTCGTCGCACTGCTCGCCCCGGCCGACTGGGTCGAGTTCGGCTTCGTCAGGGACACCGTGGGCACCAGCGACTCGGCCCTGTCCAAGCAGATCACCGCCCTCACCGACGCCGGCTACGTCGAGATCCGCAAGACGCGCAGCCGCACGGGCCGGCACACTCACCTCCGCCTCACCCCGCACGGGCGGCAGGCGTTCCAGCGCCACGCCTCGGCGCTGGAGAGGATCGTGGCGGCCGCCCGCGACCCCCGGGCATAGCCGCGCCCCGCGCCGTCACCGTTCTTCGGCGAGGTCCAGGTCCCCTGCGCGGGACTCGTCCGGTGCGCGTTCCACCGGCTCGGGGCGGCGCCACGGCCGGGCGATCGGATGGGAGACCGGACGCCACCACGGCTCCACCGGCAGCCTGCCGGCGGGCTCGAAGGGCTCGCCGGGACGGGGGACCGCCACCGGCCGGCCCACCACCTCGGCGGCATCGACCGTCCACTCGCCCGGCTCCGCCCAGGCGTGGAAGGCCAGGTTGAAGGTGCCCCAGTGGATCGGCAGCAGGACGCCGTGCGGCTTGGAGCCTCGCAGGTCGAGGTGGGCCTGGACGCCCTCCTGGGGAGTCATGTGGATGTCCGGCCACCGTTCCACGGGACACCTGCACAACCGGCTGCTCGACAGAGCCGGTCCGGGTCGGCTTCCTCTCTGAGCACCAGTCGGGTTTCGTCCAGGCGCCTTCCGGCATCGCAGCCGGCGGTAGGTTGGCTGACACCACGTGTCGTGATCGCGCGGTGCAAGCGGCCCCCCGACAGCGCCACCATCGGTGCGTACAGCGGGCCTTGGACGTCCACCAGGTATATGTCCGTCATCGTCAGGACTGATCCCACGCGTCGATGATCAAGAGCTCGTCGGCCGGACAATCCGCGATCTCATCGGCCACCCACGCCCCGCCCGTGAAGGGATGGACACCGATGCCGAGCTTCGCTGCGTCCGCCAGGAGCGGCAGGACATCGCCGGCCAGGGCGGTGAAGCGCCATGGGTAACCCGACGAAATGATCTCCTTGGCCTTCCCCTGCCTCTCCAGATCGGTCAACCACCCCACCGACTCCCTCGTCGTCCAGTAGGCCAGGTTCTGCGCCTGGTCGTGGTCCTTGGGGCTCTTCAGGTCCTGCACCTGCTCAGGCGTCGGGAAGTAGATCGATATGGACCAGCCGAGCATCTGGCTTCCTCTCCTTGAACGGTGACGGACTCATCGTAAGTTCCGCTCATTTCCCATGCGTTGACCCGCGGCTAGAGGCCACTGGGCTGAATCCTTTGGAGACACGGCCTGGTGGCCGAAGTGGCCGTTCGCTTCGGAGTCATCGGTGAGCCTTCCGGTCGGCCGTTCACAGGCATGTTGTCACCAAGACGGCACGGCCTCCGGGGAGACGTCGACCGTCTTGGCGCGGAACAGCTGGACGATCTCGACGTGTCAGCGGTCATCCAATTCCCCACGTCCGGCGGGTCCGGCGGGTCCGGCGTCAGCCAATTCGGCTCTGTCGGGGATCTTGTGATGTCGCAGGGTCATGGCCCGAGGAGTACGCGTTGGCGTAGGAGGTCGAGGTTGGCTCGGCCGTAGGCCATGCGTTTGATGAGCTTGACGTGGGTGACGTGGCCCTCGACCTGGCCGGAGCTCCACGGTGTGGAGAGTCCTGCTGTGACCGCGTCGAAGTCGCGCCGCAGACCGCTGACCAGCGAGTGGAGGGCTGGGAGGTCGTCAGCAAGGACGCGCTCCATCCAGTCGGGAAGCTGGTCTCCGCGGAGGTCGTGGAGCATTTCGGCGAAGTCGTGGACGTGCCGTGCGGCTGCGTCGAGGTGAGGGCAGGCGGTGCGGATCTCCTTCAGTTCCGCGGCGTCGGCGGTCGCGAGATGCTGCGGGTTGGTCATGATCCAGCGAACGACGCGTCGGGGTTTCGGAGCCGGTCGGGGCCGCGGCTGGGACACCGGCTGCTGCTTCCGCCCTGGTTGGCGGGGAGGTCTGAAGGCGCGGAAGTAGCGGCGGAGGCACTGGACGCTCCCGGTGAATCCGTGCTCGCGCAGTTCCCGGTGGAGCTGGGGAATGTCGCGACAGCCATCCAGCCAGCGGGCGTGAAGGTACTCCTTGTGCTCGTCCAGCACGGACAGTCGTCCGGTGGCTTTGGCCAGAAGTTCGTCGAGGCTGCCGGCGCGGGCGAAGCGGCGGACGGTGGAGTGGTCCAGCCGCAGTGCCCGGCCGATCGCCGCCAGGGACTTTCCCTCGGCCAGCAGGGCCTGGACCGCTGTGTATCTCTCTGTGGTGCGGGCGACCAGACGCCGAGGTTGGCCGCTGACGTCGAGCGTGCCGTCCGGCGGGACGAACGGCACGACCACCGGCCTGGACGGCTCCGGCGTGACCAGGTCCCTCGCGGTTGCCTCCGCCATGACCGGGGTCGCCGCGAACGCGGCCTGGATGCACCCGTGGTGAGAGCCGACCGTTCGCTCCACCGCATCCGCGACGTTCCGCCACAGATGCCAGGCGTCGGCGACCTGCATCGCCTGCGGGGCACCGTTTCGGGCCCCTTCTGCGTAGGCGCCGGCCCGGTCCCGGCAGATCACCTCCACTTCCGGGTGCCGGCGAAGCCAGGCGGCCAGCGGCTCAGCGTCCCGGCCTGGAAAGACGTCGACCGGGCGGCGGGCTTCCAGATCAACGAGGATCGTCGCGTAGGAGTCGCCCTTGCGCAGAGCGAAGTCGTCCACTCCCAGGAATCTGACAGTGCCAACTGGTGGCTGCGGAACCGAGCGGAGCAGGTCCAGCAGCGCGTCCTTGGCGATGCGGATCCCGAGGGACGCGGCAAGGCGGGCGCCGGGACGGCCCGCCAGGCACAGAGCAATCGAGGCGAGCATCGACCGCAACACCTGCGTCTGCCGGGCATGCGGCCTGGTCAGCCCCTCGATCTGCTCGGCGAACGTCACGGCCGGACACCGGTTGCTCAGACACTTGAAACGGCGCGCGGTCAGCTCGATGACTACCGGGGTGCCGGCCACGGGCGCGTCGCCGAGCCGGCGCACGTACCGGCCGTGCACCCGCCACGACGGCATACCGCATCCCGGGCATCTCACCGGCAACGTCTGACACCCCGCGCGAAGCGTGATGACCCCCGCCGTTCGCTTGATCGACTCGATGACAACACCGGACAGATGCGGCAACAACCGCCCCAACACCCCTGAACCACACACCCGGAGACTGCCCAGCTCAGCCCCGCGACATCACAAGATCCCCGACAGAGCCGAAATACGTGACCGTTCACATCCCCATCGTGGGCGTGCCGACAAGCGCACGCCCCCGCAAGAACCGCGCCTACCTGCGCCGCCGCGGGATCCGCTGCACCATCCCCGACAAGGCAGACCAGGCGCGCAACCGTAGGAAGCTCGACTCCCGCGGTGGTCGGCCGCCGCGCTTCGACCCGGCCGACTATCGAGAGCGTCACCCGGTCGAGTGCGGCATCAACCGCCTCAAGCGGCACCGCGCCGTCGCCACGCGATACGACAAACTCGCGGTCCGCTACGAGCCGACCGTACTCATCGCCGCCATCAACGAGTGGCTATGACCCACAGGAACTCACGCGGCAGGCTCCACTCACATGCCGCGGAGCCTCGGCCTCCGTACCGGGTTCGGGTACTTCGCCGCCGGGGAGGGCGGCGAAGTCGGCGTGGGCCCGTGCGACGGCGTCGAGATACGTCTCGCGCCGGGTGCGCGGCGACGCTCGCCAGATGCCAACCTCCGACAACGGCGCCCTCTACGCTTGCCGGCCAGGAGGCCCCGGGCCGCGCTTTCGCGCGGCTTGCCGGGGCCCCGAGGCGTCAGCGATCGAGGAGGGCGATGCGGATGGCTCGTTCGACGTGGTTCGCGGTGTTGGCGTGGCCCGCGGCGTTGGGGTGGACCAGGGTGACGCGCTTGCCGATCGCCCCGCAGTCCAGCAGGGTGCCGGGGAGCTTGGACGGCCAGTAGTCCTCGGCATCACCGCAGATCCCCTCGACCCACTTCTCCTCTGCGGGCTGGCAGGCGTCGTGGCCCTCGCTGGAGAAGTAGACGTCGACGTACCGGTCACCGAAGAAGCCCGAGACCCGCTCGATCGTGCTGTTCAACCGCTTGAGGACGCCGTCACGGAGCCAGTCGACGTCGGCGTGCGCGATAGAGCCGAGCTCGGTGAGGGAGGAGCGGTTGCAGGCACTGCCATCCTCCGGCAGGACCGCCGGATAGCCGACCGTGATCACCTTCGCGTTGGGCACCGCGCTGTGCACCTCGGCCAGCATCTCGATGTACTCGTCCTGGACCCGGGCGAGCTCGTCCTCGATGCTCTCCTCCCCCTCGGGGGGATTGGTGTAGTACTCGCGGCAGGACTTCCCGGCCGCGCCGGTTTTGAGGCACTTGAGGAGCATGTCCCCGAAGGGGAGGCTGTTGCCGCCGACGCCGATCGTGACGACGTCGGTCTGGTCGTTGAGGTTGGCCCGCTTGATCTGCGGGTCCACCTCGGGCCAGCCGTCGGCCGGAGGCGGGACCGGGCTGATCGGCGTCTGCTTGTCCCTGGCGATGTTGGCGATGGTGGCGTTACCGCAGCTGACGTTGGTCAGGTGGACGGGCTTGCCCGGGGGAACTCCTGGAGTTCCCCGTAGACCACGTCGGGATAGGCGTTGGCGGTGTGGTCGCAGCCGTCCCGCGAAGAATCACCGAGGGCAGGCTGCGGGAGGCGAGCGGCTGCCGCGCTGGTTTCTGTGTCGGCGCGGTAAGCGGTGTCGTTACCCGAGCGGCGGTGGGCCCGTTCGACGTTTGCGCACAGCATCAGCCGGGAGAGGCGGCCGGGCCGGGTGTCGAGGACGTCGTGCAACTCGGCAAGCACCTGAGTGGATGTTGTCGTTCCGGTCTTGAGGGATGCTGGTCGAACAGGGGTCCTGGTCACGTGATTCGGCGGCTACCGGCGGGAGCAGCGTCACCCGTCGTAGGCGATGAAGTAGCCAGGTGCGTCTGCGTGAAGTGTCGAACGGTGCATCGGTCGACATGTCCTGGTCGTGAATAGGTGCGAGCGTAGCCGTGACCTCCTGCGGGTTCCTCATGCGGCGCTCCTGGCAGGCTCGGCGGCGACCTGGTCGTCGTCCGCTGCTAGCGAGTCGCCGATGACGGCGATACATCGAGGCGCCCTCGAATACGGTCCGCGGCTTCGGGCGCGGGTGGGCAAGACCGCAGAGCGGCCCGCCATGGGTCGGCCGCTGGCGTCCGTCGCGGACGACGAGATCGGCGAGGCCCTGGAGCCGAGTCCTGTTCGACGTCTGGGCTACCTCGTCGAGGGCCATGCGTCGTGCGGCCCGCTGTCGAGTGCGTCGAGCAAGAGGTCGGTGTCGAACGGGACGGGCAGGGCCTGTTCGCGGAGGTCGGCGGGGGTCTGCGGGTGGCTGGGGTTGATGCGGACGAGGCGGGTGTTGGGGAGGTGACGGGTGAGGTGTTCGCCGGGTGTCCGGATGACGCCGGGGGTGTTGAATCCGGCTCCGATCTCCAGGATCAGCAGTCGGGTGCCGTTGTCGGCGCTGTTGAGCCATTCCTGGAGGCGGTTGCCGGCCGGGAGGTAGGGCTCGTCGACGAACTGCGGTCCGATCCGCACGTTGATCTCCACGTCCTCGCCGCAGTTGGGGCAGTGCGGCAGGGCGGCGGGGTCGGTGATCGCACCCGTGGCCGGGTCGTACGCGGCGAGCAGCCGCTCCACCAGCGGGTGGCTGTCCCAGGTGGTGCGCAGGCAGGGGACGGTGCACTGGTAGCGGCCGTAGTCGCCCTGCGGGGTGAAGATCCGCTCCGGGGCGAAGCCGTTGCGGGCGAACAGGGCGTCGACGTTGGACGTCATCACCCAGTGCGCCTTGTCGGCGACGAGCGCCCGCAGCCGCTGGTAGAGGGGGTACGGCCCCGGGGTGTAGCGGATGTCGTCGATGTGGACGGCCCAGTAGCCCCACCACAGGGTGGGCGGCAGGTGCACGCCGACGATGTAGCGGGAGCGCAGTCCCATCCGGTGCAGGGCGGGGAACAGTTCCTTCAGTCGCTCTTGGTCGCCGTAGTCGTACCCGGCGGCGGCGCTCAGTCCGGATCCTGCGGTGACCAGGACCCGGTCCGCCTCGTCCAGCCAGGTGCGGACGGTGTGGGCGGCGGCCGTCAGGTCGGGGACACGGTGGGTGTTCATCGCGGTAGGGGTTCCTTCGAGCGGGTCAAGTCAGGGCGTGCCGGTAGGTGGCGTGGTCGTCGTCCGTGAACACGTTGAAGATCACGCGGTCGATGACGCAGGGGTGCTCGTCGAGCCAGTCGGCGACGGTGTCCAGTGCGATCCGGGCGGCCGGTGCCTTGGGGAAGCCGAAGACGCCGGTGCTGATGGAGGAGAACGCCACCGTGCGGATACCGCCCGTCTCGGCGGCGAGGTCGAGGCAGGCGCGGTAGGACGATGCCAGTGCCTGTCCGTGATCCGGGCCGGGGGTGCCGTCGACGATCGGGCCGACGGTGTGCAGGACGTACGGGGCGGGCAGCTGGCCACCTCGGGTGATCTTGGCTGTGCCGGTGGGTTCCGGGTGTCCCTGGAGTTCCATGACGGTGTGGCAGCCGTCGCGTAGTCCGGGCCCGGCGGCACTGTGGATGGCGTTGTCGATGCACGGGTGCAGGGGGGCGAAGCAGCCGAGCATCGCGCTGTTGGCGGCGTTGACGATCGCGTCCGCGGCAAGTGTGGTGATGTCGCCCTGCCAGAGCGAGGTGCGGTCGGCCGCCCGGTAGGAGGTGGTGGGCAGCTGGTCGGCGATTGTCGGCAGCCGCGCGGAGTCGGTGACCGTCCGTGCCAGGCGTTCGCCGCCGAGCAGGGCGTCGAGAATCCTGGCGGCTCCGGCGGGCAGCGGGCCGGGGGCGCGCACGGTCAGCACGGTGCGCAGCAGTAGCCGGGCGCGGGTGTCGTCGGCCTGTTCCATGTCCTTCGCGGTCAGCCCGAGCCGTAGGGCGGCCGGGTCGCCGGCCAGCAGCCGGAGCGCGGCGCGGGTCAGGGTGGGCAGCTCCTCGGTGGGCGCGGGTGGTGCGAGCGGCCGGGGCTGGGTGTCCAGGGCGACCGCGGCCCGGTAGGCGTCCAGGCGCAGGGCGTTCGGGGTCATGGTGGGTGTCAGCCGATGCGGACGGAGAGCATGGAGATCGCTCCGCCGCCGTCGTACCCGTCGACGGGGAAGGTGACCGGCTCCTGGATGCCTTCGTCGTGGCGGCACTGGGCGATGACGTACAGGAACGGCAGGTAGTGCTCGGGGGTCGGCACGGACAGCAGGGCGTCCTGGCCACACTGCTCGTAGTCGACGAGCTCGTCGACGCGGCCGGCGGGGACGGCCTCGCGGATCCGTTGGTTGAAGCGGACGCCCCAGTCGAAGAGCTCGTCGCGAGTCAGGCCCCAGGCGTAGGTGTGCAGGTTGTGCACCACGTTGCCGGAGCCGAGGATCAGCACTCCCTCCTCGCGCAGAGGGCGCAGTCGTTTGGCCAGTTCGTAATGTTCGCGCGGGGTGAGGTTCTCGTCCACGGAGAGCTGGACGACGGGGATGTCGGCCTCGGGGTACATGTGGACCAGGAGCGACCAGGTGCCGTGGTCCAGACCCCATTGCCGGTCGGCGGCCACCGGCTGCGGGCCGAGCAGCCCGGTCACCCGGCGGCACAGCTCCGCCGAGCCCGGCGCGGGGTACTGCACCTGATGCAGGGCGGGCGGGAAGCCGCCGAAGTCGTGGATGGTGCGGGGCTGCTCGGCCGCGGTGACGCGGACACCGGGCACGTACCAGTGGGCGGAGACGGACAGGATGGCGCGCGGGCGGGGCATGGACCGGGCGAGCTCCGCCCATCCTGAAGTCCACTCGTTGGGCTCCAGGGCGTTCATGGGGCTGCCGTGGCCGACGAAGACGGCGGGCATGGTGCCGGGCTCGGTGGTCACCGGTACTCCTCAGAAGTCGGATCGCAGGTGTGGGAAGCCTGATCGCGGACGTCGGCCGCGGGATGCCTCGGAGGCGGCGGAGGCAAGGGGGATTCGGGTGCCAAGCGGCGAGCGGCCGGACCGCGGGGGCGGTCCGGCCGCTCGCCGTCGGGTGTCCTCAGAGCTCTTCGAGGGTGCCGGTGTGCAGTTCGCCCACCCGGCCGTCGGCAGTCTCGTAGGTCCAGAAGGCGTGGACCGTGTTGGTGTTCATGTTCATGGCGTGGGTGACACTCATGCCGGACTTCTCCGTCCAGCCGACCAGGAACACTCCGGTGGCGACCTCCGCGGCGTGCAGGTCGACGTCCTCGACCGTGCCTGTGCCGGGACCGGCGACGGTCTCGTAGCGCAGTTCGGTGCCGTCGGGTGCGTAGGTGTTGTGGAACACCGTGCCGTTGTCGACGGTGAACCGGAACTTCTTCCCGGCGTAGGTCAGAGTGCTCACGATGTCCTCCGGCCGCTCAGAACAGGCCGTTGGTGTGCGGCAGCTCGGCCGGGACCGGCGCGACGACGTCCCAGTGCTCGACGATCTTGCCGTCGGCGACACGGAACAGGTCCCAGTACGCCACCGGCCCGCCGAACTCGCCCTCGGACTGCAGCAGCACCAGGTCGCCTTCGGCGACGACCTTGTGGACCTGCTTGTAGACCAGGTTCTTGCCCTGCTCGCCCCACTTCGCGGCGGCGGCGCCGAAGCCGTCCAGGCCGTCGGCGGCCTCCGGGTTGTGCTGGAGGTAGGTCTCGGTGGAGATGAAGTCGGTCAGCACCGAGTAGTCGGCGCCCTTGAGGACCCTCTCCGCGCACTCCAGGACCAGGGCACGGTTGGCCTCGGTCCTGTCCAGGTCACGCGGCTCGCTCTGCCCGTCGGTCTGCGAGCGGCCGGAAGCGGTCTTCGCCACGACCGGGGTGAGGGCATCCCAGTGCTCGGCCAGCTTGCCGTCCGCGTTGACGCGGAACAGGTCGAAGGCCACCAGCGGGTCCGGTCCGAAGCCGTAATAGGTGCCGTGCAGGGCGACCAGGTCGCCGTCCGCGATCACCCGGGCGCCCTCGTAGCGGAAACCGTCGGGCAGACCGGCCACCAGGTCGCGCAGCGCCTGGGGGCCGTCGGCGGCCAGACTGCTGTGCTGGCGGTAGTCGGACGCGACCCAGCGGTCCACCGCGGAGGGGTCCTTCTTGCCGAACAGCTCATCGGCGGCCTGCAGAACCAGTTCCTTGTTGCCCATGACACGTTCCTTCCAGTGCGGAGGCGGAGCCGTCTCCGCCAGTCGCACCTCCACCTTTGGCCAGGTGCGCCACACGCGCGAGGTAAGATCCGAAAGCGTCATGGTCAAAATCGAGCATCCGGGCGAAGGCGCGCGCGTCGCCGAGTACGGCTTCCACAACCCCGACCGCGCCCATCTGGGTATCGAAGTGACCAGCATTACGTGTCTGGCCAGCAGACTTTCCCCACAGGCGCTTGCCCGCGTGCACCGCACCGATTTCCATCAGATCATCCTGGTCGCTGCGGGCGAAGCCGTCACCATGGTTGATTTCCAAGATCACCCCTCACCCCCGGGCACTCTGCTGCACGTGGCCCCCGGCCGGGTACTGCGCCTGCCCCGCCCCGTCCGCCCGCCCGGCCCGGTCCAGGCGGCCATCGTGTTGTTCACCCCCGCCTTCCTGCCGCCCCTGGGGGCCGCCCGCACCCTGCTCACGCCCTTCGGTCCCGCCATCTGGCACCTCGCACCACACGAGAACACCCTGCTCACCGCCGCCCTGGGCGAACTGGCCGCCGAATACCGAAGCGCCGCGCGAGACCCAGGCAGCGCGGCCACCACGGAACTCTTGCGCCACCTGCTCGCCGCACTCGTCCTGCGCATCGCCAGACTCCCCACCCCGCACGGCAGCCTGTCCAGACCCGCCACCACCGGAGGCGACACCTTCCTGCGCTTCCAGCACGAACTCGAACGCTCCTTCGCCACCACCCGCAACGCCGCCGCCTACGCCGCCCGGGTCGGCTACTCCCTTCCCACCCTCAACCGCACCTGCCAAGCCGCCACCGGACGCAACGCCAAAGCCCTCATCGATGGCCGCGTCGCCCTGGAAGCCGGCCGCCTCCTGGCCCACACCGACCTGCCCGTCGCCGCCATCGGCCGCCGACTCGGCTTCACCGAACCCACCAACTTCGGCAAGTTCTTCGCCCGGGAGACCGGGCTGCCCCCCGGGACCTTCCGCGCACAACAACGCCCCTGACCATCGGCGTACCGATCGGTCGCAGCATCCTCGCCCAGCCTGACTCGTCCACCCCGCTCACCCGGCCGGTCATTTCGGCGAACCGCCCCACCCCCTCGACGTGCAGGTCACGGGCGTGTCAGCGATCTTGTGCAGGCGTCGTTGAAGGCCAGATCCCCTTCTCGATGGGGTGATCGTGGTCGGCGCCGGGCATAGGAAATGGGGCCGCGCGGTAGCTCGGAGAATGCCGACGCCAACAAGCCGTCCCGGAGGACCTTTTGCCGCTTCTGTACGGCATCACCGGGGTGGAGTCCGCTTCGGCCACTCCTAGCTGTGACTGCCTGGCGCACCGGTTCGGGAACGCGGCCGACCACGGGATGCGCGGGCGCCGCTATCCGACGGACATGTCGGATGCGGAGTGGGCGGTGGTGCGGCCGCTCCTACCGGTCCCGGGCTGGCTGCGCGGGCGGGGCGGGCAGCCGGAGGCGTACTGCCACCGCGCGATGTTGGACGCGATCCGCTACCTCGTCGACAACGGAACGACGTGGCGGGCCATGCCAGCGGAATTCCCGCCGTGGGACCGGGTCTACGCCTTCTTCCGCCGCTGGCGCGACCACGGTCTGGTCAAGGAGTTCCACGACCGGCTCCGCCGCAAGGTCCGCGAGCAGGCGGGGCGGGACCCGGAGCCGAGCGCGGGCGTGATCGACTCCCAGTCCATCAAGGCGGACGCCGTCGTCGCCACCGACAGCCGCGGCTTCGACGGCGGCAAGCTGATCAATGGGCGCAAGCGGCACGCCGTGGTCGACACCCTCGGCCTGCTGCTGGGGGTGATGGTCACCGCCGCGGACATCGGCGACCGCGCCGCCGGGCAGGTTCTGCTCTCCCAGTCGCCGCCGCGCACCACCGGCTGGCGCTGGTCTGGGCCGACGGCGGCTACACCGGCAGCCTCGTCGAGTACTGCCTGGCCGCCCTCGCCCTGGTCCTCGCCATCGTCAAACGCAGTGATGACATGCGCGGCTTCGTCGTACTGCCCAAGCGGTGGATCGTGGAGCGGTTCTTCGCCCACCTAATGCGAAGCCGCCGCCTCGCGCGGGACTTCGAACGGTCCACCGGCAGCGCGGAGGCGATGATCTACTGGTCGATGACCCTGCTCATGACCCGCCACCTGGCCCGGCCACGGCCCTCGCGAGGGTGAACCGGCCCGGCGCCGGCTCGGCCAGCCACCCGCGCGCTGTCAGCCGCTTCGCCTTCGACCGCAACGCCTCGATCTTCGCGGACACCGGGTCCAGGCCGAAGCAGCCGGCCATCTCTTGGCAGGTCAGCGGGCCTTGACCGAGCCGGCCCCGGCCGCGAGAGCCTGCAGGATGCGCTGGTAGTCCGCCGACAGTGCCGACCAGGCCAGGCCCGCACGCCACATCGGCACCACCGACTTCGGCTTCGCCGCCTCCGAAGATGCAGGCAGCGCGGGCGGTTCACCGCGATCCGACGGCTCCTCGGCGGCGCCCGGGCCGGCGATGTCTCCTTCGCCCGGGGACAGCACCTCGCCGACGCGTGAACGGGCGATGCCCCACTCGCTCCACTCCCGCTCGGTCACGACCAACTCGGCTTGGATACGGTTTGCCTCCTCCCGCAGCGCGTCCACACGCCGGCGAGCGGTCAGCTCACGCTCTTCCAACAGCCCCACGACCGACGGCATCCCCGACTTCCACCAGAGCGACGACACGACACGTCACCACTCCCCGAGACCGCCGACCCCATGCTTGAACAGCGGAAACGCAGTCCTCAAGACTGGAAAGACAACAGCCACTGAGCAGCGAGCGTTGGGACGGCCAGGGATGCGGACCATAGACAGGCGGCGTCGTAGCCGACGGGGGCGAGGCCCCAGCCCTCCCAGTCGAGCAGGGTCAGGGTCGGGGCGGTGAGGTTGGCCCAACCGATGTCGCCGTGCGCGCAGGACCAGTCGGTGATCGACGGTGTCGACGGTGTCGCCGTAGACCTCGCGGATCCGCCCCGTCAGGTGTTCCTGGCGCATGCACACCCGGTCCGTGTCGTGCCCGGCCAGGGTGTCCAGGGCGGCGCGGAGTTCCGTCCACCAGCCGCTCGGGAGGGGAGGGTCTTGGTCGACGGTGCCGGTGGCGGAGACCGCGGGGTCGGTGCCGCGGCTCATCTCGTCGACCCACCAGACAACGCCGCGCTCGGCGTCGTGCCACTGGGATCCGGCGTACCACTCCGGGCGGATGTCAAAAGGCGCTTCGCTGTTCCGGCCCCCTTCGGACAGGTATGGCCCGGCCTTGCGGCCAGCCGGGAGACGGTAACGAACCCTGAGCAACTGGCCTCAGAGTTCGCGGAGGCGTTCCTCACCGACTGCCCGCGGACAGGTCTTGGACTGGTTGCCGCACCGTCCGGTGCCGAAGCGCTGACAGCCATGGGCTGGGCTGGCCCCTGCAACTACGAAAACGACACCGCGAAATTCTCTGCGGTCGTCCGGGATTGGGAAAACCGATTCGGAGCCCGCGTCGTCGCGGTCGGGTTTTCCACGCTGCACCTCAGCATCGCCGCGCCCCCGGTGAGCGAGCATGAGGCTCTGCTGGTTGCAGCCGAGCACTTTGCGTTCTGCCCTGACAACATCTGGCAGGGCAGCAGACCGTACACACTGGCCGCGTATGCCGAGCGGATCACTGGCGCCCAACGCTGGGATTTCTGGTGGGACTGATCCGGCACTCGCTGGGTGACAGCTCGCTGGCGCACCTGATTGGTGGCGACGGAGTCGGTCATCGGGGGCGGCGGGGCAACGGGGTGACAGCGCGGGCATCGTGAAGGGCGGCGCGCCGGAGGCCGTTGTCGATGCTCAGGCGTTGGACGGCGGCGATGGCGAGTTCGAGCTGTTCGGCGAGGTCGCGGTTGTCCCGTCGCAGCCGGGCGTTGTTGGCCTGGACTCTGCTGTAGGCGTCGGCTGCGGTCGTGCCGCTTGGCGTGTGCGCGATGGCGGAGCGAGCTCGGCACAGATGTCTGGGTAGTTGCGGCGGAAGGTGGTGTTGGCGAGGCCGAGGCGGGTGGCGAGGGCCAGCACGCTCGGGCGTCGGCCAGTCTCGGAGGTCAGGCTGTCGATGGCGGCGTGGACGTCGGTGCGGCTCGGCAGTGGGCGGCGGTGGGCGGCCACTGGGCGGTCCCGTTGGCGGCCCCGTGACGTCTTCGACACCACCCTCGTCCAGCCCGACCTCGTCGCGGAGACCAGCGCCGACACTTCCATCGACTGCGGCGGCGTCTACCGGCACCCGAGCTGAGTCGTGCGCCTGCGCCTGGACGCGAGCGTGGAGGATGTGTCCCGGTTCGGCGGTGGCCCGGCCGCAGTCGCGGGATGACCTGTGCCGCACGCGGGCAAGCGGTTCCTGGTCGAACAGCGGCATGGAATCCGCAGAGGTCCGGGCGTCTTCGGGTGGGTGATGCGGCACCTCACCGCCGGGCCGGCGCGCCGCTCCGGCGGGTGAGGTGCAGGCTTCAGGGCAGGTTGACGGAGAAGGCCCGGTTGATGTCCTGGAAGTCGACGAAGACGAGGGTGTTGGTGTTGGCGAAGCCGCTGACGAACCCCTTGACTATCCGGTTCTCGCCGCTGCCGAACGCGACGACCGGCCCGCCGCTGTCACCGCCCACGACGGAAATGGGCGAAATCTGCGAGACCGACTTCACGCCCTTGATCGTCTCGGGGTGTCCGTTCAGCCTGTACAGGAACTCGCTGTCCACGACTTTGTGACGGCAGGGGATCCGCTTCTCGACGACCATCGAGTTGTAGCCGAGGTGGCAGACCTCCTGGTTGTTGGAGGCGTAGCTCCAACCCTCCAGGTAGCGCGTGTATCCGTGGGTGTCCAGGCCGTCCCAGGTGTACCGGGCGCTGTAGGCGTCGATGAAGGCCACGTCGTAGTTGGGGTTGGTCCACGCGTTGCCGATCCGGTTCCCACCGTGTGTGAACAGCGGGTTGGCGCCTACGCAGTGGGCGGCCGTGGTGATCCAGCGCTTCCCGTTGCGGTCGACGACCGGGATGCCGGTCGTGCACGATGCTCGCTCCGCGGTGGCCCGCCCGATTGCGGCACCTCCGTAGAACGGCGATGAGGCGTTTTCCCTGGTCGCTGGCGCTACCGGCTGCCCCTGCTGGGCGCGTACGTCGAATGCCTTCGACAGTGCCGGGTACCCGGGGCGCTGGGCGAGGCTGTTGCTTGTGTAGGCGGCGACGGCAGCAGGCTGGTCGACATCGAGTTTGACCGCGGTGCCGTCCATGGTCCAGGACGCCCCGTACACCTTGAACGGCAGGTCTTTGGCTTCGAGGAGTCGTTTCGCCTCCGCGAGGGCCGCGACACGGGTGTTCTTGCCCTGCCGGACCGCAAGGCCTTTGAGCTTCAGCCCGGGCTTCAGCTTGAGCATGGCCGCCTTGAACTCAGTGGCCTTGGCCGGGTCGGTGAGGTACAGGTGGACGGCCTTGAGGTCGTCGGACAACTCGAGCCCGGAGAAGATGTCCTGACGCTGGTTCCGGCCGACTTCCTCGGCCGCCGCGGCGATGGCGTTGAGCGGTGCTGTCTTCACGTCCCTTGCCTTCTGCTCTGCCCACACCGCCTGCCCCGTCGTGTCCGTCGTCGAGGTGGCCTGCTTCCCGGCGAAGGCCTGTGGTGCGGCGAGCGGCACGATCGCCAAGGCGACCGCCCCGAGTAACCCGATACGCGTCTTCGTGTGAACTCCGAGCACGGCTTCCCCCCAGTGGGTTCGAGTCGGAACATCCGACAGTCGGACGGCGACGCTACTCGTGCAGATGTGTGATCGGAAGACGGTCTCCTCGCGGGGCGTCCGGAGCCTGCCCCTGTGGATCTGCTCTGCCCGAGCCCCGTTCAGCACCCCGGTGGGCCAGTCAAGTCGGAACCTACAGGTCGGCTACACGCGGGTCGCCCCGAGATAGTCGCCGGCGGGCATCGCATTGGCGAGGGCCACCACCTTCACGTTGCGGCCCGTGCGCGGCGCGTGGAGGACCTGGCCGTCGCAGGCGTAGAGGGCCACGTGGTAGACGCTGTCATTGCGACGCGACCAGAACAGTAGATCGCCGGGACGCAGCTGGTTGCGGGCGATCGGCCGGTGGGAGGTGGCCGCGTATTGCGCGGCGGCGGTACGGGGAAGGTGGGTGCTCGGCCCGTACGCGTACCGGACCAGGGACGAGCAGTCGAAGCCCTCAGTGCTGGAGGCGGAACACCGGCCGCGGAGGAACCCGTTGCGCCTGCCCCCTCACCCACACCCATGCGGCCGAATCCCCGGACTCATCGGCGGCGCTCGCCGCCATCCGGTACCAGCGCACGGCGGCGGCCCCGTCCGAGCTGGGGAACGTCTGCGCGTACAGCGTCATCAGCCGGGCGGCCGCACTTCGCCTCGTGGACAGGGCCAAGGTCCGCGATGGCAAGACCGCAAAGTGATCACTGCCTCGGCCACACCCTGCGGCTGACCGGGGGCGATCTTTGGGCAGTTTAGCGTTGCCGATCAAGTGGATCTCGCGATCACCGAGGCATGACTCCTTCAGTGGCTGTTGTTGTTCCGATCTTGAGCGGTGTTGCTCGGACGGCGGTCTCAACAGCGGGTGACCGCGGTGGGATCCAGGCATAAGACCCACAGCGCACGTGATCGTCTCGGCGCAGGCCATCGCGTGGGACTCTCCGTGGTCCCCAAGGAGGAATGTCACCCCTGCTCGGGACGCCGACGGGCGAGATGGACGATGATGTCGGCGGCGATCTCGACCGTCTCGGGCAGGACCCGCGTGATCGCGTCATACGCCTGTTGTTGCCTCGATTGCGGCAGTTGGAGATACGCCGAGACGGTCGACAGGTAACCAATGTAGTCAGCAGACCTCATCGTCAAGCGCCGCTCGATGACGGACTGCTGAACGTCAAGGAACAGATGAGACCGTTGCAGTTCCGTACCCGGCCACTGCATCTCCTCATCCGGAGCAGTCCCGTCGGGAGAGGGAACCTCATCGCTTTCCAGGAACGGCGCCCGTGCAGCACGCACCGACTCCTCGACAGCTGGGTCAGCCAGCTGAACCGGGCCACCGCATGAGGCGAACACACCCTCCGGTTCAAGGAGCGCCGCCACCCTCGACCATCGACCCTCCGGGCGTGTCCAATGCAGGGCAGCCGCCGCATAGACCAACCCATAGGGCTCACGTGGCCGCAGGTCCTCGAACACGGCTCGCACAGTCGTCACGTTCGCGGGCACGGTCTTGTTCAGCTCGGCAAGCATGGCAGCGTCGGGCTCCGTCGCCGTGACCATGACCCCGTGCCCCGCGAACAGGCGGGTTGCTTTGCCTGTCCCTGCACCGATCTCCAAGGCCGTCCGAATCGGCCGGCCCGCATACGTCATCACCAAGTCGAAGAGCTCTTCGGGATATCCCGGCCGGAACCTTTCGTAGGCTTCCGCGATCGCGCCGAAGCTCAGTGCACGAGCAGACATGTCGAGCATCCTGGCACGTCCGGGACAGACCTGCCCGTGCTCGTTGGTGACGACGACCGCGACACCGGCCATGGCGGCCGGCTTCGGAGCCCGCTTCTCGCTGTAGGCGACGGGGTCGCTCTTGGGCCCGCGCAGCAGCAGGACGGTGGAGTCGCCGGCCTCGATGCGGTCGGAGTGCTGCCGGCCGTCGGCGAGGAGGTCGATCTCGGCGTCGTCCAGGCAGATGCCGCGCAGCTCCTCCGGGTGCCGGTCGGCGTGCGGGGTGATCACGCACAGTGTGCCGTCCTCGTCGAGCAGGGCGGCGAGTTCGACGACCGTGTGGGTGCGGTCGGGCAGGTGGGCCAGGGCCCGGCGCATGGTGATGAGCCGATAGCCGCTACCGGCCGGGCGGAGGGAGGAGAGGTCGCCGCCGGTGATGTCGATCTGGTGGCAGATGACCCCCTCCGAGGCCAACTCGGTGGCGCGCTCGACGGCGGAGCGGGCCCAGTCAACGGCGTCGACCCGGTACCTGGTCGTGGCGAGGAAGCGGGCGAGTTCGCCGGTCCCGCAGGCCACGTCCAAGGCTCGGGCCCCTTGGATGTCCTCCGGCAGGGCCAGGTGCTCGGTTAGGCGGTCTTCTCGGTGTCGGTCAGCGGGCTGAAGTCGCGGCCGGCCTCGTAGTGGGCGTGCCAGTCCAGCGCGGTGCGTTGTGCTCATGCGGTGCGTGCTGCCTTTCGTCGGGTGGCTCAGGAGGGATCGGTGGGGTGCTGGGAGGCGGGTCCGTAGAGGGCTTCTGGTTGGTCGGTCATCAGGGCCCAGTAGCGGTCGCCGAAGGACCAGTGCCACCACTCGGTCGGGTAGTTGACGAGCCCGGCGGCCGTGAGCGCGCGACTCAGGGTGGCGCGGTGCAGCCGGGCCTGGTGGGAGAGACCGTCGGCGAGGGTGTAGCAGGCGCCTGCGCTCTCTTCCGGGTGGCGTTGACGCGGGTGCCCATGTCCAGTTCGGTGCCCTCCGCGTTGACGAGGGTCAGGTCGACGGCCGCGCCGGCGCTGTGCGGGGCGATCTCCGGCGGTGACACGTACCGGCTCGCCTGTGCCCGCAGCTCCTCCGCAGGCCAGTCGGCATGGGCGGCCCGAAGTTCGGCCGCGTACTCCTCGAAGTACCGCTGCTGCAGCGCCGGAGGTCGGAACCCTTCGACGACGAGCAGGCGCAGCCCTTCGGGCAGCAGGGACCGGGCGTGCAGCAGCCGGTCGAGGACACCGGAGCGGAGGTGCGCGAAAGCGTACGCGGGATCAAAGCGGCGGCCATCGAGGAGGAGTTCTCCGCCGGCGCGGACATCGGCGAGGGGCTCGCCGTTCTCCGCTACCGTGATCGCGGCGACCCGCGGGTCGGACATCAAGACGATGCTCACTCGGGCCTCCCAGTCGCCGGGATCCCGGTGCGGCGGGCGGCCATCACGATCCGCTCCCCTCGCCCGGGGCGGGGAAGCGGGTCATGCGCATCAGGGCCGGGTCGGCGGCGAAGCCGAGCTGCTCGTACAGCGGGGCGGAGCCTTCGCTGGCGTACAGCTCGTAGAGGGTGACACCGTCGCGGCCCAGGTGGTCGAGGAGCGCGGTGAGCGCGGCCTTGGCGTAGCCGTTGCGCCGATGGGCGGGGTCGGTGGCGACCGCGTGGATCCGTACGGCCAGGCCCTTGGGGTACTTCGGTGCCGGGAGGACGGCGTGGACCAGGCCGAGGGCGCAGGTGGCGAGTCCGCCGGTAGGGGAGTCGACGACGTACGCGCGGGCGTCACCGCCGTCCCGCAGGCGTAAGGCGAGCTGGTCGGCGCAGGTGGTGAGCCAGGCTTCGTCGAGGGGTTCGCTCAGGATGTTCTCCGAGCGCAGGCGGGCGATCTCGGCGGCGTCGGCCGGGGTGGCGAGGCGGGGTTCGGGCACGGGGTTTCCTTCCTCGAAGGGACCGGTGGGGCTCATGGTTTACGGGTGCTGGCAGGCGTGGAGGCGCCGCAGGGTGCGGTGGCCGCGTTCGGTGACCTCGGGATCGTCGTGGCTGGTTCCGTAGGCGATGCCGGAGACGGCGTCGAAAGCGGCTTCGCAGTCCAGGCGGAGCTCCTCGGCGGGGGTGAGCGTTCTGCCGTAGCCGTCGTAGAACGCGGCGCGCAGGTCCGGACGGCCGGTCCAGGTGTCGCTCAGCCGCACCATGTCCCGCGTCGCGGTGTTGTACTCGGTCCGTTCGAAGTCGAACAGCTGCGGTTCGCCGTCGTCGGCGAGCAGGACGTTGCGGTACTGCAGGTCCCCGTGGGCGGGCACCAGTACGGGCTGCGATAGATCCGCGTAGGCACGAGCCAGGGCGAGGACCAGATCCTCGTCTCTGTCGGCCAGGTACGGTCGAGTGCCTTCCAGATGGCGCTTGATCTTGTCGGCGGCCGTGGCGGCTTCGGCGGGCCGCTCGGGTGCGCTGCGGTGGAGTGAGCTGGTGAGACGGCCCAGAGCGTGCTGGACGCGCGCCTCGGCGGCGGCATCGAGGACCATGCCGTGCAGCGGGCGCCCGGACAGCGCGGTAACCACGACGGCTCGCGCCTCGGTGTCGGCCGCGACGAGACGGGGAGCCCGCGCCCCCAGCGCCGGCACCCACGACTGGTACGCGGCCACCTCCCGGTGATGGAACTTGGCCCCGCGGTGCCGCTTCAGGTACCAGGTGCCACCCCCGGGTCCGGTCAGTCGCCACACCCGGCTGCCGGTGCGAACCCAGGACACCTCCTCCGCCTGCGCGATCTGGCCGATGGCCTTCTCGGCGAATGCCCGCAGCCGGTACGGCAACTCCAGCCCGCCTGCAGGCGGTCCGGCCAGGAGGTGGGTGCGGTCGGGGCCGGCGGGGGCGTACTCGATGGCGTCGCCGGGCTGTTGGAAGTGCACGGCGGCCGGCAGGCCTGCGCGGTAGGCGTCCAGGCCGGCCCGGCAGTACGCCACCATCGGCCCGGGCAGGGCCTCCAGCGGGTACCAGTCCATGCCGTCGCATCGGTCCGGCTCCATGATCCCGGGCTGGCCGGACCACCGGCGTACCTCGAAGAAGACACCGAGGCGGGAACGGGATCCCGTAGGCGGGCGGTGGCGGACGGTGACTGCCGCAGTCACGTCCTGCGCCCCGATGACCACGCTCGTTTCCTCGCGGGCCTCCCGGATCACGGCCTCGACCATGTCCTCGTCGGGGTCGAGGTGCCCGGAGGTTCTCTAGGCGCCTCTGAGTTGTCGGTTCAGGCTGTCTCAGGAGGGACTCATGAACGTACTCGAGCACTGGGGTGTGGACTTCTATGACTTCACCATCCCGTCCCCACCCACCGATGATCCCGACATATTGAGGTTCGGTGATCTGCTCACCAGAGCAGCCCGCAACGGTGCACGCCACGGAACCCCGGTGATCATCTCTCCGTCAGGTCGGCCGGACCCTCGCATCAATCTGTTCTTCCGTACGGGGCGTATGGCGGGACACGAAGCAAGCACCTGGCGTCGGTATGCGTACGCGCTGATCGTGTGGCTGGACTTCCTGGATGCCATCGGCAGTACGTGGGACTGCGCGAGCGTACGCGATGTCGAAGCGTTCAAGGACTGGCGAATCACGGACCTGCGCAATGATGAACGAATCCGGCCGTCTTCGTTCGATACGGATCGTGCCGCCTTGAACTCCTTTTACACCTGGGCGAGTTCGCGCTACGGAGTGTTCAACCCGGTGCCGACCGTCCAGGCGGACGACTCGGACGAAGCCAGCTGGAGGCCCGGACCGGGTTACACGCAGCAGCGCCGGGATCCGCTCCGGCCAGCGGGCTCAAGGCGCCGCCAAGTGAAGTGGTTGCTGCGTGGCGCCCTGGAGCAGTGGCGGAACATCGGTCTGCGCGGATTCGACTTCAATGGTCTGCGTCGGGACGGATGGGGGGGCAACGAGGAGCTGGCGGCCCGGTGCGGCCCGCGCGGAGGCAGTAAGCGCCTGGCCACGGCGAAGCGATATCACTGGATACTGCACCGCTTCACGGTGGTGCTGTCGGAGGCAGGACGTGTGCCGCCGACGCCTGGCGAACTGGCGCCCGAGCACTTTCAGATATTTCGTGACAGGTACGAGGGCCATCCGGCTAGTTTGCGGGAGCAGTTGATGACTCTTCGCCGTCTCATGCGCAAGAGCGAAGAGCTGGCGGCAGAAGCCCTCCGTGATCTCCTTCGTACACGGCTTCCCGCCGCCACGCCTGCAACCCAGGTGACGGCGTACAGCGACCACGAGTGGCAGCAGATCATGACCGCACTGCGCCGTGATGTCCGGGTCTCCCGGGACCGCATCCGTGCGGGAGTACGCCTGCTGGCCCGCTTCCGGGACGGTGAGCTCATACCGGGCAGCGGGGAGGAGGCCCTGGGAAGGATGCTGGAGGAGTTCGCCACCACGGGGGATCTGCCCCGCAACGAATCAGGTGCCCTGCGGAACGAGGTGTCCCGGCTCGGCGGCGCCATGGCCATCAGCGGCATGCTGAGCCTCACCCGCGATGAGTCGACGGCCTTCGCGATACTGCTGAGCGCGCTGACCGCGGAGAACTTCGGCACCGTCAAGACGTGGCCGGCTCTGCACACCCGTCCCGACGGCGGTGTCACGATGCAGGCAGTGGCCTTGGTCGAGGAGACCAAACCGCGCCGCGGCCCCGACCGAGAGCACATGGTCGCCGCACTCGAGGACCTCCCTGCCTCCCTGCGCGAGCCGGCCGAATCCGAGGACGCCGAACGTCGGCTCTTCCACTCGCCGCTGCGCGTGTACCAGCTTCTGCTGGAACTGACACAGACCGCTCGCCGCCTCAGCGGAGAGACCCGCGCGTTCATCGCCGACAGCCCCAAGAGCCGTCCGGCGTTCGACAGGGAGATGTGGAACACCGAGGTGCACGTAAAGCACTGGAGCCAGACGCGGGGCTTTCCCTCCATGCGCAAAGCTGTTGCCGGAGGGCTGCCCGCCGTACAGGTGAGGCGGATCCGCCAAAGTGCGGGAACTGAAGCGACGCCCGGTCGCCCACAGCCGCGAAACGCTGCGGGACTACTACCTCAAGCGCAGCCGCACCGTGCAGGAGCAGAGCCGCTCCGTGGTCGGCAAAACACTGCGCGAACAGGTCGCGAAGGCACGCACCGCAATGGAGATTCCGGTGTTCACGCCGGACTTCATCGACCGCGCGGCTCACGACCCGGAAGCGGCAGCGGCAGCGGCCGGACTCGACCCGGAAGCCCTGAAGGGGCTGTTGGCCGGGGAACAGGACACGGTGCTGACCGGATGCGTCGACCACCTCGCCGGGCCCGACACTCCACGGGGGACACCGTGCACGGCCTCCTTCTTCGCGTGCCTTGGATGCGAGAACGCCCGCGCGCTCCCACACCAGTTGCCGGTCCAGATCGTTGTCCGCGACCGGCTCCTCGCCGCACGCCCCAACTCCGATCCCACGACCTGGCGCGCCAAATACCTAGCGGCCACCGACCGACTCGAGGACATCCTGCGTCACTACACCCCTGCCGAGCGCGAGCAGGCCCGCGCCAACCTGAGCGACGGGCAGAGCGAACTGATCGAGGACCTGCTGAGCGGAAGGCCGGATCTGCGATGACCGCCCCCTCAACCTCTCCGGCAACGCCCACATCGGGAGACGCCAGACTTCCGGACCGGGCACTCTGGCCTGCCGACGACATCCTCATCCTCCGCAAGCGGCCGGTACGGATCGGCACCCCGCCCCCGCACATGTCGCGATTCGGAGACGAGCTATGGCACATCCAGCCAGCCCACCGCGACGCGCACCTTCAGATCTCCGCCATCTCCTGGTCCAGCTTTCCCGGCGCACTGCGTCAACACTTTCGCACGTTCATCCTGGCCGCCCTGGACCACCCCGTCCCCGTAGAACCGGGCGGGCGGCAACGCCCCGCCGAGCAGGCCAGCATCGGCAGCCTCCCCTCCTGGGTCATTGACATGCGGGTCCTGGCGCTCTGGCTGGACGAGCAGGGGTTCCACAACCTTGCCGACATACGCGACGCCGACCTGGAGACCTTCCGCATCTACGTGCTGGGCCTGGACCGCAACGGGCGGCGAAAGTCGGACCTGATCACCGCCTTGCGCGTCCTGTGGCTCTTCAGCGAGCACATGCCCGCCCAGTGCCGCCTCGACTGCGACTTCCCCTGGGCCGGCCAGACCGCCAAAGAGGTCGTCGGAGCACCGGCAGGAACTGAGCGGGAGAACAAGCCCCCCCCGCATCGCCGGCGACGCCATGGAGGCCCTCTTGGCCTGGGTCCTGGTGATGATCGAGGAAGTCGGCCCCGACATCCGGGACGCCTGGCACGAATACCACCAGCTGGAGGCTGGGAGGCACCACTCGCAGACCCGCTACACCGGCACCCGGGAAGAACGACTTCGGGTATACCCCTCGTACTGCCGCGAAAAGGGTGTTCCCCTGCCCGGCCACGAGGGCGGAGACATCAACCACGGGCACATCAAACGACTCATAGGCATCTCCAAGGCACACCGCCAAGAGCTGACCGTGCCCATGCTGGGTCTCCTTGCCGACAGCGGCCTGCCGATCGCGCCCTTCACCGGCATCGGCCTTATCACCGGACAGTTCCATGGCCGCCCCTGGCGTGAGCGCCCCATCACCATCGGGAACTCCCGACTCTGGTGCGACTGTTGTCAGCCGCACTGTTCACGGCGGTCTGCTACCTCTCCGGCATGCGCCCCGGCGAGGTTCTCAACCTCCGCCGGGGATGCCGAGATGCCGACGAAAAGACAGGAGAACTTCTGGTCCACAGCTTCCGCGGAAAGGGATTCGACCGCATCCCCGACCAGCCAGACGTTTCCGAGCCCCTGCGTCGGTGGGTCGTCGTGGACGTAGTGCACTCGGCCATCGCCCTCCTGGAAGAGCTGCACGATCTACCGTTGCTCTTTCCCTCGAGCCTGATCCATGCCCACGGCCAGCGTCCGGCGACCGTCAACGCCCGCACAGGCCGCGCCATGAATGACGACATCCAGGATTTGATCTCCTGGATCAACTCCGCCTACCGCAGAGCGGATAGCGGCTCCCCCATTCCGGCCGATCCTGCCGGCCGCATCAACGCCAACCGCTACCGCCGTACCCTTGCCCGCTTCATCGTCCGCAAGCCGCGGGGACTGATCGCAGCCGCACTGCAGTACGGGCATATTCGCACAAAAGTGACTCTGAGCTACGCCGGATATGCCGACCCATCCTGGCTGCACGACATCGCCGTGGAGAAACTCGAGCTCATCATCGACCAGGTCGAACAGGACAGCGAGCGCCTCGCGGCCGGCGAGCACGTCAGCGGTCCTTCTGCCGACGAATACCGGGTCCGCGTGGAGCGCACCGCGTCGTTCGTGGGACGAGTGGTGACAAGCGCCGGCAGCGCAGAACGGCTTATGGAGCAGATGGATCCCGCGATCTATCACGGGCAGGGCATGACCTGCGTATGGCGCGCGGCCACGGCCGCCTGCCGAAAGGCCAAGCTCGCACTCGGACTGCTGGACGATGACACACCGGACGAGTCGGAATGCCGATCCTCGTGCGCCAACCTCGCCTACACCGACCGCGACATCGAGGACGTACAGCGCCGACGGGAGCGGCATCAGGCCGACGCTGTCGACCCACTGGCACCCAGGCCCCGGCGCGACCGCGCGGCGGCGCAGGCCACTCAACTGTCGGAAATCATCGACCGCCACCAAATGCAAGGCGTCCCTGACGCCGGAGAGGGGACCGCATGACCAGCCGACGCGCCAGGGATCTGGAAGCCGAACGCGCCGCGCTTCGGACCGCAGCCGACCGCCTCCTGGCCGGCACACCCCTGCGCTCAGCTTCCGGGAAACTCACCGCCTCCGAGCTGCTGCGTGAGTCCCTGCGGCGCGATGTCGCCTACGGCGACCACAGGGACCTCGTCGAGGAGTTCCAGGCCCGCGTTAAGGCGCAGAACGCAAGGCCGGCTGCCATGCAGGAGCTGGCCGACAAGTACAGCGCAGTGAAAGAGAAGCTGGCGGCCGTCACGGAAAACTTCGCGAAGGAACAGGTCGTCAGCGCCGCACCGCGTCGGATCGTTGCCGAGCTCGACTTGGAGCTTATGCAAGCCCGGGAGGAGCTTGAGCAGTCCAGGGACGTCACTCGGCTCCCCGCCCCGCGACGGCGGGCGGGGTGCAGGTGAGGAACTGTTGCCTGTTCCACAGCGCCGCGAACCATTTCGTGAAGGGCGGGCGTCGGCCGGGGCACGGGCGCCCTGCCCCGGCCGATCGATGTGGGGCCTGTCTCAGTCGGCGGCGTAGCCCGGATCGTCGAGTTCGTGCAGTCCCGCCGGGTTCTCGTCGGTCAGTACCTCCCCTGCCGCGGTGACCAAGCGCTGGGCGTGGCCCCGGTGGACGCACAGGAGTTGGCCGCGGGTGCTGGCCGGGCCCTGGTACACGGCAAGCGCCGGACCGTACTTGCTGCTGTGCCCGGGCATCTCGGTGTCCGTGCTCCACCCTGCACCGTCGAAGGCGGACCACCACAGCTGCTGGCGCGCGGGGTCGCGGTGGACGCACATCAGCTTGCCGTCGAGGACGGCGAGGCCGATGTTGCTCCGAGTTCGGTGTCCCGGCAGTGCGCCCTCGGCGATCCAGCCGGTGTCGCGCAGCTGGCTCCAGTGGATGGCCCCATCCTTGGGGTTGCCGTGCAACAGGTGGAGGGTGCCGTCGTAGACGGCGAGCGCCGGGGACCTTGTGGTGGCGCAGCCGGGGACGGGTTCGGGGGCTGTCCAGTTGCGGCCGTCCAGGCTGGTGGTGACCATGATCCGCTGGGCGGCGTCGGCGTAGGCGAGGTGGAGGGCGTCGCGGAACACAGCCAGTGCCGGTCCGTAGACGCTCTCGGCGTGCGGGACCGGCTGGTCCGGCGTCCAGGTATCGCCGTCATAGGAAGTCACCGCGATGCCCCAGTCACCCGTACCGCCGCGGTGCGCGCAGTACAGCCGGTCCTGGAACACGGCCAGTGCCGGGCTGCCCAGGGTGTGGTGGGCGGGGAACGTCTGGTCCTCGGACCAACTGCCGTCCCCGCGGTGCACGGTCCACCACAGACCGGGGTTGTCGCCCCGGCCCTGGTAGACGCAGTACAGGTCGTCGCCGAAGACGGCCAGGGCGGGAGTCTCGGAGGCGTAATGGGTTGTGAACTGCGTGTCGGCGCCCCAGCCCGCGCCGGGTGTGAACACGCTGAACCACAGTCCGGTCTCGCACGGTGTGGCGTCGAGGGCCATGGAGGCGAGAAGGGTGGGTGCGGACCATGGCGAGTGCAGCTCGCATCCGGCGCCCTGGGCGGCCGACCGGATCTGTTCGGCACGGCCGGTCAGAGCCGCGTCGACGGCTTCGGCGGTATCCGCGGGCAGGGATCCGGCGAGCACCTCTGATACCAGGCTGCGGAAGCCTTCGACGGGCTCGATCCTGTCGGGTTCTGTGAAGTGGTCGCAGGCCCGCTGGTCGAGGCGGAGAGCGAAGCCCCATCCCAGCAGGCGGACGGAGACGGCCGTCCCCGACGCGCCGAGTTCCTCGGCCGCCTCTTTCGCGCGCTCGATGGCCTTGGCCGTGGGGGCGTCCATGAGGTGTTGCAGCGCTGTGCCGCCGGTATGCCTGGGGCTGGTGCCTTTGGGAGCCATAGTCTTCCTGTCTGCAAGGCCACGGCTGAACGACTCTTCCTCCGTGGTGCCTGGGAGAGAATCGTCCGGAGCTGCGGGCGTGGATGCTGGGGGCCTGCGTTCGGCCGCACAGGTCCTGGTATGCAGTTGCCCGGCGCTTACCGGACACCTCGACTCCGGTGCTCAGTCGCCCACCGGGTGCAGTCGGCGAACGTGTGACCGGGGTGTGGGCGTACGGCGCCCGTGTGGGAGGGACGGTCCTGGCCGGGGCGAGTGGGTCGGAGGCGGATGCCCGGGAGCGGTGGTGCAGTGTCCTGGCCCGTCCAGGACGGACATCTGTGTGGTTCAGGGAGGGGCGGCCGGAGCTAGGAGGGGCCGCGTGTCGTGTGCCAGCGGGAGGATCTGGTCACCCACCTGGATGATCCCGCCGCGAATTACCTCGGCCCGCAGTCCGCCGCGGTGCAGCAGGCCGCGGATCAGGCCGGGGCGGACCAGTTGTTCGAGGCGGGCGCAGGGCTCGCTGAGTTCGAGACCGCGCAGTATTGCCGTGCCGATCTGGAACTCCTGATCCACCAGCGGGTTGAGCCGGATGTCCTTGGTGATGAGGTTGCGTCGGCATTCGGCGGGGGTGAGCGTGATGCCGTGCTCGCAGGCCAGGGCGTCGAGGGTTTCGGCTTCGATGAGGGTGACGTCGCAGACTCCGGACGTCCGGCCGGCCCCGCGGATGCGAGGGCGAGGGCCCTCGCCTGTCCAGTAATTGCGGTCTCCTACCAGGCCGTGGCCTGTCACCGCGCGGGCCTGCGCGACGTGGAAGGTGGGATCGCTGGCGCGCGAGGCAAGGTGCAAGGACGTCACCCGGCCTGGCCCAGGCAGCGGTGGTTCCTGTGCCATGGGCGGTCAGCCCTTCAGGTAGTGGTGCTGGAGGGAGCGAAGAGTACGGAAGTGGTCCACGTCGATCTGGTTGAGCTGCAGTTCCCGTCCGATCAGGTCCTCCAGCAGCAGAACGAATTCCATGAAGCCGAGTGAGTCGACGAGCCGGTTCTCGATGAGGTCGAGGTCCTCCGGTATCTCTTCGATGTCGGGGTTTCGTTCGAGCAGCCAGTCCACGACTGGCTTGATCGCGTCGTTCATGTCATCGCTCCTGGATACGGGTGGGCTTGCGGGAGCCGCTCGTGCGGGCCGGTGTGCCGTTCGCAGGGCTGGGGGAGGTGGTGCGGGGCCCGCGTGCGCTCTCGTACTCCTGACGGAGCCGGGCGACGGTGACGGCGGCTGGGTGCCGGGCGGTGACTCGAGTGCAGGACCGGCCACAGTACATGGCCATCTCCTCGATGCGGCCGGTGGTGTCGTTGCCCGGAGCCGCCGCGCTGTAGCGCGGTATCGGGTGCTCCCGCCCGTCCACCCGGGTGGTGGCTATGAAGGTGGCCGGGGCGCGTTGATCGGCTGTGACGAGGGGGTTGCGCAGGACACGGTGCGGGCGGTGGGGCCAGCCGATGTGGAACAGGGAGGTGATGAGAGTGTCGTCGGCCACGGCCTCGATCACCCGCTGTTTGAACGTCGGGTGCGCGGTGGATTCCGCGACGGGGATGAATAAGGTTCCGGCCATGGCCCCGTCCGCGCCGCGGGCAATGGCATCCGCGAGATCACCGCCGGTGGCGATCCCGCCCGCGACGGCCAGTACGGCGTCCGGGTGGCGGGCCCGGACGTCGGCCAGCAGACGGTCCACCGGCAGCCGGCCGAGCAGGTGGCCGCCGGCTTCGGTGCCCTGAAGCACCAGAACGGCCGCGCCCTGCCCGAGGGCGGCGTCAGCCTCCGTGACAGTGCCGACCTGGATCACCAGCGGGTGCCCGGCGGCTTGGACGGCCTGGGCCGCGTCGGCGTCGGGCAGGCCGAAGGAGGTGACGAAGGCACTCCGGGGCAGTTCGGGCAGGACGGCCCGGAGCTGGTCCAGGCAGGTGGCGGGGCCGGTGACCTCGGGGACCACGTTCACTCCGAACGGGCAGCTGGTGGCAGCCGCCACCTCACGGGCCAGCCGGGCGGCCCGTGCGGGCGGTTCCTTGTACAGCGCGAGGGTGCCGCCCGCTCCGGCCCGGGATACCGCGGCGCACAGCTCGGGTCCGGCGACGGCGCCCATCCCGGCTTGGAGCAGCGGCAGTGCGAGACCGAGCCGGTCCGCCAGCCGGGTCACGAGCGTTCTCCCCACCGCCGTACCGCGCGGTGCGCGGCTGTCAGGTCACCTTCGAAGAGGTCGCCCAAGGCGTGTACCCATCGCTCCAGGCCGAAGGCGACGCATCCGGTGAAGGCCGGGCGGTCGGCGTGGGTGATGGCGCGGCGCTCGCCGAAGAAGTTTCGGTGGTTGTTGGTGGAGGCAATCGCGGTCCCGTCGATGTGCAGGTATTCGTCCTTGACCGGGGCCAGCATCTGCATGAGCGTGCGGGAGCCGTCCTTCTCATAGAACGGGTCGGTGGCGGGCTGTCGGTCCAGGGTGAGGCCGAGGGCTGTGCCGAAGGCGGCGATCCGCTCGTGGTGGCGGTCCAGGTGGGTCCGGACGGCTTCGGCCGAGCCGACGCACACGATCTCCCGCATGGTGAAGGCCCAGAGCCGCCGCAGCCCGTCGTGGTGGTCCTCGTTGCGGTAACACTGCGCGACGGTGGTGATCAGTACGGGACTGTCGGTACTGGTGCCGGAGAGGTGCAGGAAGCAGCCGTAGCATGCTGCGGAGGGCAGCAGATGGGTGGCATCGGCCAGGTCGACGGCAGGCAGGGTGGTTGCTTCCGGCCGGGCCGCTACGTGTTCGGCCAGCCGGTCGGGGCGTATGCGGGTGACCGGGTTGCCCAGGTGCGGGAAGTTCTGGAAGTAGTCGAGAGTCTGCAGGTCTTCGGCTCGTAACAGCGGCGGGTAGCTCTGCTGCCGGGCCCCGTCCTCAGTGGCCCAGCGGGTGAACACCGCGTCCAGTTCGCCCTTGAGCAGGACGGCGGGTTCGTCGAGGGTGGCCAGCCCGTCCCGGACCGACCAGGCGGTCCCGGTCTCATCCGTGGCCTCGGGGTCAGTGACGGGCATCGAGCACCCCGATCCGATTGAGGAAGCCCGTCGTCTTGTGCAGGACCTTGGCGTGAGCGGCCTGCCGTGCAGGGTGGGCGAGCAGCCGCCGTCGCAGCGCGAAGCCGCCCGGGATATCTGCGTCGCGGTAGACGGCCGGGTTGTAGAGGGACTCGATGCTGGTGGTGAGATAACGGCCGAGGTAGCTGCGCAGGTCGTGATGCGCAGTCTCATCCAGACCGCGGTCGAGGAGACGCTCCCACAGGAGCTGCACCAGGCGGCAGCCGAAGGCTATGTGACGGGACTCGTCCTGGTGGTGCAGCCGGTTGATGTGCCGGACGGTCGGGTGCAGGCGGCTGTCGGCGGCCAGTTGGACGTTGTAGTGGTCCACTATCTGCTCGAAGATCAGGATCCGGGCGAAGACCAGGAAGTTCTCGATGTCCGGGTCGCGTGGTGCCTCGGGCAGCTTGACCGACTTGTCAGGGTAGATCTTGCCGGCGTACTTGAGGCAGAAGGTGGCGAAGAACCACATGTGGTCGTTCTCCTCACCGATGAAGTGATGGAAGAACTCGGAGGGGAGCTCGAAGCCAGGTGTGTGGACGCGCCGGGTGACCTCGATGAGCAGCTCGCGGATGCCGTGCACGTTGAGGCTGTAGAAGTTGACGCTCTCCCACCGGCTCAGGGCCTGGAGCTGAGCGGTACTCAGTTCGTCCATCAGCTCGGTGCCGTGCAGGGAGAGCAGTTCGGGTGACATCCACAGCTCGTCGGTGGGGATCGTGGTCGGCCAGTCGAAGGTGGTGAAGGGGTTGTAGTAGTCGGCGGTGGCCTTGTCGGAGAGCCGGTCGAGCAGGGCGCGGAACTCGGTGTCGTCCGCTGTCGCGGTCACCGCTCGGGATGGAGGGGTGTTCGGGGGGCACACGGGCGTCACTCCTTCCATCGGATGGTCGACAACAAGGCCCGGTGGAGCTTGGGGGTGGAAGCGGCCACACAGGAGCGCTGGTTGGCGATGCTCAGGTCGGTCAGGATGGTGTCGCCGAGCGGCTGTCCGTATGCGTCGGTGATGACCGCCCCTGCCCGCTCGGCGAGGAAGACGGCCGCCGCGATGTCGTACGGGAACAGGTGCAGGACCCTTCCGTTGCCGACGCGTTCGAACTCGGGCAGCAGCGCCGGGTCGTCACGCAGCAGCCGGTTGCCGATGTCCACGTACGCGTCGAGCTGGCCCGTGAGCACCCGGGAGATGGACCAGGTCGCGCTGTTGAAGACGAAGACTCCGCCGGTGTTGGCCGAGCGGTCGATGAGATGGCCGTACGCCTTGGTCATCAGGTGGGCCGGGTGGCCGTTGAATTCCAGTGACCAGAGCATCCGCGAGGGGTCGGTGGTGCGGGTCAGCGCGGGGACGGGATGGTCGTATCCGTGTGCTGTGATGCCGGGCGTCACCCGGTCCCCGTAGAGGTAGGCGCCCGAGCGCAGCTCCATCAGAATGGCGTGCTCGACGTCGGCGATGCGCGGGCTGTGCGACATGCGGGCGACGGCGACCGAGACGGTGGCCGACTCCAGGCCGGCGACAGCGGGCCGGGTGCCGTCGATGGGGTCGACGACGAGCAGGTGGGCCGGATCCGTGCCGTGGTACTGCAGGCCGCGGTCCTCGGAGTAGACGGCGACGGGCAGGTCGTGGTCGGCGACGTACTTCCAGGTTGCCGCCTCCGCGATGTCGTCGAGGCCGAACTGGGCGTCGCCTCCTGGTGAGTGGCCCCGGACCAGTCGGCTGCCTGCCCGGCCCTGGGCTGCCGTCACGGCCTCCCGGACGGCTGTGGCGAGACCGGTCACATACTGCCGCACTGACGCGGCTCCCGCGGGAGCGCCGTGCTCGGGGCCGGTCATGCGGTGGCCTCGGCGGCGAAGAGGGCTTCGAGCCGGTCGCAGAGCAAGTCGGCCTCCGTTCGGGTGAGAATGAGCGGCGGACGGATCTTGATGACGTTGCCCCGGCCGTAGCGGGATGTACGCAGGATCAGTCCGTGATCCATGCCGCGCCGGGCCAGAGCCTGGGCACGCTCACTGTGTGGACGTCCCTGGTCGTCGCCGATCTCGATCCCGATCATCAGGCCGAGGCCGCGCACGTCCACGACGGCAGGGTGGCGGAAGGCCAGAGCGCGAAGCCTCTCCATGATGTGGGCGCCGACCTCCCGGACGTTCTCCAGAAAGCCGGGACGGCCGATCACGTCGAGCGTGGTGGCTGAGGCGGCGGCTGCAAGGACGTTACCGCCGTAGGTGAAGGAATGATGGTCCGCGCTGAGCCCGGACATCCGCTCGTCGGCGACGATGGCCGCGATCTGGGCGCCGGAACCGCCGAGTCCCTTGGCGGTGGTCAGGATGTCGGGTCGGACCCCGTAATGCTCAGCGGCGAACATCCGGCCGACCCGGCCTATCCCGGTCTGGATCTCGTCGAAGATCAGGGCGATGCCCCGTTCGTCACACAGGGCACGTAACGCGGGCAGGTATCCGTCAGGGGGCACGATGTTGCCGCCGCTGCCCGAGATCGGTTCGACGACCACACACGCGACGCTGCCGGAACTGGCGTGGTCGAGGAAGTCGTTGATGCGCTCGACGCAGAGCATGCCGCAGCTGTCGGGGCCCGCCTGGCGGTAGAAGCAGCGCAGGCAGTACGGATCGGGGACCTGGAGCACGCCGGGCATCAGGTGCGGGAAAGGAGCCTTGCGAAAGGACTCGCCCGACATGGTGGTCGTCATCATCGTCTGCCCGTGGTGGCTGCGGAACAGAGTGATGACGTCGCGGCGACCGGTGGCGAGCTGTGCCATCTTGACCGCGCCCTCGTTGGCGGTGGACCCGCCCGACACCTTGAGGTGCACCTTGGTCAGGTTCGGCGGGGTGATCTCGACCAACCGTCGGACGAGCTCGTTGACGGGCGCCGTCTGGAAGGTCGATGTGGTGTGCACGAGCCGTTCGACCTGGTCGCGCATGGCCTTGACCACCTCGGGGTGCCCGTAGCCGAGGCTCAGATTGAACGTGCCGGAAGCGCAGTCGAGGTATTCGTTACCCTCTGTGTCATACAGGTGGATACCCTCGCCGTGGTCCATCTCGTACGCACTGACCGGGTAGTACAGGTGCTTCTGCGCGTAGCTCAGGGCGTCGCTTCGTACGTCACCCCGGACCCCGCTCTGGACGCGCGTGAGGTCGGCCATGTGACTCCTGTCGAATTCTGTCCGCGGACACGACGGACGGCGAATATCGATATTCCCAGGCCGTTGAACCTGGATTTCCCACGGGCGTTACGAGTGCGGAGCTTCATACCTCCAGGACGAAGGTGAACGCCGCGTCCCAGCCCTCTGGCGTCTCCTGCACATCCATCAGGCATTCTGGCCGGAAATACTTGTCAAGGTGATTTCGGCGTTCGCCGGGAAAATACAGCATCGTGGTCAGCACGGCTCCGCCGGGCGGCTGCACCTTCACGTGCACGTGCCGCGTGCGCCCCGGGTACATGGCCGGCAGGACTGTCTCCAGCTGCCACCGTCCCTCGGCGTCCGCGAACTGATGGCCACGCAGCCGAAAGCCGTCGTCGTCATACACTCCAGCGTCCCCGACCTGCCAGAAGTCGAGCAGAGTGCCACCGATCGGTTCCCCGTCGGGGGTGCGTACGGTCCCATGCAGCAGCATCGGGACACCCCCGTCGACATCACCCCGGAAGCTGGTCCGGTGCGGGGTGTCGGGCTTGTAGTACGGCCCTTCCCGCAGGGCGGGCGTGGGAGGCGTCCCGTTGCACCGAACGGTCGGCGTAAGCGTCTTCACCGAATTTTCCGGACTCTCGATCTCCACGATGGAACTACCCTTCAGCCAAAGGATCTTTCGCTTCGATCCAGGCACACTAACCGGAGGTCTCGATGTTGAAAAGAAGGCCGAGTGGCATCTCTCGGCCATTTCTTGACGTTTATCGACGGCCTTCCGTGACACGTACGGTTGGCTTTTGTCTCCTGGGGGAGTGACGCGTGGGGCGGGTGAGAGAACAGTGACAACGGAAGACGGGTGAGGGCGTAAAGGATCAATATCAGCTGGCGGCGGAGCGCCGTAGGACAGCGCGTACGCGGGCGAAGTAGGCATGGTCGGGCGGAGCGGTGAGGATGTCCGCGAGCGCGAAGAGGTCGAGCGTCCGGCTGAGCCGCAGCCAGTCCGCAGGCAGCCGGCCGTTCCCGCCCTGGAAGCCATCGACGAAGCCTGTGGTGAAGTCAGGCGGATACTCGTGGGCGAAGCGCAGCATGTTCCCGACGTCGAAGAGCGGAGAGCCGCTGAAGGCGAGCTCCCAGTCGAGCACCGCAGCCACCGCCCACTGTCCGGCCCGCCGCTGGACCAGGACGTTCTTCGGATTGAAGTCTCCATGAACCAGGCGCCGTTCACCTGCCACGGCGGCAAGTGCCAGGGGCCCGCGGTGGGCCAGGGCTCGCAGCATGTCCGAATCCGTACCGCTCAGCGTTCCGTCCGATGCCCCCGTGGCCAGACAGCGCTCGACGAAACCGGGCAGATCCCCCAGCGTGTCGCCGCTGTCCGGATCTGGCACCAACGACGAATCGGCGAAGACACCTGGACGGGGCAACCTGACCCGGCCGATCCGTGCCAGCACCCTCCCGATGGCCCGGCCCAGGACCTGCGCCTCACCGCTGTCCGGGCCCTCTGCAAGCACTTTGCTGAGCGGGACGCCCTCGACGAATCGGTAGAGCAGGGTGGGGCGGCCGGTTACGTGCCCCTGCGGATCGGCCGCGACCACCGCGCTCACGGGGACGGAACGGGCCGCCGCCCGGCTGAGCACGGCGATCTCCACCGCACACGAGTTGCGCGGGAAGCGGCTACCGCAAGGCCGACGGTGTCGCAGCACATAGCGCTCCGCGCCCACCTCGTCGGGACGGACGACGGTGAGAAGAGCCATGTCGTTGGTGAACCCGCCGGAAAGCGGGGCCACCTTGTGGACCAGGGCCCCGGGCAGGACGTGCCGGGTCAGCCAGGTGTGCGTGGCCGAGTCCAGGAGGCCCACGGGATGAGGGCGCGTCATACCGGCCAGCCTGCCCGGCCCAGGGCCGCGCTCATGCGTCCGCTCCCCCCGATGGCCCAACGTCGGGCGACGGCCGCGCGGCGTCGGCCGCCCCGGCCGCCAGGACCAGCCCGCCCGCCGGTCCGGCGAGCCGACCCAGTCGGGCCGGGACCACGAAGTCCTCGGCGGCATGCTCGGGCAGCCCCGGGTACCCGGCCAAGGTCGAGGTGAGTTCGGCGCGGATCAGCGGAAAAAGCCCGGGGAACGCTGCGACACCGCCGCCGATCACGATCCGCTGGGGAGCGGTCGTGTAGATGATGTTGCGCAGCCCTGCGGCCAGGTAACCCGCCTCCATCCGCAGCGCCTCACGCAATGCGTCCCCGGTCAGTTCTTCGGCCGGGGCACCCCAGCGAGCGCTCATCGCTTCGCCCCCCGCCAGGCCCTCCCAGCAGTCGCCGTGGAAGGGACAGGAGCCGGGAAAGGTGTCGCCCGCCAGCCGGGGCACCGTGAGGTGGCCCATCTCGGTGTGGATCAGACCGTTGACCACGTTGCCGTTGATCACTGCACCGCCGCCGATCCCGGTACCGACGGTGAGGTAGATGTAGGTGTCCAATCCCCGCGCGGCACCCCAGCGGCCCTCGCCGAGAGCCGCACCGTTAACATCGGTGTTGATGCCCACCGGCACTCTGAGCTCGTCAGCGAACGGACCGGCGACGTCGACCCCGGACCAGCCGGGTTTGGGGGTGGCAGCGAGATGACCGAATTTGGCATGCCCCCGACGCAGTTCGAGGGGGCCGAAGGAGGCGATGCCTATCGCGTCCAGCCGCCCCGTCCTGGCGACCGTTTCCTGGAAGAAGGCAACGGCCCGAGCCAGAGTGGGGCCCGGTCGGCCGGTGGGGATGCGGGTTTCGGCCTCGATCTGATCGGGGGCCGAGCCGACCAGACAGACGAACTTAGACCCGCCGGACTCGATGGAGCCAAGCCGAGGTGCGCTCATGCGCCCACCGGCCAGCCATCGGTGCCGACCGGGCCGGAGTGTGAACGGATGACGACCTTGAGCGCGTCGTAGCGCGCTGGCCGTCCGGTACCACTGTCCTCCCCGCTGTCCCCGTCGTCCGTGGTGAGGCCACCGAGCGCGGTGAACGCCTCCGCGTACTTCTCGAGCGGGAACTCATGCGTCACGAGCTGCTCCAGGAGGGTGCTGGTCCCGCTGCCGGATCGCTGTGGGGCGCCGAGTTCGGCGGCCAGGTCCACGGCGACAGGAAAGACGTCGGCCCGGTAGTCCCCGGCGCCGATCAGACGAATGCCCCGGTTGGTGAGCTGAAGCGGGCGCAGCGGCACGGAGTACGTGTCGTCGAAGCCCATCACCACTACCCGGCCGCCGTCGTCGATCAGTCGCAGTGCCGCGTCCAGTCCGGTGCCCGTGGTGTCGAAGACGACGGAGGGACGCTCGTCACCCCATGTCTTCGCCACGGCTTCGACCACGTCCGTTCCGCCCACGTCCACCACATGTGCGAAATGCTCGCGGGCCCGCTCCAGCCGGTAGGCGTCAGGTTCGACAAGGGTGACCCGGCGCGCCTGGCGGCCGGCGACCAGTGCGGTCAGCATGCCGATAGGGCCCGCGCCGAGTACCACCACGGTGTCGCCGCAGGTGACGGACGCGGCCTGGACGTTACTCAGGACGCAGGCGAGCGGTTCGATCAGGACAGCGCTACGAAAGGGCAGGCCGGCGGGAACTCGTTCGACGAAACGTTCCGGCAGAGTCACGGCCTCCGCGTACGTGCCGTCCCGGTCGACACCGACCTCGGTCCCCGCCTTGTGACGGCAGAAGTTGGTTGCTCCCCGTCGGCACGGTAAGCACCAGCCGCAGTACAACGTCGGGTTGACCACGATCCGGTCCCCGACTACGACCGAGCGCACCTGCGGCCCGGTCTCCCTCACAACTCCCACCGACTCATGTCCGAGTACGGTGCCGGGCCGGGCCGGGAATTGCCCGAGCAGGATCTTGCGGTCCGTCCCGCAGACTCCCGTGCCGACGATCTCCACCACGACGTCATCTTCGTGCGCAAGCTGTGCGGCCGGCCTGTTCTGCAGTTCGGCGGATCCTGGACCCAGATAGACGAGAGCGCGCACGAGACCTCCCCATCAGTGTTCGGAAGGGTGACGCTAACGCAGCCGAATCCGACCGGATAGGACGCCTATGAGCCATTGCGTAGCTGTCGTCGGGGAAGAGCGGCGCCGCCTGAGGTGGCGTGCTGCGGGACCGGGGGCACGTCGCCAATAAGGTGCTATGGAACCAGCTGACTGGCCCAGACTTCTTGGCCTCAGCGACGAGAGCTGGGCCCCCAACACGCGGGACTCCGAACTGCCGTGCAGAAAGCCACAGCCGTACGGTGCGCCACCGTCCCCAGCGACACCATCACCGAACTCTCCAAATTCGACTGGCTTAGTGACGAAGATTGCCGCTTCTGCTGCTCTTGGCGTCGAAGACCCCGCTGCCGTCGCCACCGAAG
The DNA here is from genome assembly GCF_023515955.1 of Streptomyces sp. RerS4. Lineage (GTDB taxonomy): Bacteria > Actinomycetota > Actinomycetes > Streptomycetales > Streptomycetaceae > Streptomyces. The sequence goes on from NZ_CP097322.1 coordinate 7,239,795, forward strand.
TCCTCTGGCCCCCTCTCACCATATGATTCGCGCCACGCGTTGTGAAACGAGACCGGGGCGCATAGCCGCGGCCCTGGACCGTTGATGCATCCCGACAGTCTTGATTCCGACAGACAGCTTGCCTAATGAACGGCGAGGAAATGATGGGTGCCTCCGGCGTACGCGGAGTCGGGGTGCCGCAGGCCGAGCAGCACCTGGCCGTCGCGCTCCAGATAGAGGTGGATGCCGACGATGTGCGGAACGCTGGTGCTACCGGCCTTCGGCCCGAGGGCTTCAGGGCGGGAGGCCACCGCCTTGCTGCGGGCCGAGTGCTCGGCGTGCTGGCGTACGAGGTCCAGGGTGGAGGGGCTCATCCGCAGGCGGGGCATGGTGTCGGGGTGGAACCAGGCGAGCATCACGCCCTCGGTGGGCGTTAGGCCTGCGGGGTCGCCGTTCCACCGGGTGGTGAAGATCTGGATCGGTACGGTCAGGCCGTCGGTGCCGGTGGCGAGCTCGACGGCGAAGGGCTCCAGGACGTCCGGCTCGAGTCCGGCTTCCTCGCGCAGTTCTCGGCGGATGGTGTCTTCGAGCGAGGTGTCGTCCGGCTCGTGGCCTCCGCCGAGCAGGGACCAGGCGCCCGGTTCCCAGATGCCGGGCAGGTCATCGCGCAGGTGGAGCAGGTAGCGGCCGTGCCCATCGTGGATCAACGCCGAGGCGTTGACCGGCTCGATCCGGCCGTCGAGCCCGGAGGCACAGAGCTTCGCCCGCAGTGGCAGGGCCGTGACCTCGTCGAAGGCCAGCCACTCGGCCGCCGAGACCTCCTCCGGCTGCACTGTGACCTCGACATCCCTGTCCACCAGCTGGAAGACGAAGCGGAAATCCCAGTGCTGGTGCGCGCCTTCGCCCTTGACCGGGTTGGCGTCAATGCGAAGACGTCGATGTCGATGGGCAGGCTCCCGTAGGCGGCGGTGGCGCACAGGGCGCCGGGCGGGATGCCGGCCTCCTCGTGGACCTCGCGCAGCGCCGCTTCCAGCAGCGAGCGATCACCTGCCTCAACGTGCCCGCCTGGTGCCAGCAGCAGTCCGAAGACGTTGTGCTGGACGTGCAGGACACGGCGGTCGTGGTCGACGACGACCGCGCTGCACGTGATGTGCCCCGGCATGGTCGAGCGGCTCGTGGGCTCGGCGTCTTCGTCCAGCAGCCGCAACAGAGGTGCCAGCAGCGGCGCTTCAGCCGGGTGCCGTTCGAGGTAGGCGGTGACGAGATCGTGGATGTGCGAGCGGGTGGGCGGCAAGAGGGCCTCACAGTTCGGAGAGAAGGCGGAGGGAAGGAGGCGGCGACGCTCACGGGTGCGGGTCCGCTCCGGCCGCATCGGGGGGCGGACGGTCACGGCACACGAGGGCGGAGTCGCCGGAGGGCGGAGCGGTCACCGGCATCGCGGTCAGGCGGCTGACCGGGGAGCGCCACAACACGGCCACCGGCAAGACCAGCACCACCGTCCCGACGACCAGCGCGGTACGCGCCCCGTACGTGGTGGCCACAGTGCCGCCGGCCAGGGCCGCGAACGGCTTGCTCCCGGAGACCAGCCAGGTCGAGGTCTGCTGTGCCCGCGCCTGCAGCTGCGGCGGGCAGATCTGCTGGCGCAGGGTTTTCTCCGCGATCCCTGTGTCTCATGAGACGGTTAGCCCCCTACAGATCGCTTGTCAGTGCGGTCTTGAGGATGCCTCGGCAGCGCTTGCTCTGATGGACGTTGAGACAGGCCGTACCCAAAAGTGGGCGACTGCCGGATTCACTCGTACGGCGCAGAACATGGCGCTGGCGGTTCGCGTCGATTTGCCTCGAGTCCGGGCAGCAGCTGGTCGAGCGCCGGTGACCTGTTCCGCCGCGCCTGAGCCTCGCGCCTCACCGCGACGGGTACAGCCACTCCACAGAGCAGCAGGGCAGCGGTGTCCGCGACGATGGCCAGATCGGCCAGCAGCGTGCGGCGGTTACGAGGGTCGTTGCCGTCGCGGACCGCCTGCACGAGCTGCTCGACCGTCTCGCGTACGGACGGATTGAGGCCTGCCGGACCGGCTGGCCTTGGTTGGGCCCCGGCCGGTCCACCAGGTTCGCCCGGCCCGGCTCCCGCAGGGTTGCCTGACTGCAGCGCCCACCGGCCCCGGGCGGGGTCACCACACGAGCTCCGATGAGGCGTGTACGTCTCGCACCCTCCAATGAGTCCAGCTCGACCATCTGCCGTCGCGCGAGGTCCCATCAGCCGCACGCCCGACGGCGGTGCGGCCAAAAGGTGGGTGTCAACCCCGATGCACGGGGCGGGTGGGGCGGGTGATGGTGAGGTTGAGGAGCATCCCTGATGCCTCTCTCGGCGCGGGGCCATAGTGGCGCACGCCGCTGGGCAACGTGGGTGTTCGTGGCCACGACACGAACGGAGTCCGCGCCGATGACCCGCTTGTGTCCCTGCGCATACGGACGGCAGCCCGCTTCGGTCCGCTGTGACCTCGGCGTGGTGCCGCCGTGAGCGTGGCGACGCGGTCTTCGCTGCTGTCTATGTGTTGATCGCGACCGAGCGGGTCCATCGGGTGGCTGCGGCGCTCGGAGGCGCGGTGGTCATGCTGCTGCTCGGGGCGACCAGCCCCGAGCACGCGTTCTTCTCCAAGCGCGCCGGGATCGACTGGGACGTCATATTCCTGCTGCTCGGCATGATGCTGATCGTCGCGGTCCTCAAGCGGACCGGCATCTTCGAGTACGTGGCGATCTGGGCGGTGAAGAGGGCCCGCGGGCGGCCGTATCGGTTGATGGTCCTGCTGATCCTTGCGACCGCGTTCCTGTCCGCGTGGCTGGACAACGTCACCACCGTCCTGCTGATTGCACCCGTGACGATCGTGGTGTGCCAGCGGCTCGGCCTGCCAGCTGTGCCGTACCTGATCGCGGAGGTGATGGCCTGCAACATAGGCGGCGCCGCCACCTTGATCGGTGACCCGCCCAACATCATGATCGGCTCGCGGGCCGGGCTGTCCTTCAACGACTTCCTGCTCCACATGGCACCGATCGCGACGCTGCTGGTCGTCGTGTTCGCCGTGATGGCCCGGTGGATGTTCCGTTCCGCCTTCGTGTACGACGCCAAGCGGGCGGCGCGGGTGATGGAGATGCGCGAGCGGGATGCGATCAAGGACGGGCGGCTGCTGGCCGTCAGTGGCGTAGTCGTCGTGATCGTGATGATCTGCTTCGTGCTGCACACCACGCTGCACCTTGAGCCCTCGGTGGTGGCCATCAGTGGGGGTCTGGTGCTTCTGGCCGTGTCCCGGCTCAACGCCAGGAAAAGTGGCCGGCGATGTGGAGTGGGAGACGCTGGCGTTCTTCACCGGCCTGTTCGTCATGGTCGGCGCAATGGTGGAGACCGGGATCATCACCGACCTCGGGCAGGCCGCTGCCCGGGCGACCGAGGGGCAGTTGTTCGGGGCATCGATGGCGCTGCTGTTCGGTTCGGTGGTGCCCTCGGCCGTGATCGACAACATTCCTTTCGTCGCCTCCGTGAGCCCGGTCGTCTCCGAGATCGTCACAGCCTCCGGCGGCCTCGAGGAGGCCGCGGTGCTGTGGTGGTCCTTCGCGCTCGGAGCCGACCTGGCGGGTAACGCCACGATCATCGCCTCCTCCGCCAACGTCGTCGTGGTCGGCATCGCTGATCGCGCGGGCCATCACATCTCGTTCTGGCAGTTCAGCCGGTACGGGCTGATCGTCACCGCTGTCACCACTGCTATCGCCGGCCTGTACGTGTGGCTGCGCTGCTTTGCGCTCGCCTGACCCCGAGCCCACGCTGAGGAGGTGGGGACCGTGTCCGAATCCGACGACGAGAAGATCGCTCATCTCGAAGCCATGCTCTGGCACGACGATCCGCGTTTCGCCCGCGGTCTGGGCAAGGGCCGCCCCCGGCGACCCCGGGAGTACCGGCGGGGCCGCGCCTGGCTCGCTTTGGCGATCGCGCTTGCCGCTGTGGTTGTGGGTGTGGTCTTGCCCCAGGGGCTGCTGCTCGCGGCGGGCCTGGTCATGACCGCGATGGCGGTGAACCTCTTCGGGGCGGCCCGCGGGCGCCGTATCCGGCCGCCCAGGTCATGAGTCGGCTCGGGCCCGTAGGCGAGGAGTGACGGTGACGCTGCAGCAGCTCTACTTGGTCCTGCTGGTCGGCGGCACCGTGCTCATGGCCAGTATCGCCGCCGCCCGCGCCGCCCACCGGATCGGGCTGCCCAGCCTGCTGTTCTTCCTCACTGTCGGAGTCCTCGCCGGTGAGGACGTCATCGGCATCGAGTTCGACGACGCGCAGCTCGCGCAGTCCCTGGGCACCGCCGGCCTGGCGATCATTCTCGTCGAAGGCGGCCTGACCACCCAGTGGTCGGATGTGCGGCGGCTGCCGGCACCGGCCGGAGTCCTGGCCACCGCCGGCGTCGCCGTCTCGGTCGCCGTCACCGGCGCCGGAGCGCACTTCCTCCTGGGCATGGACTGGCACCTGGCGCTCCTGCTCGGCGCGATCGTCTCCTCCACCGACGCCGCCGCCGTCTTCGCCGTACTGCGCTCCCTGCCGCTGCCCCAGAGGGTCACCGGGCTGCTGGAAGCGGAGTCCGGATTCAATGACGCCCCGACGATCATCCTGGTGTTGGTGTTCTCCACCGCGGCCGCCGACCTGCCCGAGCCCGCGTACATCGCCGGGAACGTGATCTACCAGCTGGTGGTCGGTGGTGTGCTGGGTCTGCTGATCGGCCGGATCGGGGTCGCCGCTCTGCGGCACATCGCCCTGCCGGCCACCGGCCTGTATCCGCTGGCCACCGTTGGCTTCGGCATCATCGCCTTCGCTGCGGGCGGCGCCGCGAACGCCAGCGGCATCATCGCCGCCTACCTGGCCGGCCTGGTCCTGGGCAACTCCAGCCTCCCGCACCGGGCCGCGACCCGCTCGTTTGCCGAGGGCACCGGTTGGCTCGCCCAGATCGGCCTGTTCGTCATGCTCGGCCTGCTCGTCGACCCCAGCGAACTCTCCTCCGCGGTCCTGCCCGCCCTCGCCGTCGGCCTGGTCCTGCTGCTCGTCGCCCGGCCGGTGTCGGTTGCCGCTTGCCTGGCCTTCTTCCGGACCCCGGGGCGGGAGCAGGCGTTCATCTCCTGGGCCGGTCTGCGTGGCGCCGTCCCCATCGTGCTGGCGACCTTCCCCATCGTCGCGGCCGTCGACGGCGCCCGGCACTTGCTCAACATCGTCTTCGTCCTCGTCGTGGTGTTCACCCTGGTCCAGGGCCCCAGCCTGCCCGCCGTGGCCCGCCGACTGGGGCTGACCCGCCCCGGTGCGCTGCGCGAGATCCAGGTCGAGGCCGCGCCTCTGGACATCCTGGACGCCGACCTGCTCACCGTCGCCATCCCGCCCGGGTCACGGCTCCACGGCGTCACCGTCGCCGAGCTCCGCCTACCGCCCCCCACGGTGATCACCCTCATCGTCCGCGACGGCATCACCCTCGTGCCCCGCTCGGAGACCGTCCTGCGAACCGCGGCGATGAGCTGCTCCTGGTCACCACACCCAGAGTGCGGGAAGCCGCGGAACAACGCCTGCGTGCCATCGGACGGCGCGGCAAACTCGCCCGCTGGCTCGGCGAGCACGGACACCTCGAACCACCGCCCCCGAGCGGCGGGCGCTGAGCAGTCAGCGCCTGCGGCGGCGGGCGGCGATGCGGCAGGCCAGATACACGATGCTCACCGGCCACAACACGATCAACACGGTCAGGGCCACCGCACTAGAGACGGGGTGCCGTGCCGTATCAGCCTGCCAGGCCGGGCTGCGCAACATGAGGCGGGGGAGGTGACGGGCGAAGCCGATGGCGCCGCCCAGTCGTCCTCGCTCACGCGCGGCCGGCCGGGTCCTGGTCCGGTACGGCCACGGGCGACTTCGCCGAGGAGGGCAGGGGAACCGGTCCCGGCCCGTCAGGGCTGCGGCGCTTGCTGATCCAGGCGGCCACGGGTTCGGTGTAGCGGGCGGTCAGAGGCCCGATCACGACCAGGATCAGGACGTACGCGGTGGCCAGCGGCCCCAGCGCCGGTTCGATGCCTGCGGTGACGGCGAGACCGGCGATGACGATGGAGAACTCGCCGCGGGCGACCAGGGTTCCGCCGGCGCGCCAGCGTCCCTTGACGCCCACGCCGGCGCGTTTGGCGGCCCAGTAGCCGGTGGCGATCTTCGTCAGAGCGGTGACGACAGCCAGCGCGAGTGCGGGCAGCAGCACGGGCGGGATGCTCGCCGGGTCGGTGTGCAGGCCGAAGAAGACGAAGAACACCGCGGCGAACAGGTCCCGCAGCGGGCTCAGCAGCGTGTGGGTGCCCTCGGCCACCTCACCGGACAGGGCAATGCCGACCAAAAACGCGCCGACGGCGGCCGAGACCTGGAGCTGCTGCGCGACGCCCGCCACCAACAGAGTCAGGCCGAGGACCACGAGAAGCAGCTTCTCGGGATCGTCGCTGGAGACGAAGCGGGAGATCAGCCGTCCGTAGCGGACGGCGACGAACAGCACGGCCCCGGCGACCCCGAGCGCGATGGCCAGGGTGGCGCTGCCGGCCGCCAGGCTCACTCCTGCCAGCAGGGCGGTGATGATGGGCAGGTAGACGGCCATGGCAAGGTCTTCGAGGACCAGGACGCTGAGGATGACCGGCGTCTCGCGGTTGCCGAGGCGGCCCAGGTCGCCCATGACCTTGGCGATGACGCCGGAGGAGGAAATCCAGGTCACTCCGGCCAGCACGACTGCGGCGACCGGGCCCCAGCCCATCAGCAGCGCGGCCAGCGCGCCGGGCACGGCGTTCAGGGCGAAGTCGACCAGACCCGCGGGGTACTGCGTCTTGAGGTTGGAGACGAGGTCGCTCGCGGTGTACTCCAGCCCGAGCATCAGCAGCAGGAGGATGACGCCGATCTCGGCGCCGATCGCGACGAACTCCTCACTGGCGGGCAGGGGAAGCAGGCCGCCCTCACCGAAGGCGACACCGGCCAGCAGGTACAGGGGTATGGGCGAGAACTTGAGCCTGCCCGCGACCCGGCCGAGCAGTCCAAGACCGAGGATGATCGCGCCGAATTCGATCAGGAACAATGCGGAGTGCACAGGCTTCACTCCCGTCCCAGTATCGCGGCGGCAGCGTCGACGCCCTCGCGGGTGCCGATCACGATCAGCCTGTCCCCGCCGGCCAGCCGGAAGTCCGGCGTGGGAGATGGGATCGCCTCCGCCCGCCGCAGCACGGCCACGATTGACGCGCCCGTCTCGGTCCGCATCCGCGTCTCGCCCAGCACCCGGCCATTCCAGTACGAGTGCGCGGACAGCTCGATGCGCTCGGCCACCAGCCCCAGGCCGGTGGTGGACAGCAGGTTCGGGCTGTGGTGCGCGGGCATCAGAGCGTCGATCAGCGCAGCCGTCTCGCCGCTGGTCAGGTGCAATGACTGGGCGCAGGCATCCGGGTCGTCGGTGCGGTAGACGTTGACCGTGCGCGTCCCGTCCCGGTGCGCGATCACCGACAGATGCCGGTGCTCACGCGTGGTGAGGTCGTATTGCACGCCGATCCCCGGCAGTGGCGTGGTGCTCATCCGTGGAGCAGGCACAGCCCATCCCCCTCTTTTCGATCTTTGCGATGGTGGTGCGAAGCACGGCAGGATCGGGCAGGTGATCCGGCACGGCACGGGCTCATGTTGCCAGGTGCGAACAGGCCCGGGATATGGGTGTCGCCACGGATGGACAAGCAGTGCCGCAACCCACCAGGCTGGGGCGGGGCAGCACGTCCACCGCAGGTCAGGCCCCGGATGACGCCCGGACACAAGGCGGGGACAGTGAAGGTGGGAGCCCACAGAGAAAGGCACGGGACCATGTCGCTGTACTGGCGGATCTTCCTCCTCAACGCCGCCGTCCTCGTCGTCGCGGTCCTGCTGCTCCTCGGCCCTGTCACCGTCTCCACCCCCGTGCTGCTCGGCGAGGCCCTGGTCCTACTCGCCGGGCTGGTGGCGATGCTGGTCGCCAACGCCGTCCTGCTGCGGATCGGCCTCGCCCCGCTGCAGCGCCTGACCCGGGCCATGGCCACGGCGGACCTCCTCCAGCCCGGCCACCGCACTACGGTCTCCGGCACTGGTGAGATCGCCGAACTGACGGAAACGTTCAACGCGATGCTCAGCCGCCTGGAAGCCGAACGGGCCGCCAGCTCAGGCCGGGTCCTGTCCGCGCAGGAAGCCGAACGCCGGCGCATCGCCCAGGAACTCCACGACGAGGTCGGCCAGACCCTCACCGCCGTCCTCCTCCAGCTCAAACACGCAGCCGACCACGCCCCCGCCCCCGTACGCGAAGACCTCCACCAGGCGCAGGAGACCACCCGCGCCAGTCTGGATGAGATCCGCCGCATCGCCCGCCGTCTGCGCCCCGGAGTACTGGAAGAACTCGGCCTGCACAGCGCCCTGCGCGCCCTGGCCGCCGAATTCACCACCTCCCGCCTGAGCGTGAGCACCCACATCACCCCCGGCCTGCCACAGCTGGACCCGGCAACCGAACTCGTCTTCTACCGCATCGCCCAGGAGACGCTGACCAACACCGCCCGCCACTCCGGCGCCCGCGCGGTTGAACTCCACCTGCGCGCCCTGCCCGGCGGCGGAGTGGGCCTGCTGGTCCGCGACAACGGCCAGGGACTTCGATCGGCGCCTGAAGGAGCCGGCATCCGCGGCATGCGCGAACGCGCCCTGCTCATCGGCGCGGAGCTCCTGATCGGAGCCGGCCCGAGCGGCGGCACCCAAGTACGTCTGAACGTCGCAGGCATCACCGCTGGAGACCACCCCGGGGAGAACGCCCGATGACCGCACCGGCCCGCATTCTGCTCGCCGACGACCACGCCCTGGTCCGCCGCGGCGTACGCCTCATCCTCGACGCCGAACCGGACCTGAGTGTCGTTGCCGAGGCAGCCGATGGAGCCGAAGCTGTCGCCCAGGCCCGCGGCCAGGAGATCGACCTGGCCATCCTCGACATCGCCATGCCCCGCCAGACCGGTCTCCAAGCCGCACGTGAACTCGCCCGCATCCGCCCCAACCCGCGCATCCTGATGCTGACGATGTACGACAACGAGCAGTACTTCTTCGAAGCCCTCAAGACCGGCGCCTCCGGGTACGTCCTGAAGTCCGTCGCCGACCGCGACCTCGTCGAAGCCTGCCGCGCCGCCCTGCGTGACGAACCCTTCATCTACCCCGGCGCCGAGACCACCCTCATCCGCACCTACCTCGACCGTGCCCGCAGAGGCGATCCCCTGCCCGCCCGCCCCATCACCGAACGCGAGGAGGAGATCCTCAAACTCGTCGCCGAGGGCCACACCTCCAAAGAGATCGGTGACCTCCTCGTCATCAGCGCCAAGACCGTCGAGCGCCACCGTGCCAACCTGCTTCAAAAGCTCGGCCTCCGCGATCGCCTGGAACTCACCCGCTATGCCATCCGCGTCGGTCTCATCGAACCGTAACCAGCCACCGCGTCCGTCGCCCTTCCCGGAGAGAATCCCGCACGTGCTGCCTTACGTTCTGTTCGCCGTCGTCTTCGTTCTCGCCCTGCGCTACACGATCAAGGCCGCCCGCCTGCCTGACATACCGCCGTGGCGCAGGTTCCTGCCCCTGGTCCTCCTCCTGAGCGCGACCGTAGCCAGCCTGCTGCGGTCCTTCGATGTATCTGAACCGGCTGACCTGATCGCCTTCCCGTTCAACATCGCGGCGATCGTCCTGGCCGGGCGTGAGATCGCTGCCCACCGCGCACGCACAGCGGCGACGGGCTGAGAGCTGTCAGCGGGACGCTGCCGAAGCGGCCTTGGGCCTTGTGCCCAGCAGTGCCTCGTTGCAATGTGCTGCCCTCTATGTTTTTCCCGGCCCCGGCCTACACCTGCTCGCCGTAGGCATGGCCTTCCTCGTCACTGGCGTGGCCATGCTCGGCGATGAGGCCACCCGCCCCGCCGATGAAGGCAGCACCCAGGCACCGCCTGTCCTGGGACGCGAGGGCTGGTTGTCGCTGTGTCGCATCCCCGCCTCAGAAGGCACGTGGGGACATCAGCGTCTCCGCGCTGCCGATCACGGCGGTGCAGCGGGGCGTGCCAGGCCCGGGAGCGATACGGACGATCACAGGCAGTGGTGGATCAGTGGGCAGCTCCCCGGTGACAAGCTGGGTACGGTTCCCGTGCAGCGGAACGTGGCCGATCTCCGTGCCGTCGACAAGCAGCTCGATCAGCCTCGGATGGCCGCTGTGGATGTCCACGGTCACCGAGTGGCCCCTGGCATCGAGGTGAAAGTGGTGACTTCGCGCCATCACCGGATTCCGGTAAAGAGGGAGCGCGGGCCATGGTCCTGTCACCGTCGCTGTAGCGGTGGCTACCGAGGTTGCTCCACGGCCGGTGGAGTCATGGGCAATCGAGGTGGTGTCATCGTCGGGAAGAGATGAGGGGAACGACGTTGCCGGTGCGGGCGGCATGCTCCGCACGGAGCGCCTCGTTGTGGTGGTGAAGGGCGGCGATGGCGGTCGCGGCGGCCATAAGGCGCCTTTCCAGCAGGGTGCACTGCTGGGTCTTGTCCGCCGGCTTCTTGCGGAGGCGGCTGATCTCGGCGTCCCTGCGGGTCTCGCCGACGGTGGTCTTGCCGTGCTCGGCGATGCGGGCGTCCCATTCGGCGAGGATCGGCTGGGCGCGGTTCATGGTGGCCCGGCTGATCTGGGCTTCGCGCCAGAGGTTCTCCTTGGTCAGCCGTCCGTCGGACGCTGCGGCTTGCCGGTGAAGAGCCGGAGCATCGCTGCGCGCAGGGCTTGGGCGGTTTCTGCGGAGACGCCGTCCGGGGTGATGCGGGGGCTGGGGGTCATGGAGTGGTGCCTCGGATCTTGTACAGGACTGCCTCGGCGCGTTCGGCTTCCCTGGTGATGAGGGCTTTGCGGCAGGCGGGCAGGCCGGGGGTCTGGAGCAGGTTGAGCTGGGTGCGGTGGTGGGCTTCGTAGAGTGGGGCGTGCTCGGCGGTGATCATGCTGTTGGGGCAGCGGTCGGGGCGGCAGCGGTCCTCGAGAGGACCGCTGTGCCCTTCGGGAACGACCGCGTTCTCCAGGCAGACCGCTCCGGCCGGGCTGCGTTCGTCGAACAGGCAGTTGTTGAGCGTCCCGAAGCGGATGGTGATGCGCGCCTTGCGCAGAAGGTCCATCTCGACGCGGGCGTCCCCGTGGCGGGCCTTGACCGTGGCGGTGATCTGGTCGAAGACGCCCTTAAGGCGTTCGGCTGCCGAGCCGAACCCGATGTCCTGGCCTCTGCCGTGCACTTCGTACAGGTCTTTGAGTCGACGGAACCGCGCGGCGTGGACGGCGTTCTCGAGGTGCTCGGCCCAACCAGGGTCCGGGGCCGCATAGCCGCGGGTCGCGCGGTTGGCGAGGGCCCGGGTGGCGATGTGCTTGAGCTGCATTCCGAGCGCGATCTCGGATCCGGCGAACTGGTCGGTGAGCATCGCCATGGTGCGCCGGAACATGTGCGGGCGGACCTTGCCCTTGGGAATCTGGGCCAGCCCGGACCAGGTGCCGCCGGCGTTGACGCAGGCGATGAAGGAGTCGACCATGGCGCCACCGTCCAGTTCCTCGTTCACGGCCCGCGGCGTCAGGGTGGCGAACACCCGCCGGGGGTGCGACGAGACGCTCTCGGCGACCGTGATCGCTTCAGCGACCGGCTCGCTGATCCACCAGTGCTTGCGAGGGCGGCGGCCCTGGTGGCCCTTGACGAGGGTGGAGGCGATGGCGGGGGCGTTGTAGTGCTCGACGATGCTGCCGCGGGCGATCTCCTGCAATACTGGCGGGAGGGGGTTATTCCAACCGTGCACTATTCCGTCCTTCCCGCCCACGTTGGGGCCAGCGGGTAGCTTCGTCGGCGAGTACCGAGAGCAGGTGTTGCTCAGTGCCGAGAGCTCCCTGTCCGGCCAGGGTTCGATCGTGCACGGTTTCACCGTCGCGCTGCGAGCCGCCCGCGACCGGGTGGTCCCGTTAGCGGCGTGCTGCCCGAGGGCTGACCTGTCCGCCCACGACGTTGAACGCAGCAGCGTTTGACGGCCCGGCCGCGTAGTCTGGCAGGTCGACGCTGCTGATCTGCTTGCCCATCTTCAGCATCTTGTCGAGGATCCAGCGCCGGTTCAGTAGCCCGTTGCGCACCCGCAGCCTGGTCGCGGTGCCGGGCGCCAGGAACGGGCCGGTGCGGTCGCCGCCCTTCTGGCAGCCCTGGGCGTAGTCGCGCAGGGTGTGCTCGTAGCAGGGGAAGGCGGTGCGGTGGTCGCCTCGGGCCCGGGCCAGCTCGCCGGCCAGGACGTACGCCGCCACCACCGCGGTGCCGGTGCCCATGCCGCCGAGGGTGGCCCCGCAGGCGGCGTCGCCGAGGAGGGCGATCCGACTGGTGGACCAGGCGGGGACGTCGGCCCGACTGATCGAGTCGAAGTACAGCTCGGGGGCCTGCCCCAGGCTCTCCAGCAGCCGGGGCACTTCCCAGCCGAGGCCTGCGAAGGCGTCCCGGATCAGCTTCTTCTGATGCGCCACGTCGTGGCGGTCGTAACGGAGTTCGGTTGAGGCGAAGACGAAGAAGGCACCCGCCCTGGTCGGGTCGCGGTGGTCGGCGCCGACGGCGGCAAGCCTGCCGGGGACGTTGAGGCCGATTGAGCCGGGCGGCAGGCCCAGGTAGTTGGGCAGCTGCCAGGTGGCCGCGTAGTAGCCGAGGTGGCGGACGTAGCGCTCCTCCGGGCCGAAGGCGAGCCGTCGGACATTGGAGTGCAGCCCGTCGGCGCCGATCACCAGGTCGAACTCGCGTGGCGCGCCGTGCTGGAAGGTCACCCGGACGCCGGTGGGCGTCTCCTCCAGGGCGGTGATCGAGTCGCCGAAGAGGTACTCGGTGCGCGGGAGGCTTCGCTGGTGTAGCACCTGGGCGAGCTCCCCGCGCGGGACCTCGACGTCCCCGCCCGCGAAGTCGGCCGGCAGGTGGAGGATCTGACGGCCGCGGTGATCGACGAAGGTTATCGGGCTGCCGCCGGTGTCGAGCGCGCGCAGCTCGTCGAGCACGCCCATCCGCTCCAGCACGGTCAGGTGGGTCTGGCCCCGGAAGTCGACCGCCTGGCCGCCGCCGCGCAGGGCGGGGGCCAACTCGACGACGGTGGTCTCGAAGCCGTACCGCCCTAGCCAGTAGGCCAGTGCGGGGCCGGCGATGCTCGCGCCCGAGATCAGGACCTTCGTGCTCACGTGAACCACTCCATCTGAGGCTGTCGATTAACTGTGTCTGGCGGACACGATTTATTGCTGTGTACGGTAGACGCAGTTAGGTCGCCTAGCAAGGGACAGGCGGAAATGCGGGACGGAGCGGGAATTGGGCGAGGAAACGAACGAGGCGGTGCGGCTGCTCTGGGGACCGCCCGCCAAGCCGTCCAGGGGGCCGAAGCCCGCGCTGAGCCTGGCGCGGATCGCTGCGGCGGGCGTCGAGATCGCGGACGCCGAGGGCCTCGGCGCAGTCTCGATGCAGAAGGTGGCCGGGCTGCTCGACTTCACCAAGATGTCGCTCTACCGCTATGTGCCCGGCAAGGCGGAGCTGGTCGCGCTCATGGTGGAGGCCGCGGTCGGCGGACCGCCGCCGGTCGTGGAAGGGCTCGGGTGGCGTGAGCAACTAACGGCCTGGTCAAAAGAGTTGGCGAGGTCGTTCACCGAGCACCCGTGGCTGCTCGACGCCACCGTCGGCCCGCGAGTGATGGGCCCCAAGGAACTCGGCTGGCTGGAGCGGGTGGTCGCGGCCCTGGACGGCCACGGGCTGACCGGACCCGAGCGGATGGACGCCGCGGTGCTGCTGGCCGGGCACGTCCGGGGCATCGCCGAGCAGGCCCGCGCGGCCCGGCCGGACGGCTCGCCCGAGACGGAACTCCTGGCCGTCCTCGGCCCCCTGGTGCACCAGCACGCCGACCGCTTCCCCGCGCTCGCCGCGGCCATTGCCTCACAGGACGGCCGGGATCAGGCGCTGGACTTCGGCTTGGAGCGGATCCTCGACGGTCTGGAGGCCCTGATCACGCGCCGCACCGGGTAACTCGGGGAAGATCAGCCGCGACTCATTTCAAGTGGCGCCTACTCGGGGGCGATCTCAAGCCGATGCATCCTGGCCCTGACCAGCCCTACTCGCGAACACCCTGCCCTTGTTCCGTGGCACGTGCGGCGAGGTACTCGGCCCAGTCGCGTCGGGCGTAGGCGACCCAGCGGAGTGCGGTGTGGCGGTGCATCCCGGTCACATCGGCGAGGATCGGGCTGGGGAGATCAGCAGCGAGGGCGGCCAGCGCCGCGTTGCGCGCGGTGCGAACCGGGATGCCGTGACGGTTGAGCTTCTGAGTCATGCCGTGGGTCGAGATCGGCTTGCCCGGGACCATGCCCGGGAAGAGCCACCGGGGGCCTGAGTGGACTCGCGAGAGCTGCGGCCGCAGCTGCGGTTGTTCAGCGAGGTGCCGCAGGAGCTCGGCGAGCCGTGGAGGCAGCAGGACGGGGTGGCGGCCCAGTACCAGGTGGGCGTGCTTGTCGCCGAACTTGAGGTACTCGGGCGTCAGATGGCAGAGGCGTTCGGTGGACGGGCCGAACAGCAGGGTGATCGCGCCAGCGGCGCGGACGTCCGTGGGCAGGGCATCGTCGGTCAAGCAGCGCTGGAGGAGCGGCCACCGATCGTCCTCGTCGAGCAGGTTCTGGGGTTCCTGCCTCGGGATGGAGGGGACGGTGAGTTCGCGGGTGAGTCGACGGCTCGTGGTCCACTTCAGGAAGTAGCGGATCAGGTGGCGCCGCTGGCTGGTGGCTCCGGCGATCCAGTCGTCGATGTGTTCCTGGGCGAGGTCGGCGAGGACAAGGCCGCGCTGGTCCATCCAGGCCAGGAAGTCCAGGGCGACGCTGACGCGGCGCCGCAGGTCGCGGTCGGCGGAGGCGGGATGGCGGCGGATGGCGGCCCGCTGGCGTGCCCGCCGGAGCAGGAACCAGTTCAGGAACGGGCGGGCGAGGTTGGCGTGGGCGGCCGGCTTGTCCGCGAGTTCGTAATCCAGCCAGCCGGGGATGCGTTCGAGGTCCTCGTGTCGCTCCTCCAAGATGCCTGTGTGGACAAGGAGTTGACGGATGTAGCGCTTGTTCCGGCTGGGCGGGAGCTCGTCCAGCAGCTCGTGTGTGAGCGTGTCGCCTTCCGCAACGAGTCGGGCAAGGAGCTTGGTGTTCGGGCTTTCCTTGATCCACTGGATGGCAGGGAACGGTGAGGGAGCGTGTGTCAGTGCGTCCGCGAGCGGTCTCAGCTGCTCAGCGACGGTGCCGTCGGGCCCGGCCAGCAGGGCGTTGACCCGCTCGGCGAGGACACAGTGAGCGCATCGGCCGCGGCTGTGGGGGTTGCCGGCCCGACCGCACCGCTTGCAGGTGTAGTCGGCGGCGAAGCCGACACATGGTCCGCAGACCTCGGTGCCGTCGTCATCCCGCGCGATCAGTGGTTGGACCATGCCGCAGCGAGGGCACTCGGCCGGTGAGCGGAGCACGGCGGTGTAGCAGGTCATGCAGACCGATACTTCCAGCGGTGCGAGCGCGTACTGCGAGCCCGGTCCGACCATGTGTACACCAGGCCCGGTGAGGGCTTCGCCCTCATCGAGGGCCGGGACCCCAACGGCCTGCCAGTCCTCGTGGCCTACCCCGGTCCGGACGAAGTGGCACGCCTTGAGATCGTCGCCCGTTACTACGTGTCGTGGACTGTTCCATGGCGAGGAGGTCGCATGGCACGCGAGCAGATGGTGCGTGTCCGCCGGGTCTACGAGGCTCCGGCGCAGGCAGACGGTGCCGGAGTGCTGGTCGACCGCATCTGGCCGCGGGGACTGACCAAGTTGAAGGCCCATCTCGACGAGTGGTGCAAGCAGGTCGCCCCGCCCACCGAGCTGCGCAAGTGGTACGGCCACGACCCCGACCGGTTCGCGGAATTCAGCCGCCGCTACCGCAACGAGCTCCAAGATCCCGAACATGCAGACGCTCTGGCGCACCTGAGAGACCTCGCCAAGGACCGGCCCTTGACGCTACTCACCGCGACCAAGCGGCCCGAGATCAGCGAAGCCGAGGTGCTCGCCGAGATGCTCGGGAGCTGACAGCGGGGCCGAACAGCACCGGGATGCGCTCGCCGCCTCACGGGGGGCATCGTATTTTCGAGCAGCGCTCATGCAGAAATCAGTCGACAATGAGCCTTTCTCGGTAACCGGCGGTCATGGATCGTGACGGTTCGGCTTGCGGTGACACTCTCTCTAACCTCAAGTCCGGGCAGACGTAAGGCTCCTGATAGGGACGATCTTGCGACAGAAAGATCCGACCGAGGGGCCTCACGTGTCGACCAGCGTCACATACACCGCCGTGCTCGATGCGCAGCGGTCCACCGCCGAGCATCTGGCCCGGCTGCTGCGAGACCGTCGGGCAGAGATCGGCATCCGCAGGGGACGACGTGCGCTGGGCTGCTTTCGGCAGGCCGTATTCGTCCTGCGCTGGTTCATCGACGGCACGCGTATGGCCCAACTCGCCCGTGACAACGGCCTGTCAACATCCACCGCCTACCGGTACCCGCACGAAGGACTCACCGTCCTGGCGGCCGGCGCACCAGATCTCGACACCGCGCTGCGACGCGCGAAAGAGGCCGGGCTGACCCATCTGAACCTGGACGGCACCGTGGTCCGCACCGACCGCGTCGCCGCCATCGGCCCCAACGGCGCGGACCTGTGGTGGTCCGGGAAACACCGGCATCACGGCGCGAACGTGCAGGTCATTCCCACCCCCGACGGCTGGCCGATCTGGGTCTCCTCGGTCCGCCCGGGCCGCGAGCACGATACCACCTGCGCCCGCCACCACGGCCTGATCGACGCCCTGAACACCTTCGCCGCCGAGCTGGGCGTCCCGACCCTGGTCGACCTCGGCTACGAGAACGCCGGCGGCGGCTTCCGCCACCCGGTGAAGAAGCCCGCAGGCGGCAAGCTGACCGAGGCGCAGCAGACCTGCAACAAGGTCATCCGGGGTGTCCACGGCGTGTGCGAGCGCGCCAACTCCCTGCTCAAGACAACGTTCAAGGCCCTGCGCCGAGTCAGCCTCGACCCCAGCCGGATCACCGAGATCGCCGCAGCCGCCCTTGTTCTTCTGCAACTGGAGTACGGCCGCACCATCTGACGGAGATCACGGAAGCTGGGACTTGAAAAGGGACAGTCGGCGACCGCCATTTGGCCGCTCGACGCGCCCACCCGCAGGCGATACCGCGCGCCGCGTCCGACGCGCACAGGTAGCAGGACCAGCAGTATCTCGCAGAGACGTCGAAGGTCCTCGTCTAGCTGAGGAAGTCGCTATGCCGTCGATTGCCGTGAACGGGACAGACATCTACTACGAGCTTCGGGGCGCCGGCCCATCGGTGCTGTTCATCTCCGGTGCGACCGGCGATGCCGGACACTTCGACCGAGTCGCGGACTTGCTCGCCGACGAATTCACCGTGGTCACCTACGACCGGCGTGGCAACTCCCGCAGCCCGCGCCCCAGCGGGTGGGAGGCCACCTCTGCAGCTGAGCAGGCCGACGACGCCGCAGCACTTCTTACCGCGCTCGCGCTCGCTCCCGCCGCCGTGTTCGGCAACAGCTATGGGGCGATCACCGCCCTCGACCTGCTCATCCGCCACCCCGGCGTCGTCCGCGGCGCCCTCCTGCACGAGATCACGCTCTTCTCGGTCCTGGAGAACCCGGGCGAGGCCCAGGCCGTCGTGGGGCCGGTCGTCGAAGCGGGGATGGCCGCCGGGGGGCCTCAGGCAGCCGTAGAGCACTTCATCCGATTCGCTGCGGGCGACGAGACCTGGGATCGCCTGGACCCGGACCTGCGTCACAGGATGGCCTCGAACGGGGAGACCCTTTTCGGCGTCGAGATGGGGACGTTCGAGTCCTACCATCCTGACGACGCAACGCTCGCCGGCATCACCGCCCCTGCCCAGGTCTTGGTCGGCCGGGAATCACCGGATTTCTTCTACGAGGCCGCCGCCTGGCTCGCCGCCCGACTCGGTGTCGAGGTAGTGCGGACCCCGGGCGCACACACGCCGCAGTGGGATCGACCCGAGGAACTCGTCCGCACCATCAGGCCGTTCCTGCGCGCATTCTCGTAGCTGGCCGATCGCAGAGCCCGAGTCGGCGCGAAGCGGACTGGAGATCCCGATCATCCTCGTCGAGATGCCTGCCCGCCCTTGGAGCACGCTGACCATCCGACCGCCGTCACACAGAGCAATCGGAGGCTACCGAGAAGGGCTCAGTGTCCCCGGACAACCAGCGGTGAGACCACTCGACCTCTTGGGCCTCGTCGTTGTTCCCGCCCGTTGCTGTCTTGCGCCGCAGGGTGACGACAGCCACGGGAGCAGCGGGAATCTGTCCTGCCCGTTGGAGTCGCCTCCGCTGAGGACGGTCCGCTTCCAGCTCACCAACGGCCACCAGCGGCTGCTGCATCAGGGTCCACATGGTGCGTGCGAATCGACACAAGACAGCAGACTCGGGACGCATGGCGCCGATTTCCACCGACTGAGCCATCTGGAGAGGGCGACCCGCAGGCATGAACATCCCATTCCCCACCGGCGCAACAGGTGATCCGAAAAAGTGGCGCTCCTCCTCGCCAACGACAGGACCCATCCACTGGATAAGGATCCCGTCATCATGCTGCTCCTCCGCCCACTTGTTGGCTGGGAGGACTCGATGGACAGGGCGCCACCGCAAGCCGCTGAAGGGATGGTCATCCACACACTCGGGATCGGCACACCGAATCGTGAAGGGCTCAGCGAGCACGAGGAACCCATGACTCGAGGGCGGCTCCTCAAGGAGAACGTCTTCGTCAGGCAGAGTTTCCTGTGCCGCTTCCACGATGCGGACCATGTCCGGAGCCACCCAGTAGTTCTGCGCGATAGGCAGGCTGTCCAGCTCGTCTTGCGGCGAGTTACTGAACCCCTGCTTCGCGTAAGCCTCGGCTTCCATCTCCGCCAGCTCCGCGGCCGGCCTTCCGGCGAACCAACCTGCGAAGGCCAGCTTGATGTCCAGGGTCTCCTCGGGCCGCATCGCCCTCCCTCCACACCGCAGTGCAGACACGTACACGGGGGGACATTCTTCAAGACAAGCGGTTGCCCGCGCAGCCGTTTGTCCGATCACGGCCGACGGCCCGCACAGGGCTCAGTGGGGGCCCAGAGAGGCGAACTTCTGCTCGGACTCGTGCACCTTGTGGGCACCTTGGGCTGTAGCCCAGTCGACGCGCTCGCTGATGCTGTGGTTGTAGAAACCCATCCGCAACGGGTCTGGCTGAGCCACGAAGGCCGGGAGCGGAGGCCAGGAAGTCCCACGCGGCCGCGCAGCCTCAGCCACTGCCTCATCCCACGAGGCGCGCTCCGCGGAATAGGCGGCGGCCGCCGCCGGGAACTCAAATATCAAGGTCTCACCTCTGGCCACCCGGAGACTGCGAACCGAGACCTCGGAACCGTCCACGCTGACGATGGCCACGACATCATGAGCTGTGGCCTCGCCCTGCTGCACCAACCCGTAGCGACCCGGTTCGACCCAATCGCCCTCCCACCGCACATCGTCCCGCTCGATATCCCGTGCCTCTCCACGCCGCGCGTACACATTGGCTTCCTCAGCGAGCTGATTCGCCTGCTCCGCCAGCCTCGTGGAGGCGCTGCTCTGGACGTTCGCCGCCTGGGCAAGCTCGTTCGCCCTACTCGCCTGTCTGTGCGCGAGCTGCGCGTACACCAGCGCGGCTATGCCGGCCGCACCCCCGACCCACCCTGCTGCATCTCCCATTTCCATGGCAGCACGGTAAAGGCGAGCACTGACGAACCACGTCAGGCCCAGTCCACGCCCAGTTCCCGCAGTGCGTCCAGCTGGTCCTGGGTAAGTTTGTGGCGGCGGGTCTTGGTGTTGGAGACCCACACGCCCAGCTTCACAATGACCGGCTCCGTCTCCCTGGCTTTGTTCATGAGAACGGGTTCTGGCTCAGGTTGTGTGATCCGTGCACTGTGAGTGACGGCTGAACTCCCTGCGTCGTTGGGGGAGGTTGCCTCAAAACAAGCAGTGGCAAGAGTGACTGGGCCGACAGTTCGGGGCTGTGGAAGATGTCTTGCTCCGGCTGGAGGAGTTGCTGTTCCCATCGATCGCCGACGTCGCGGTGCTGTCGGTGGACGTGAACATCGCGATAGTGCGCGTTGATGCGCGCTGCACCGCCGCAGGTGCCTCTTGTCCGGGGTGCGGAGCCTGGTCCGACCGGGTGCACGGCTCTTACCTGCGGTTTCCCACTGATGTTCCGAGTGCGGGACGAAGCGTCGTACTCCGTTTGCGGGTCCGTCGTTTCAGCTGCCGGAATGCCGAGTGCCCGCGCGGCACGTTCGTCGAGCAGATACCCGGCCTGACCCGAAGGCACGGCCAGCGGACCGAGCGGCTCCGCTCAACCCTGGCCGCGATCGGCCTCGCCCTCGCGGGCCGGGCCGGCGCCCGCCTGGCCCACATCGTCGGCGTGCCAGTCAGCCGCAGTACGGTCCTGCGGCTGGTCGAAGCACTTCCCGAGGCTGAGGTGCCAGCCCCGCGGGTGGTCGGGGTTGACGAGTACGCCACCCGTAAGGGCCGCCACTACGGCACGGTCCTCGTGGACGTCGAAACCCGCCGGCCCGTCGACCTGCTGCCCGACCGGGAGTCGTCAAGCCTGGCCGCGTGGCTGGCCCAGCGGCCCGGAATCGAGGTCGTGTGCCGGGACCGCGCGCCGTTCTTCGCCGAGGGCGCCACCGCCGGCGCCCCGCAGGCCGTGCAGGTCGCAGACCGGTGGCATCTGTGGCACAACCTCGGAGAGGGCGATCTCCTTCCAGGGCTAGAAATCACGACCAGCAGGCGCCGCGAACGCGCGGCGCGGTAGCCGCCCCGCCAACCCCAGAACGGGCGCGGGGGCCGCCGTGGTGGCGGCCCCCGCGGGTTGTGCAGGTGCGGCCTGGCGGGCGGGCCACCTCGGTCTTGCGCAGGCGGACTTCGTCCTGTCGGTCCTGGCCGGAACGGCGGGCGTCGCCACCTTGTACCGGGGCGCCGTGTACCGGCCGCAGCCCGCCGCGCCTGTGGCCGGGCCGTGGGTGGCGCCCTCGGAGGAAGTCCAGCGGCACGCCGCCCGCGAGGCGGGCACCGCGCCCGGCGCCTGACCGGGGAAGAACTGCACGGACAGGGGGAGAGGGATGGTGATGACGGGCAGGCAGCGCCGGACCGGCGTGAGGGTATTCCGGCACCCGCTGCGGTACAGCCGGCTGCGCCTGGACGTGACCGCGGGCGACGTCCCGCGGTTCGGGGCAGGGCCGGCAGGGGCAGCCGGCTGACCGAGAACGGTCATGTTCGGATAGCGCACCGGCCGGGGCTCCGCTTTGGTTCGCGGAACTGGCTGTGCTCTTGATCGATAGTTCCGGCCATGGTCTGAAATCGGTGGTTGTTTGGTGACGCTCCGTGGTGAGAGGCTCTGGCCTCGTGGGCAGTGTGCCTGACCGGTGAGGAGACGCCATGTCTGAGACCCCGCCGAACTCTGGGAACCTTGGGAGCCGCAACTATGAGGCCATCGAGGTCGGAGTGGGGCTGAACGATTTCGAATCGCTCGACGCGCAGGAAGGCGTCCGGACGACCGAGATCAAGCCCGAGGCACCCAACTCCCACGGTCCCGCCCAGAGCCAGCTTTCGCCGGAGCTGGCCGCAAGTCTTGGCCTGACCGCCAAGCCCGAGGGAACGGCCCCCGCGCTCGTCCCGGCGGACCAGGTCAAGCCCGAGGACATCGGGACGCTCGACCTGCGGTATGTGGATGGAAAGCCCCGGCTTGAAGTCAGCGGCGGGACGTTCATTCCGGCGGAACTCACGGTGGTACATCAGGATTCCACCGCAGGTGCCGTTTCATACGCGGCCGCCCCTGCCAGGACAAAAGCCCACACAGGCGAAGACGAAGCAGAAGACCTCCTCCTCGTGGACCTGCTTCCGCTCGACCTCATGATCGAAACAGCGGGCGGCGTGTTTACCCCGGTCCTGCGCGCCGCCAGCGAGGTCACGCCTGAGGACATCGGCACGCTGAGTCTGCGGTACGTGGCCGGTCAGCCCCAGCTCGTGGTCAGCGGCGGGACGCTCATCCCTGCCGCGCTCCCGGTCATCGACGGCGCCGGGAACACGGTGGCGGCGTATACGGCCGCCACGTTCGACGGCGGCGCCGCGCCCACGACATCCAGAAGCGCCCTGATCGATGACTACTTCGATCTGGGGTTGGAGAGGAGCGCTAAGGACGCGTCCGGGGCGCAGAGCCGCCTGTATTACGCGCTGACGCTGGCTGCTGACCTGGATGGCGTGAACCGGTTGTAGGTGCGCCAACATACGGCGGACATAGGGCGGATACGGGGCGTAGGGGCCGCTGTGGTGGCCCCTGCGGGTTGTGCAGTGTCGTCTCCTTACTGACGGGCACGTTGCCTGCCTGTTCAGAGCGTGATGGGCGTCGTCGATGTGCAGTGGGTGTGCGTCAGGACGGCTGTCCTTCGAGGGGTTGCAGCGCAGGGCCGCGGCTCGGGGCCGCAGCGCCCCCGGCCTGGTGGTGCGGTGGCCGGCCTACTTCGTGGCGTTCGACGTCTTGCAGCTGGACGGGGCGGAGCTCCTCGCACGCCCTTACCGGGAGCGCAGGGCGCTCCTGGAGGACTTGTTCACGGGGCACGGCCTGTCGGCCCCGTGGCCCCTGTGCCCGATGACCACCGACCCGGCCACGGCGCGCGAATGGCTGGAGTCCTGGACGGATGTGTCAGGCGTCGAAGGGATCGTGGCCAAGGGCATGAACCAGCCCTACCGGCCCGCAGTGCGCGGCTGGACCAAGGTCCGCCGCCGCGACACCACCGAACCGATCATCGGCGCCATCACAGGCACCCTCGCCCGCCCGCAGCTCCTCGTCCTGGGCCGCCACGACCCGTCCGGCCGCCTGCGCGCGGTCGGCCGCACGGTCCCGCTGCGCCCGGAGCAGGCCCGGCAGGTGGGCGAGCGCTTGGCCGCAGCTGGCCCCGGGCACCCCTGGGAGGGTGTGCGGTTCGCCTCGGCGTGGGGGAGCCGTGACGTCCTGGACGTGACCCTGGTCCGCCCGGACCTGGTCGCGGAGGTCAGCGCAGACCGGGCCGTGGACCGGGGCGGGGAGTACCGCCACCCGGTGCGGTTCAAGCGGCTGCGCCTGGACGTGACGGCCGAGGACGTACCCCGGTTCGGGCAGGGTTCGGCTGCGGCGGCCGGCTGACCGGCGCATCCTGCTGCCGGTCTCCTCGTTGGCCGGGCATGAAGATCCTCGCTTCCTCCACACTCGCTGTCGCGGTCCTGTTCCTGGCCGCCGTTCCCGCCTCAGCCGACGACACCCCCAGCGGGCAAAAGGGCGCCATTGGGCAAGGCAACTCATCGGCCGGGAGCGGCACCTTCGGCGACACCTCCGATGGCCACGTGTCCTCACACCGCACCCTGATGGAGACGGGCGAGCCGGGGGCCATCTCCAACCTGGTCAACAACCTGACCAACCCGCAGCCGCAGTGAACCAGTCCTGAGTCGGCCGGCGGCGTCGGCCGTCGTTCTGCGGCCCGCCTGAGCGGGCGCCTCCGACGACCCCCAGCGCGGGCCGGCACCATCCGGTGGCGGCCCGCGCTGTCGTGTGTCCGGGCCCGCCTTGGGACACCCCGGCAGGGGCGGTGAATCGGACGGTCCGGGGGAGTGAGGCGCTGAAGCGATGCCACCCGGTGCGGCGTGGGGTCGCGACGGTGCCCAGGGCCCGCCCGCCCGCCGCCCTACGGGCCCTTCGGGCGACTCGCCGGGCGCGGGCAGGCAGCACGTTGCCGCACGTCGGGCGCTTTTGTGACCCGCTCTGACTGTGATCGTTGGCAGGCCATGACGAACACGAAGCGTGTACTGGCTGCCGTCGCCCTCACGGGTGCCGCCCTGGCCTTCTCCGGCATCGCACACGCCCAGGAGAACGAGCCGACCCCGTCCTCATCCAACGAGGCCCCGCCCCAGAGCGACCGCACCATCGATGCTCTCGCCGACGGCTTCATCGAGAACTTCGAGAAAAAGGCATCGGATCTGCTAGGCCGCGTCGGAAGCTAGCAGGCGAGCCGCGTTGGCCTCGCCCGTTTCCGCGAGTGCGGCGTAGCCCTTGCAGCGGCGCAGCAGTGGGCTGGACGGCATGGTGAGGGCCGGGCAGTGGACTGCTTCTCCCGGCCCTCACTGACTAGAAGCCATCTCAATTGGCTCGGTAGGCTGTGCCCGTGGCGGGGATCGTTGAGCGGCTGGTGCCGGATGAGCTGTGGGAGTTGTTCCAGCGGGTGGTGCCGGAGGCTCCTTCGCGGCCTCAGGGTGGTGGCCGGCGTCGGCATGGCGATCGGGAGGTGCTGGTGGCGATCGTGTTCGTGGCCACCTCCGGGTGCACCTGGCAGCAGTTGCCTGCCGCATCATTCGGGCCTTCCCGAGCCACGGCTCACCGCCGGTTCGCCGAGTGGTCGAAGGCCAGGGTGTGGGCCAAGCTGCACCGCCTGGTCCTCGACGAGCTCGGCTCTCGGGGTGAGCTGGACTGGTCGAGGTGCGCGATCGACTCGGTCAGCATGCGGGCGATGAAAAGGGGGAGCTGACGGGTCCGAATCCTGTCGACCGGGGCAAGTACGGGGCGAAGATCCATCTGATCACCGAGCGGACCGGTCTGCCCATCTCCGTCGGGATCTCCGGTGCCAACCTCCACGACAGTCAGGCCCTGATCCCGCTGGTGAAGGGCATACCCCCGATCCGTTCATGCCGCGGCCGACGCCGGCGCAAGCCCGGCAAGCTTCACGCCGACAAAGGCTACGACTACCGCCACCTGCGGCAATGGCTCTCAGGCCGAGGCATCCGACACCGCATCGCTCGCAAAGGCATCGAGAGTTCCCAGCGACTCGGACGACACCGATGCACCATCGAGCGAACCATGTCCTGGCTCGCCGGCTGCCGACGACTCCACCGACGCTACGAACGCAAGGCCGAGCACTTCCTCGCCTTCACCAGCATCGCCTGCACCCTGATCTGCTACCGCAGACTCAACTCACCAAATGAGGCGACTTCTGCCATAAGGGTCGTCTCGTAACTCCGACGGCCTTGGCTTCTACTGTGATCGGAAGGCTTGGTCAGGCGTCACTGGTACCGGGAGCCCAGCCGGTGTGCTGGGCCCAGGCGTCAGCGCGTCGGATGATGTCCCATACGAAGGCATCTTTTGCTTGGACGTAGCCGGGACGGTCGTTGCGGAATTTGGCTGCGCAGTGCTTCTTGGCTGCCGCGTACTCGTTCGCGGCAGCCGTGTGGCACCGGAGGTAGTCGCGAAACAGAAGGGGGAACTGCTGTGAGAAGCTGCCCAGTTGCCGCACGTGCACGTGGGTCCGGCGCTGACCTGGAGATTCCCGGAAGTATCGTTTGGTCCGTTCGGGACTGTCCGCCCGGTACACGAGCCCCAACTCTGTCAGCGGGCGCAGGAATGCATCCGTCGCTTCCAGCGATGCCACTGAGATCTGGATGTCAATCACCGGCTTGGCCGCCAATCCTGGCACCGAGGTGGACCCGATGTGGTCGATACGAGCTGCAGCATCACCGAGGGCGACACGTAGGCACGTGCCCCACCTGGCGAACATGGCTGGCCAAGCAGGGTCGTAAGGCATGATCTCGACTGGCTCTCCCATACTGAGAAGTGTTCCAAGGCTTGCCGCAACCGTGATGTGCGGCTTCCGCCGCCTGCACCGCCGCTGCGAGCGCAAGGCCGAGCACTTCCAGGCCTTCGCCGGGATCACAGCCGCTCTCATCTGCTATCACAGGCTGACGGCCTGACGGGCAACGCCCGGAAATGGGACGATCCACAGCGTGATCGGATGGATGCGCCACACTCCGCGCTGGGCGGTCATATCGGTCTGCGTGATCGCGGCCGTGCTGCTCTTCGTCGGCGCTTTCGCGCATGTAGCCGACCTTCTCAGCCACGGTCTGCACCCTTACGACTGGGCACCGAGCTGGCTCAACCTCTACTGGTCGTCACTGGCGCTCTTCGACACGCTCGCCGCCGTGTTCCTGATCAGGGGCAAACGCCGAGGAACCGACCTCGCCTGCGCCATCATGGCAACCGACCTCGCCGCCAACTGGTATGCGGTCTACAGCATCCAGCACAGCAACCTCGCCGCCCAACCTGGCCTTCAACGACTGACCGTCTTCGCCGCACTCGTCCTGGGAACGGCACCGTTTATCCGACGACACCTCACCAAATGAGATGACGTCTTAGACCGTGTCCTATGTGGTGAGGCGTCGTTGATGTCGGTATGGGGCGGGGTACTTGGAGTTGGATAGTTCCGTACGGGCTGTGGGAGATCGCGGAGCCGCTGATCCCGCCGTCCAAGGTGCGGCCGCAGGGTGGCGGGACGCCGGATACGCCTGATGAGACGCTGTTCGCGGCGATCGTCTACGTGCTGGTCAGGGGGTGCGCCTGGCGGTCGCTGCCGCCGTGCTTCGGGATATCGAAGTCGACAGCCCACCGCAGGTTCCTGATCTGGTCGAGGGCCGGAGTATGGGGCCGGCTGCACGAGGAGATCCTGCACCGCTTGGACGACGCCGGCCTCCTCGATCTCTCCCGTGCCGTCCTGGACTCCGCCCACGTGAGGGCCAAAAAGGGGGCGAACTCACAGGTCCGAGCCCCGTGGACCGAGGCAAGCCGGGCTCCAAGATGCACGTCCTGTCGGATGCGAACGGACTGCCCCTCCTCGTCGGCGTCAGCGCGGCCAACACCCACGACAGCCTCGCGCTGAAGCCCATGGTCACAGGTCACCCAACGAGACACGACCCCCACCGCGGCCGCCACTTCAAACCCCAACGCCTCCACGCAGACAAGGCCTACGACGTTCCCCACCTGCGGAAATGGCTACGCGGCAAACGCATCGAGGTCCGCATCGCACGCAAGGGCATCGAGTCATCAGAGCGACTCGGACGCCGCCGGTGGGTGATTGAGCGAACGATGTCCTGGCTGACCGGCTACCGCCGGCTCAACCACCGCTACGAACGCCACCCCCGCAACTACCTGGCATTCCTCGGCCTCGCCGCAGCCATCTGCTGCTACAAACGCCTCCTCCGCCTCACCACATAGGACACGGTCTTAGAGGTCGTTTTCGCCCGATGTTTCATCCTGAAATCGGCTGTTTCGCGGCCGTTTTCGGGTCGCGCCAGGAGATGGTGTTCTCGCTGGTGAGGCGGCGGGCCATGAGGTCGGTCATGGCGATGTGGATCACGGCTTCGGAGCGGGCGGGAAGGGTCTCGTAGTCGCGGGCCAGGCGGCGGTGGAGCATGAGCCAGCTGTAGGTCCGCTCGACCGCCCACCGCTTCGTGATCGGGGTGAAACCCCTGGTCCCGGGCTTGCGGGCGGTGATCTCCATGTCGATGCCGAGGCTCGCGGCGTGTTCGACGAGGTGCTGGCGGTAGCCGCCGTCGACCCACGCCTTGCGGACGCGAGGGTGCTCGGCCGCGACCTGGTCGAGCAGCGCGGCGCCGGCGATGGAATCCTGCACGCCGGCCGCGGTCACCAGCACCGTGAGGAGAAGGCCGAGCGTGTCGGTGACGATGCCCGCTTCCTGCCGACGATCTTCTTCCCCGCGTCGACGCCCTGGCCGGCAGCGGGAACGCTGGTGGAGGTCTTCACGCTCTGGGCGTCGATCACGCAGGCCGACGGCTCGCCCTCTCGCCCTTCCTTCTCGCGCAGAAGCTGCCTGAGCAGGCCGTTGAGCTGGGCGAACACGCCCTCGTCCGCCCATTTGGCGTAGTAGCCGTAGACCGTGTTCCAGTGCGGGAAGTCGTGCGGGAGGTAGCGCCACTGCACCCCGGTCCGGTCCACATACAAGATCGCGTCCATGATGTCGCGCAGGTCATGCCCCGGGCGGCCGGCCGAAGTCCAAAGCCTGCCGCGGCGCTCGAAACGCCAGGCGGCAAGGACCGGCTCGATCAACTCCCAGCGGGCATCGGACAGATCACTCGGATACGGACGTCGTTTCGCCATGCTTCCGACGTACCGCCGCGAACCGAGTGCGCCCAGGCGCACGGCAACGGCAGTGGAAGCACACCACCACGAAGACCGGACATCCTGGGATGAGACAGGAACACGTCGTTCTCCGTCCCGTCCACAACCTCACATGCCCCGCAGACGTCGGCGGTCTTCATGACCCCACCCGCACCACAGCCCAGCGTATCAAGAATCAACCGATACGCGGGCAGCACAGCCGAAAACGACCTCTGGTGCCTATTTTTGAACCCGTAGGGAGACCGACCGCAATTGGCAAGATCATCTTGTGGGACTGCCTGGGGCGAGAACACCTCCGGCCGGATCCATGACGGCAACACCACCCAAACGGGCACGCCCGAGTGGCGTTGGACCGCTGCACCGGGTTGCCTCAGGCGAGGATGCCGCAGGCAGGCCGGGCCCGCCAGCGGTAGTCACGGTGAACTGATCACGAAGGAGTCTCATGTCTGCGGAAAACAGGCGGAAAGAGTTCCGTGTCGAGATCGACGGGCTGGAGCTGTCCGACGAACTAATCCAGCGGATCGACGACGCCGTGCGTAAGGCAGTCCTGCGCGAGCTCGCATCGGTGGACCTGCTGCAGACCGGCACCAGTGTCGATCTGCTCAGCGAGGGTTTCACCGCCACCGGGATCCGTGGGGGAAGCACCCAGGGCATCCATGTGCGTCCGGCACCGCCCCAATGACCGACTCGCAGACTGGCGTACAGCGATCGGAGGACGGCGCTCCCAGGGCGGCGCGAGCATGTCCGAGCTCCTCCTGCCACGAAGGTGCGGTCGTCATCGGACTCCTTGGCGAAGACGGCCGTCTGGGCTATCTCCGCCCTGCTGTCCCCGTGGACGAGGGGTTCGCCGACACGGCCCGTCGTCTGGGCGGCCCCGAGTCGCGGTTCCGTTTCGCCGACACCTGCGTTCAGGACTCCTGTGAACACTGGAGCGGCAAGCAGTGTGGACTTATCGGCCGACTGGTGGACGCAGCGCATAAAAGGGGGATCGTCCCGGCAACCGAACTACCCCGCTGCGCCATCCGGGCGGAATGCCGATGGTTCGCCCAGAACGGCCGGGACGCGTGCGCGTTCTGCCCCGTCGTCGTCTATCGACCGACCGGCCCTGCTCAGTTGGCGAGGCCGCAACCGCCGGCGAGCGCAGAGTAGGCTCCAAGATCAACTGTAGGCGGCTTTTGGCCTCACCTCGGCGTCATCCCCGGAACGGGCTCCACACCCGTGTCGATCTGCCGGGCCGCGGCTGACCGGATGACGGTGAGCGAGGGTTGGCCTGTGTGTCCCCCTGCGCCAGTGCAGGCGCAGTAGTCTCGGACGACCTCCATGGGAAAGGCAGGCGCACATGCCCGGCGAGCGTGGCGGATCGGCTCAGGAACCGAGGGAAGGGCGCGTTGGCGACCCTGGGCAGATGACGGTTGACATGGCTGGCGGGGGACACTCCCTGGGGCTGCCCGCCTCTTCCATCCGTAACCACGCGCGTGTAAGGCGGGGCCTGGGCTACGTACCGGAATCCAGCCTTTCGTTCGGCTTCTACGGCCGGATGTTCCGGCGTCTCGACCCCTACATTCCGGACGACGCGCGCATCGACGCCATTGCACGGCTCATGAGGGAGCCCGTGGGCGCCGCGCTGGACGGCAAGATCCCGGCCGGATACACCTACCTCGGCCAGTTCATCGACCACGACCTCACGTTCGACCCCACGTCCAGCCTCCAACGGCGGAACGATCCCGACGCGCTGGTCAACTTCCGCACTCCGCGCTTCGACCTGGACTCCGTCTACGGGCGCGGACCGGCGGATCAGCCCTACCTCTACGAGATGGCGCACGGCGCTGAGGGACACCGCTTTGTGATCGGGAAGGCGAAGGGCGAGGCCAGAGGAGAGGTGGACCTGCCGCGGGACTCCCGCGGTGTGGCGCTGATCGGTGATCCCCGCAACGACGAGAACGTTATCGTCAGTCAGTTGCAGCTCACCTTCATGTTGTTCCACAACAAGGTGTGTGACTGGCTGACAGCCGATCATGCGGCTGCGTACGAGAGGCATCGCAGCGCTGGTGAAGGGATCTTCGATTGCGCGCAGCGGCTCGTCCGATGGCACTACCAGTGGATCGTGGTCCACGACTTCCTCAAACAGATCGTCGACGCGACCACATACAAGGACGTGCTGCGCCACGAGTCCCTCATCCCGCAGGGCGAAGCGGTCGAACAGGTCACACTCCGTTTCTTCGCATGGCGGCACCAGATCTTCATGCCGATCGAGTTCGCCGTTGCGGCATACCGCTTCGGCCACTCCATGGTCCGGCCGGCATACACGCTCAATTCCAGAGTGGGCCCGCTCCCGGTCTTCACACCAGAGTCGGTGAGCCAGCCGCGCAACGAAATGCGGCACCTCGGCGGCTTCCGCCGGCTGCCGGCGAACTGGCAGGTCGAGTGGAGGCGGTTCTTCCATCTGGGCGACTCTGCCGACCTCCAGTATGCCCGTAGGATCGACCGGTACCTGTCACCGCC
The DNA here is from genome assembly GCF_023515955.1 of Streptomyces sp. RerS4. Lineage (GTDB taxonomy): Bacteria > Actinomycetota > Actinomycetes > Streptomycetales > Streptomycetaceae > Streptomyces. The sequence goes on from NZ_CP097322.1 coordinate 7,270,388, forward strand.
GCTTCTGGACCTGCCGCCCGAACTCGCCGGAGGCGCGACGGCCGACCTGGCGCGGCGCAACCTCACCCGCGGCGCAAGACTGGGGCTGCCCTCCGGGCAACAGGTCGCGCTGGCCATCGGTGCCCAACCGCTTGACGACGAGGACTTGGACCTTCCCGGCAAGGGGCCTGCGCCGTTGTGGTATTACGTCCTGCGTGAGGCAGAGTTGCGGGACGGCGGTCGCACGCTGGGTACTGTCGGCTCCCGGATCGTCTCGGAGGTCTTCCTCGGAATGCTGTCCGCCGACCCGTTCTCGTACCTGTCCGCTGCGCCCGGTTGGAAACCGGTGCTGTGTGGTGTCAAGCCGGGTGAGTTCAGCATGGCGGACCTGATCAACTTCACTGGGTTCGGCGCCGCGGCGCAGCCGTCCCCCCACTGACTTCGCGGGCCGGACGCTGCGCGGGCGGGTCGTGCCTGACGATGACGCGGCCACCGATACGAGCGGTGCAGTGCTGTCCTGCCCAATGGCAGACATCGTCCGCCCAGTCCCTGATCCGCCGGTTCCCTTCCGCACAAGCGTCGCGGTCGTCGGCCGGATCGGCGGAGTCGACGACGAACCTTGCGGCGTACGCGTGCGCGTACGCGGTGCCGAGTCGTTCGTCGCGCTGCCGAAGCGACAGCTTCCCGGAGGTCGTGAGCGCACGGTTGTTCACGGCGAGGCGGCGGCGCAGTGAGGCGTCGTCGATCAGCCCTGACACTGCTGCAGTGAACGCAGCGGTCCGCTGAGCCGTCGGCTCGGCGTTGGAGACGAACAGAGCGTTGTTGCCGGGCGTGAACAGCTCGTCGATGTGCTCCATGCCCGGCCCAGTCGAACAGACGACGGCCAGACCGGCGGCGGCTGCCTCGACCAGGCCCATGCCAAAGCTCTCGAATGAGGTGGGGGAGAGGAAGATGTCCGCCCGGCGGAGCTGCTCCAGGTAAGCCGACCTGGGCAGGGGCGCCACGAGTTCCACGCCCGCCGCGAGCAGCTGGGAGGCGGCGGGCGTCGGGCAGGGTCCGAGAAAGACCAGCCGCACTGCTTCGCCGTGGCGCGCCCGCAGGCGGCTGAACACCTCGACCGCGACGGGAGCGCCCTTGTCCTGCCAGGTCCTGCCCATGTAGAGCACAGTCACTGGGCCTTCGGAGCGCCTGACCGCGTGCAGTGGCGGAATGGCCGGGTACACCACCTCGGACTTGGCGCTCAGCTTCTCGACGACCTCCGATCGGTGCCCGCGGGCGGCGAGGTGCTCCAGGCACGCCCGCCGCGCGTACTCCGTGCGGAAGAGAATTCGGGCGCAGCGCCCGCTCGCGAACCGGGCCGCCATGGCGGCCTCTCGGCGAGCCATCGCCTCGGCGTCGGGAACGAGCGTGGTACCACGGGATGCCGCGCCCAGGGTATAGAAGCGTCCGGCCTGGAGCGGCATCAGCAGGCAGTCCGCGTCGACGACCCAGGGCCGCGCCGTCTCGACAGGCAGACGGGAAGAATGCACGACGTCGACATCGGCCGACAGGTCGTCGAACCGCACCCACTCGGCGACTGCCGCGTCGTGCAGTGGCGAGAACGCCCGGCCCGCGCTGCGGTCGGGGCGGAAGCGCAGCGTGTACCGCGCCTGCACGTACGTTGTCCCGGCAGGAGGTGACTCCAGCAGCGAGCCATGAACTCCATCGTGCAGTTCGTGCGCCGGCCCCAGCAGGACCTTCACGGTGCCGTCGCGACGGACACGTCGAGGCGGCTCCGCATGTGGCCGATGAGGCCCCGTAGTCCGCAGCAGTCGCCCGTGTGCTGGGGATCGTGCCGGGAGGCGGTGTACCGCTCGTGCGGGCACCACCCGTTGCAGACGTTGAAGTCGGGACATGCGCGCATGGCGCTGAGAGCCTGCTTGTTTGAAGTCCGCAGCGGGACGAGTGCCGGCCCGTTACGGAACGCGGCGAACGAGTCGGAGAGGACGCTGCCGACCGTGTAGGCGGGGTCCCCGTCGAACAGGTCGCAGTGCGCTACCTGCCCGTCCGGCTCCACTAGGTAGTATCGTCCGAAGCAGTCACCGGCAAGAGTGCACACGCTTGCGTCCCGGCCCGAGAGCCGCTTCAGCAGACTGTCGAACTCCCTGACACGGATGGACGGATCGCCGTGGGCGAGCCACCGGTCGAAGTAGGCCTGCAGGAAGCGGTTCATCTCGGCCGGTGTCACGTAGGGTGACGTCGGTGTTCCGGGCGGTGCGTCGGGCTGGTTCGTCGGTTTGGCGGCGAGCAGGCCGTAGTGGGTGATTCCCTCTTTCACAAAGAAGTCGAAGACAGCGTCCGGTCCAAGTTCGAGCGCTCCCCGGTCGATGACCATGAGCACGCTGATCGGTACGCCGTTCTCCCTCAGAGCGTCAAGTCCGCGGCGTACGTCATCGAAGGAGGGGCGTCCCGATGCGTAGCGGCGGTAGCGGTCATGCACCGCGGGCGGACCGTCCAGACTGACGCTGACCCTGAACCGGAACTCGCGGAAGAACTGCGCCCAGGCGCCGTCGATCCGTGTGCCGTTGGACTGCAAGGTGTTGTGGACCGTCTGTCCGGGGCGGCGCAAGCGGGCCTGCAAGTAGAGGGCACGCTCGTAGAACTTGCGGGGCAGGACGGTCGGCTCACCGCCGTGCCACATGAACTCGACCGTGTCGTGCGTCGGGTCGGACAGGGCGCTGGCGGTCATCCGTGCCAGGACGGGGAAGCCCATCGTCTGGCCGGGCCCACTCCGCCAGTCGTGGCAGTACGTGCAGCGCAGGTTGCACAACCGTGTCGCCTTGACGATCAGCCCGAGATAGCGGCCCACTAACGCTCCTTCACGGGGGGCGGCTTTACCAGATGGTCCAGCAGCTGTGCTTCCGCGGGCTCCAGAAGCTCCTCCACCGGCCGTGCGGCCATGCGCTTCCACGGCTCGGTCGCGACGTTGAGCGCCGCGACGAGGATGGAGTGCTCGGACGGGGAGAGTGCGGAGGCGAACCGCTCCAGCGAAACGGCGAAGCCGTCGCCTGCGGATGCGTCGTCTGCCGCACGGACGCCGAGGTCGTCATGCATAGGGCGGGGTCCACTTCTCGGGGCGGACGTAAGCCCACTGCACGATCTCGTACTCCTCGATGGCTCCTCCGCCCACACGCGGGTTGGCCTTCTCCCAGCTGTGCTCGGTTCGCACCCATGCGACGGGCCCGCGGGCCGTTTGCTTCCACTGCTCGCGGACGGATTCGATGGCGGAACGGGTCGCCTCGTCGAGACTGGCGATCAGCTGTCTGCGGCGGACGTCGCCGGGCTGCAGGTCCCGGGTGTACTGCAGCAGGACCTCTGCGAGGGCCTGCTCCGCGGCAGGGAGGGATTCGCTCCACTCCGACAGGCGCTCGGTGAACGCCTTGATGTCCTCGCTTTCGACCGGTGCGTCCGCGTGTTCCGACTGGCGGGTCCGTTCGTACATTGTTGCCTCCGCTTCGCTGGAGTCGCCCAAAGAATGCTAACGCATAGCGACTATCCGATCGCTTACAGTGTTCGTGTCGTGTCGCGTCGATGCAACTTGGCCGAGGCCGGGTTCTGGCCCCACGTCACCCTCGGCCTGGCCCGCGAGGACTTCCCCGCCGCCGAAGCCAAAGCGCTGAGAGTCCCAGAGGTCAGCGGACCGCCCCCAGCGTGGACGTCCAGAAGGAAATCTCGGCGACGGAGTTCACCCTGCTTGCCCGCAACGACTTCCACACCTGACCGCCGGCGACGGCTCCCGCGAGTTGGGGTGTCGTTCGAGCCGGTGACCGAAGCCGATGCCGTCACCGCCCAGCCGCTGCCGTCAATGCCGGTCGCTTGGACGCTGTCGTGAACGACATCCCGGGTTCGGCCGGCAGCCGGCTCCCCGCCGGAAACGGGTCGGCGCTACGAGGGGCTGATCCCGCCGCCCACCCGCGAGCTCCTCCAGGACCTCATCGCCGGGACACGTCCCGTGCCGGTGCTGGGGCTGATGTCAGACCGGCCTCGTAGCGTCGAAGGCGAGGGGCTGGACCGGATGGGTCCCCGCAGGACCGAAGGAGCAGCCCATGGGTGAGATCAGCGTCGACAGGCAGCACCTTGACCGGCTGCTGGCCGACAGCGCGAGCACGTACGGAGCCCCCTACCAGCGGGCCTTCGTCGAGCTCGCCGAAACGCGCCGCGGCCGGCCCGTCGCCGAGATCCTCCCGCTGCTGCGCCGGGCCGCCGACGAGGCGCTGCTCGCCTTCACGGACGCGGACCTCCGAGAACAGGCTGAGGCGATCAGCACGGGCGAGCGGTACGTCCTGCGCGTCACGGTGGCCTGACCACCACTGTGCCCGTGCAGGACCCTCCCACCACAGGGCGGTCAGGCCTTACGCCGGTCGCGGCCGGTGTGGGCGAGGGCGTCGGCGAGCTGATCGTGGTTCATGGACGAGCGGCCCGGGATCCCCACCGCGGCCGCCTTTTCGTACAGCTGGTTCGGAAGTTTCCCTGGCTCACCAGCCGAGGCGAATGTGGCCGGCGCCCCGATTCCGCTGGGCGGGTGGCCGCCGTGTGCTCGCCATCGGCGAACCCATCCAGGTGTCTTAGTCGCGGTAGGTTTTTCTTGTCGGTTGCGTGTGGGAGTCGGCTCTGGTGTTCGTGTGTTGTTTCGATCGGGAGGTCGGGGTCGTGATTCGGGCGGGACGAACGGGTGTGGGGCGTGAGGAGTTGGCGCGGGTATTGGGGATGAGGTGGACGACTTTCCGGAAGATCCGGCCCTACGTCGCGGAAGGGTTTCCGACGCCGGTCTCGTCGGAGGGGTCTCAGGTGTTGTTGTGGGATCTGGAGCAGGTGGAGGCGTATCGCGACGGAATGCCCCGGCCGGCCTTGCCGGAGGTGGAGGACGACAGGGATCTCCTCGACCGGCGGGAGGCCGCTGTGGTGTTGGGGGTACAGGCGCGCAGCGTCGACGCCTACAAGACCGATCCTCGGTTGAGCGAGCACACGGTGGTGGTCGGCGGGGTGGAGCACTGGCCGCGGGCGGCCGTGCGCGCCTACGGCGCCGGCCGCGGGGCGGTGAGCGGTGTGGTGGGCCGTCCGCGGGGATCGGGTGACATGGTCCCCCGGGACCTCTTGCCAGCCCGTATCGACGAACTTCTCGACGAAGACCCCGCTGTGACGGCGGCCCGCGTGGTCGACGTCCTCGGAGTCTCGACTCCCACCGCGCAGAAGGCACTGGTGCGAGCACGCGCCGAGCGCATCGCCGAGCTGATGCTCGCCGAGGGCCTGGACGCCGAGGAGGCCGCCGATCGTCTCGGCTACCCCCCGGCGGTCCGCCGCGCGGCCCTGAAGGCCGCCCAGCACCTCCACGAGAACCCCTGAAAGAGCGTTTAGACCGTGTCCTATGTGGTGAGGCGGAGGAGGCGTTTGTAGCAGCACATGGCTGCGGCGAGGCCGAGGAATGCCAGGTAGTTGCGGGGGTGGCGTTCGTAGCGGTGGTTGAGCCGGCGGTAGCCGGTCAGCCAGGACATCGTTCGCTCAATCACCCACCGGCGGCGTCCGAGTCGCTCTGATGACTCGATGCCCTTGCGTGCGATGCGGACCCCGATGCGTTTGCCGCGTAGCCATTTCCGCAGGTGGGGAACGTCGTAGGCCTTGTCTGCGTGGAGGCGTTGGGGTTTGAAGTGGCGGCCGCGGTGGGGGTCGTGTCTCGTTTGGTGACCTGTGACCATGGGCTTCAGCGCGAGGCTGTCGTGGGTGTTGGCCGCGCTGACGCCGACGAGGAGGGGCAGTCCGTTCGCATCCGACAGGACGTGCATCTTGGAGCCCGGCTTGCCTCGGTCCACGGGGCTCGGAGCTGTGAGTTCGCCCCCTTTTTGGCCCTCACGTGGGCGGAGTCCAGGACGGCACGGGAGAGATCGAGGAGGCCGGCGTCGTCCAAGCGGTGCAGGATCTCCTCGTGCAGCCGGCCCCATACTCCGGCCCTCGACCAGATCAGGAACCTGCGGTGGGCTGTCGACTTCGATATCCCGAAGCACGGCGGCAGCGACCGCCAGGCGCACCCCCTGACCAGCACGTAGACGATCGCCGCGAACAGCGTCTCATCAGGCGTATCCGGCGTCCCGCCACCCTGCGGCCGCACCTTGGACGGCGGGATCAGCGGCTCCGCGATCTCCCACAGCCCGTACGGAACTATCCAACTCCAAGTACCCCGCCCCATACCGACATCAACGACGCCTCACCACATAGGACACGGTCTAAGACGTCGTTTCTTATGGCGTGATGGTTCGTTGAGCCGTGCATGACGGATCTGGTTGAGCGGTGGGTGCCGGACGAGTTGTGGGTGTTGTTCCGGCGGGTGGTGCCGGCGACGGTGGTGATACGTCCGCAGGGCGGCGGCAGGCGCCGGGCCGGTCACCGCGAGGCCCTGGCCGCGATCATCTTCGTGGCAACCTCGGGCTGCACCTGGCGCCAGCTCCCGCCGGTGTTCGGCCCGAGCTGGCAGACGGTCTACCGGCGCTTCGCCCAGTGGAGCCGGGACCGGGTCTGGGCCCGGCTCTACCGTGTGATCCTCGACGAACTCGGGGCGCGAGGTGAGCTGGACTGGTCGCGGTGCGCGATCGACTCGGTCAGTCTGCGAGCGGCAAAGGGGGCCTTTGACAGGACCGAGACTGCGAGCGGCGGCGTACATCCGGCCGAGCCGTCGCCGCATGTCCCGTCGCATCCAGCCGGCGAATTCTCGCAGGATCTCCCGTGCCGGCGGGTTCTCACGTCATCACGCTAGGAACGGCGCCGGACCGGATGCGTCCGGCTGTGCTGCAGGGACGAGGTCGGTTGAGACGTTCAAGATCGGCGCGGCGTCACTGGGGTGCCAGAGGCCACGCTCCAGTCCGGCAGGCCGACTGATAGGGGCTGTGCATGGCGAGAAAGCGGACGTCGAGGTCGGTCTCCAGGTAGTCCATGCGCCGCTCCCAGAAGGCTTGCATGTGGGGGAGGGCGAGGTGGGCGTCGAGATCGGCCTGGGAGCGCCAGACCTCGTAGAAGACGAAGACGTCAGGGTCTTTGCGATCTTCGTGGAAGTGGTACTCAAGGCAGCCGGACTCCTGCCGGGTCGGCTCGACGAACGAGAGCAGGAGCTGCTTCAACTCCTCGGCGCGTTCCGGTTTGGGGCGAGCGATGCCGACAAGTGCGAAGACCTGGGCCATGCAGGGTTCTTTCCCTCGTAGGTACAATCATTCTCGTACCTGCCGGACGCTATCGAACCTGTAGGTACGATGCAATCCATACCTGAAGGGAGGTGTTCCGAATGCCCGACGGTGAAGGCCACCCGAGCGTTGAGGAGATCGAGCTCGGCCCGGTACTCTCCGCGCTGGCAGATCCGCTGCGCCGCCGAGTGGTGCGTGAGCTGGCAGCCGAATCCGACGGCGCGGCGCGGACGTGCAGCTCCTTCGGGCTGCCGGTCTCCAAGGCGACCGTGACGCACCACTTCCGTGCACTGCGCGAGGCCGGGTTGATCCGGCAGGTGGACCGGGGCAACAGCCGGATGGCCAGCCTGCGCCGAGCAGACATCGAGCGGCGGTTTCCCGGGCTGCTGGGCATCGTGGCAGCCGAGCCGGAGGAGTGAGCTCAGGAGCGGGACGGTCCCATTCACACCAGCGCCCCAACTCACGCTCGTATGAAGACCGCGTCCACCGGTAGACGCAACCTCCGTAAAGCACGGGTCGATTGAGAACGTCAGCAGCCCGGACCTGGAAAACGCACCCAACCCGAGAAAACCCCAGGACACCGCTCCCGACAGAACGCCATCGACCAGCCGCAACAAACACGGCCGTCACGCCCACCGGTCAACCAACCTGAACACACCGTAGTCAAAAGCGTGACCGAGCACTACATCAACGGCCGGTCAGAAAGGCCTCCATAGACCCCAGCCTTCCAACTGATATACCCGCCATGGATAAGAAGCACCGCTTCCGTGTCAGTGAGCCTTTTCCAACTTCATACCTGTGCTGCTCATCGCCCTGTTGACGACTGAACGCACCGATCTGTAGCGAGGCATGACGAGCAGATCCGCAGTCGGTCCCCGCGGCCCAGACACTTCGCCGAGCATGGTCAGCGGCGCTGAGAGCCGGGTTAGAAAGGGCTCAGCGTTCCGGCAGCTCCCATGAAGCGAACCAGTGGGGGAACGGTCCGGCGGAGGGCGGGAAGCCGAACGGCGGGGTGCGGTCGGTGAGCAGGCGCAGCACGAATTCACCGGTGCCGCAGTCGAAGCGCTGCCACTCACCGCCCAGGTACTGCACTAGAACCGGCCAGTCGTCGGGAACGGCCGGTCCGGTCAGCCAGTGGAAGGTCAGCTCCTGCTCGGAGATCCCCCATGTGAGCACGCCGCCGGGCGCGGGGTGGACCGGGTACGGCCGGTACAGGTCGGCGTACCGCGCCATGTCCTGGCCCCAGGAGACCAGATCCGTGCCCAGCGCACCCGGCACCAGCAAGTCCAGGTACTCGTCGAAGCTGCCCGGGCCGAAGGCGTCGACGATGTCCTTGTAGTCACCGGGCAGCGCGGTGCCCAGCGCGGCCTCCGTCGCGGCCCAGTCGACGCCGCACCGATCGGGCTCCGTCCACCCGGTGGTCTCCCGCAGCAACGCCACCCACCCGACACCGGGCGAAGGGGTGAACGCGCGCTGGGCGAGGATCACGATGCGGCGCGGGCCATCGGCGGTGGCCGTCACGCCGTATCCGAACCAGTGCTCGGCCAGCACCCACCCGCGCAGCTCCAGCAGCCCGCCCTCCCCGCCGATGGGGAGCCCGCCCTCCCCGCCCACCGGCGGACCGTCGGGCACCCCTGCGGCCGTACCCCCGACGACCCACGCGCGTACGGGCAGACTCGCCCCGTCGATCACGTCCGCAGCGACGCGCTCCAGCTCGGCCAGATCCTCCGCGTCGCTGGGCACACAGACATGCCCTGCCCCATGAGTGGGCAGTGGGCAGTGCAGTTCGGGCGCGCGCCAGGCGTCGTTCAGACGGGTGCGCAGAGCTGGGGCGTCCATGCGGCCAAGTGAACAGCACGGCACTGACATTGAGTCTTTTCGACCTGCATCAGCAGTACGCCGTTGGGCTGACAGCAGGGTAAAACCCCTGGTAGATGGGTTTTCGACCAAGAGAACCGGCTCCACCAGAGGCTTTACGTGCTTGTCTACCCGTCGGGCGTCGACGTGTCCAGTTCCGCCCTCCGCTTCCTCACTCAGCAGTTGCGGCGCCACCGCCGCACGATTGGCTCTCGGTGGCGGCGCCTGAGCGCCGGCCGTCAGGCCCTGCTCACCCTCGCCCATCTGCGGGTGGGACACACGTACGCCCAGCTCGCGGCCGGATTCGGTGTCGGCATCACGACGGCCTTCCGCTATGTCTCCGAAGCGGTCGAGCTCCTGGCCGCTCTCGCCCCGAGCCTGGCCGACGCGGTGCGGACCGCTTCGGCGAAGGCGTATCTGATCCTGGACGGCACGCTCCTGCCCATCGACCGCATTGCCGCGGACCGGCCGTTCTACTCCGGAAACACAAAAAGCACGGGATGAACGTGCAGGTCATCGCCGATCCCTTCGGCCGGCTGCTATGGGCCTCACCGGCCCTGCCCGGAGCCGTCCACGACCTCCACGCGGCCCGCGAACACGGCATCCTCGACGCGCTCGCCGAAGCTGGCATGCGGTACTGGGCCGACAAGGGCTACCGAGGTGCCGGCGGAACGGTCCGCATCCCGTGCTGGGGACGGTGGGAGAACCTCTCGGCAGGCCAGAAGGCTGCGAACCGGTCGCACGCGAAGATCCGGGCCTTGGTCGAACCCGCCGTCGCCACCCTCAAGTCCTGGCGACTCCTCCGCCACGCGTACAGGTGCGCTGCGGCGAAGAGCAGGTCGGGTTCGTCCTCCAAATGCGAAAGGCCGCCGGATCGTCCCAACGGCCTTCGCGCCACACGAGGATCAGGAGACCTCCGCTCTCGGTGAATAGCTGGCGCGATCCACTACGTAGGAGAGGATGTCCGTGAATGTCCCGAACAGCTGGTCTTGCCACCCCCAACCCACCAGAAGCGCTCCGGGACGCCAGGACCTGCGTCGATCATGAAGATGTCCTGGGAACGATCATCATTGATCGAGACTGGAAACAGGCTCGTACCTTCCGGGAGTCCCACGTCCGCCAACGCGTCGTCTTCCAGGAGGATCTCCCGGAAACGGAGAGCATCGGCGGCACGACCGCCATCGCTCCAGTCGTGGCACCCGAAGATCGGCATCGACAAGTGGAAGCCGTCCAGCCCGTCCGTAAGTGCGAGGAAGCGGCGGTAGTGCTCTTCGAGCGGCTGCCCCGCCTTCTCTTCGAGTGCCGCGACCCGCTCACTGCCGGCCGGTGCGTAGATCCGCGGTAGGGGCCATAGGCCCAAGTCGTCGAAATGCGCCTTCACATTTTCCCGAATAAGTTCGATGATCAAATTCGCGAGTTTCATGTCCATCTCTCGAACTCTATGGGCGAAAATTTCGCATACCACCAGATCGTCGCGGCCGGCGAGCTCTCACCCAGCCAAGTACGGGCCGGCCTCGCCTGCCTGCGCGACATCATCGCCCCCGACAACTGGCCGCCCCTGATCTGGACCAGGGCCGACGGCTACCAGCCCGAAGCCGAATGAGCCGCCCTGGAAGCCTACGAACGAACCGTGATCAAACGAGAAGCTCACCGCGTTCCGCCGGTTCATCACCGGCACCGTCGCACCCCGCCCTCGACCTCATCGCGACCGCCTGACCAGTCCCCGCAGGGGGCGGCGGGCTCGGCTTTGCCGGGCCCGCCGCTCCGTTTCGGGGCGCGCTCACCAGCTATGGCCGTCCTGATTCAGGCTGCTTGATCCCAAGGCTCACGCCTACAGCTCGGCCCGAGACAGCAAGGCTTCTGCCTGTTGCCCCGGGTTGCGGCCTTCACCTGAGGTGCCATCGTGGAAGTAGAGGCATTGCTCCTGCCGAGGGTTGAGCCATGGAAGACGAGCAAGCACACGTTGTGTACAGCGATGACCAGTTCGACCTGGACATCCGCGTGAAGATGACGACACGGGAAGTCGACAAGTTCGTCATCGAGGACACCCACAGCTGCGCCAGCACCTGCGGCGATGAATGCACGAACAGCTGTGCCAGTACCTGTGCGGGCAGTTGCCCCGTATTCGACACCCCCAACGAGACCGAAACCTGTGAGACCTGCGGCTCCTGCACCTCGGAGTGCGACCGCAGTCTCTACGAGGATCACTACGTCCTGGAAGTCAGTCAGGTCCGGGCCGACGGGGTCACCCGCCGGGTCGCCGGTGAGCATGTCATCCGCCGCATCGTCGAGCACGCCCCGGACGAGCACACCCCGCAGGAAGGCTGATGGCCCCGCCCGCCTGGCGGCCGGCCATCGTCGATCCGCAGACCGTCGCCTCGGTGCGCGCCATCTGCGTGGACGTGCTCTCGCGGCTGCGTGACCCCGCCGGCGTCGAGCGAGCGGTCCGGACCACGCCGCGCCAGGGGCGTCCGCGGTGGACGCCCCACAGCACCGCCCAAGGCGCTTGCGGCCTCGCCCTCGCCTGCGGACACCTCGACCGGTGCCTGCCCGGCGAGGGCTGGGACCTCGTGGCCCACCATCACCTCAGCCGCGCCGTCGACGGCACCACGTCGAGCCCCGTGGGCACTCTGGGACTCTTCGCCGGCCTCACCGGAGTGGCTTTCACCACCTCGTACCTGGCGCACGGCGGACAGCGGTACCGCAGCCTGCTCGGCGGCATCGACGAGAGCCTGTACACCCGGATTCCCCGACGACTTCCCGCTGTCACCGGGGAAGGCCTCGCCGTCGGCACGTTCGACCTCGTGTCGGGGTGGACTGGCGTGGCCGCGTACCTCCACTCCCGGCCGTCCGGCCCGGCCCGGGACCGCGCCCTCGACACCGTGCTCGCCTGGCTCGTGGATCTGTCCCGTATCGTCGACGGAGTCCCCGCCTGGCACACCCCCCGCGCCCTCATCACGGACGAGAGCCTGCGCGATCGGTACCGAACCGCGGTCGCCAACTGCGGTCTCGCCCACGGGATCACCGGCCCCCTCGCCATGCTCGCCCTCGCCCACGCCGACGGCCCGATCGGCGCCGGGCACACCGAGGCGATCCGTCGTACGGCGTCCTGGCTCGCCTCACAACAGGTCGACGACGCCCGAGGAGGGGCATACCCGGCGGTCGTTCCCCTCGGTGAGGACTCCGCCGCACCGTCGGCGGCCCGCGACGCCTGGTGCTACGGCAGCCCCGGTGTCGCGCGCGCCCTCTGGCTCGCCGGCACCGCCCTCGGCGACCCCGACCTGACCCGTACGGCCGTCGCGGCCATGCGGACCGTACTACGGCGGCCCGTCGCCCGGCGGCGCATCGACTCCCCCGGCTTCTGCCACGGCATCGCCGGGCTCCTTCAGGTCACCCTGCGATTCGCCGTCGACACCGGAGATCAGGAGATCAGCGACGGCGCACGCCGACTGGTAGACCAGCTGCTCGGCGAATACCAGCCGCAGGCGCCCTTCGGCTATCGCAGTGTCGAGCCTGACAGCAGCCGCGAGGACCGGTCCGGCCTCCTCGAAGGCGCCGCAGGGATCGCCCTCACCCTTCTTTCCGCCGTCTCCGCAGAACCACCCGCCTGGGACCGGTTCTTCCTGCTGTCATGAGCGCCGACGCCTCCCGTGGTCCCGGCACTCGGCGACGAGCCCGCCCCCGGGCATCGGGGCTCTACCGCTGTCTCGACCACTTCGTGATCCGCACCCCGATCCTCCCCGTCACGGACTACCCCGCGGCCGAGGACCTCAGGCGCGCGCCCGCAACCGCTCGCGTCCGGGACGACGAGCACGCGCGGCGTGCCGTCGTCGTGTCCTCGCTGCCTCTCGCCACCTCATTGCTGGGGCCCGCACGCACCGAACGCGACCGGCGGCGTCTCGAGTCGAGCATCCTGCGCTACCTCATTCGCCTCAGCACCCGGCCCACGCCCTTCGGGCTGAACGCCGGCGTCGCCCTGGGGCGGTGGGGCCCGGTCACCGACGTCCGCCTCGCTGATCGGCCTCCCGACGTCCACGCCCGTGTCGACATGCACGCCCTCATGCACTTCGTCACCGCCCTCGAATCGCGAACCGAGATCCGGGAGGCGACCACGGTCATCGCCAATCCGGCCGTGCTGCACCGCGCCGGGCGGATCACATTGAGCGGTGTCGAAGCGGTCCTCGGGGCGAACGGCGGCGAGAACGTCACCCTCCGCGCCACCGGCGCCGTCACGCGCGCCCTCGCCCTCACCCGCACCCCCATGGCCTACTCCGACCTCGCCGCCGACCTCTTGGAAGCCGTCCCTGGAGCCACTCCCGACAAGGTCCACGACCTGCTGTACCGGCTGTGGCGGCACGCGTTCCTCCTGACGGACCTCCGCCCACCGCTGACCCACCTCGATCCTGCGGGACATGTCCTCGACCACCTCGGCCGGATACCGGCAGCCGGCACCGCCGCGGCGGACCTCGGTGAACTGCTGGCCGCGATCCGGGACTGGGAGAGGCAGCCGGCCGGCGCCGGCGCCGCCGCCTTCCCGGCGCTCGCCGACCACGCCCGCCGCGTCACGGGCTTCGGAACGGCCACCCCCCTCCAGGTCGACACCGTTCTGCCCCTCGCGGCCTGCGACGTGTCCCGCAAAGTGGCCGACGAAGCGGTCCGAGCGGCCGAACTGCTGCTGCGGCTCACCCCGTTCCCCTTCGGTCTGCCGCAGATCAGCGCGTACAGGAGTGCGTTCGAGGTCCGGTACGGCACCGACCGCGAAGTGCCCGTACTCGAACTCCTCGATCCCGTCACGGGTCTCGGCTCACCCTCCCTCCTCCCCCCGGTCCTTCCCGCCAAGGCCGCCCGGAGCGAGACCTTGCTCCGCCTCGCCACCGGTGCTCTCCACGACCACCTCGACGGCATCGACCTCGACCAGGACACCATCGACCGACTCGCCTTCTGGGAAGCGGACCCCGAGCGGCTCCCCACCTCGCTCGACCTCTACGCCATGGTCTCCGCCGCGTCACCCGCCGCCGTCGACGCCGGCGACTTCCACCTGGTCGTCGGTCCCAACGTCGGTGCCGGAGCGGCCGGACGCAACCTCGGCCGCTTCGCGGGCATGCTCACCGGCGCCGTTCCCGCCCTCGGTGCGATCGCCGACGCCGAACAGTCCGTTGAAGCCGGCCGCATCCTGGCCGAACTGGTGTACCTCCCTGAGAAGACCCGCTCGGCCAACGTCGTCGTCAGGCCCGCGATCCGCGACCACGAGGTCGGCATCCGCACCAGCGCGGAGGACGGACCTGCCCGCTCCATCCCTCTCGACCAACTCGCGGTCCGTGTCACGAACGGCAGGTTCGTACTCGTCTGGGACGACGGCACGGGGGAACTCCGAGAGGTCAGCGTCTGCTCGGGACACATGCTCAACAACAGCCGGGCCCCCGCCGTCTGCCGCTTCCTCGCCGAGGTGAGCCGCGACGGCACCGCCCAGATCGTCGGCTTCGACTGGGGCCCGGCCCGCGACTTCCCCTACCTGCCCCGAGTCGCCTCCGACCGGGTCGTCCTGCGCCTGGCCCAGTGGCGCATCGACCACGCCACGGCGCACGAGATGGCCGGGCCGCCGGACCGGTTCCCGGCCGCGTTCGACGCCTGGCGCCGCCGATGGCGAGTGCCCCGCTACACGTACCTCACGAGCAGCGACGCAGCCGCGGACCACCGGCTCCTCATCGACTCCACCGCGCATGCGCACACCAACGAGATAAGGCGAGCCCTCACCCGTCTGCGGCCCGGCGGCAGCGTGGTCCTCCAGGAAGCCCTTCCCGGCCTCGCCGACGCCTGGGTCAGTGGGCCGAACGGGCGCCACACCGTCGAACTCGTGGTGTCCATGACCCGCAACACCCCTGTTCCGCCGTCCGTTCCCCCCGGCAAAGCCGGCGCCCGGGTGGCGAGGGCGGACCGGTTGCGCCCCCCGGGCAGCGACTGGACCTACGTCAAGCTCTACGGCGACCGGCAGGAGGAGGAATCCCTGCTCGTCGACGGCATCCGCGAGGTCGTCCGCTCCCTGGACCGCCATTGCGACCGACGGTTCTTCCTGCGCTACGGAGACCCCGAGCCCCACCTGCGGCTACGCCTGCGCGGAAACCCCTCCGTGCTCGTCCCCGCACTCAGCGACTGGGCCGGCGGCCTCCTCGCCGACGGCCACGTCTCGCGGTTCACCTTCGACGTCTACGATCGTGAGATCGAACGCTACGGCGGCCTCATAGGGATGGACGTCACGGAGCAGCTGTACTCCGCCGACAGTTCCGCCGTTCTCGACCTGCTCTCCCTCGACCACGCCGGTCAGTCTCAGCTCGACAGGACGGGCCTGGCCCTGCTCACCATCGACGACCTGCTGACCGGGCTCGGCCTGAGCGAAGCCGAGAGGGTCCGCTTCTACCACCGGGAGACTCCCCAGCGCCGGCTCGCAGGTGCGGAGTACCGCACCCGCAAGGCGGAATTCTGTGACCTGCTGCGCAGCCCGCCTCCTCGTCCCATCGGCGACGTCCTCAGCCGGCGGCGACCCCACCTGGCGGACGTCGCCGACCGGCTCGCCGATCTGAAACGCCGTCGGCAACTCGGCAAGACGCTGCCCGAGCTGTGCCACAGCTACGTGCACCTCCACTGCAACCGCCTCCTGGGCACGGACCGCGCCGCCGAGAACACGGCGTTGGAACTGCTCTACCGCACCCGCCACAGCATCACATCGGGAGCCTGAACCCCGATCCACGGTGGCTCATGGTGAGTGGCACAGGGATGCCGCCGATTGCGGCCTCGCCTCTGATGCGGTCAGTGGCGTGGGCGGGTGAACCAGACCGCGCTGTCCTTCTGAACCATGAGGACGATCAGCAGAGCACCGGCTGCCGGCTCTGCGAGGGCTACCATGACGGTGCCGGCGGGGGCGATGTCGGCCACCATCTGCGCTGCCACCTTCAACCTCTGCCTCGTGGACAGCGTTGGCCATGTACCCCGACGGCCCGGTGTCGTCGGTCGTCGACTGCCCTGGCGGTGCCGGCAGGACTGTCAGCCGTGCATGCCAGACTCGGCGGCATGCCGCTGTGTGACTATTTCTCGGCCGCTGACGATCAAACCGCCGTCGCGGTCCTCCGGACTCCGGGAGGCCCGGGGCAGGCGGAACTCGACGTGGTCCTCCTCAAGAACATCGATCCGGTCGTCGCGATCGCCCAACTCGAAGCCATCATGACCGGTTGCAGCCATGAGGAGGCCGGCGAGCGCCCGCGGTCCGGACAACTGCTGTCGGAGCCGGAGGACGGCCCGCCGTTCGTGGTCAGCTTGTCGGACACGCTGATCGATGCCCTCGCCACGGCGACGCGGGACGACCTCGTTCGCTTTGCCGAGCCGTGGTCGATGACCGATGAACTCCGGCAGATGGGGATCAGCGTCGAGGATACGGCCGCTGTTCTGAAGAACCTGGCCGGACTGGCTGAGCGCGCTCGGGCTTCCGACCAACGGCTGTATTGCTGGTGGGCCCCGTGATCCACCGGTGTCCGTTGCTGTTGTCCTTGTTCGGCTACGCGGTGGACTTCCGCGGCGAGGCGCTGGACGCCCTGGACCGGATGGGGTGTGTTCCTTGGTCGGAGCACATGATCCAGACGAAGGCCGCTTTCGCGGTCGGCGACCCGTCCTACCGAACCATCAAGGGCATCCTGATCGCCGGCACCGAGACCGATCCGGAGCCCGAATCGAGCGGGGACGCGGGAGCCGCGGCATTCCTCCACGGGCCCCAGCGGCTGTTCGCCTCCGTCGCCCCGTCCGAGACGGCGGATGAGCTCCACGACGACCAGGTCCACGGCGAGTTGAGGGAAGCATCTGATGAGCGTGATGGATTCTGCCCTGCGTGAGTCGCTGAAGTCACTGCGACTCTCGGGGATGCTGGAGACCCTCGATGCCCGTCTGGCCCAGGCTCATGGAGGCGAGCTCGGGCACCTGGACTTCCTGCAGGTCCTCTGCCAGGACGAGATCACCCGCCGCGAGACCGTCGCCTTCCAACGACGCCTGACCCGGGCGAAGTTCGAGCAGCAGGTCACCCTGGAGGAGTTCGACTTCACCGCCTCCTCGAAGCTCCCGGCCGCCCAGATCCGCGACCTCGGAGCCCTGCGCTGGCTCCATTCGGGCGAGTCGGTCATCCTCTTCGGCCCGGTGGGGGTCGGCAAGACACACGTCGCCCAGGCCCTCGGCCACCTCGCGGTCCGCCAGGGGCGCCCACGTCCGGTTCGCCAAGACCAGCCGGATCCTCGCGGACCTCGCCGGCGGTCACGCGGACCGCACCTGGGACAAGCGGATCCGTGAACTGGTACGGCCCGACGTGCTCATCCTCGACGACTTCGCCATGCGCCAGCTGTCCGCGGCCCAGGCTGACGACCTCTACGAGCTCGTCTCCGAGCGGCAGGGAAGGTCCCTGATCATCACCAGCAACCGGGCGCCCAGCGACTGGTATCCCCTCTTCCCCAACCCTGTCGTCGCCGAGTCACTCCTGGACCGGCTGATCAACACCAGCCACCAGGTCATCATGAACGGCCCCAGCTACCGCCCGAACAAGCGCCCCAAGAACCCGATGGACAAGCCTGCCAAGCCCACGATCACCTAGGACCGCGTCCCGGAGGGCCAGGCTGGCGAGGATGTCGGTCCGGGATGAGATCGTTTCCCGCATGGCCGACACAGACGAAGCAGAAGCCGACCTTGAGCATGCCGTCATCGCTCACTATCGACTGGCCGATGACGGCCTCGGCGAGCCAAGCCAACGGGAGGTCGTCCGCCAGGCCCAGTCCCTGCTGACCGACGCGATCGAGCAAGCCGACGTCGGTGAGTTCGACGGAAACGAGTACGGAGGAGGCGAGGTAGTCCTCTACGCCTACGGACCGGACGCCGACGCACTCTTCGCTGTCATGGCACCCATCCTGAACGACCTGCCGTTCCGGCCGGCGCACGTCGTCTTGCGCTACGGCTCCGTCGATGACCCATCGGCTGCCGAGCATCGCGTCGACCTCTGACGAGACGAGTCACCAGCCCCCAGCCAGACGGGCACCTGGGGAATTACGTGAACTTACCCCTGGGGAATTACGCGAACGTCCACACGGAGTACCTCGACTACGGCCGTCAGATCCGCAACGGCATGGCGCACGGCCAGACCACCCACGCGGCGATGCCACCGGCCATGGCCGTGCCGATGGTCATGACCTCGTTCACGATCGTCGCCGAGCTCTGCGCCGCACCCACCAAATGATCACGGCTCGACAACGGGCGTCACACCGTCGACTTCGACGACACCTCTAGCAAGTGAAGGCGGGATTCCGTCCGGAGTCCCGCGCCACCCGCGTGAGGAACCTCGACTATGACGTACGCCAGCAGCGCCCGGCAGCCCGAGCCAGAGCCCCGACCGACCTGGTCAAGGGGTACTGAGAGCCCCGCAGCCGGCCCGGAAGTTAGTGCCGCGAGCAGTGCCGTGAACGACTCCAACGTCATCCCCATCACCGCAGCTCACACCACCCGCCAGGGGCCTCCCGGCGCGCTGACACCTCTCTCCCTAACCCTGAGACACCAGCGAAGGGGAAGAAGTCCACTCCCACGGCCGGGAAGGTGAGGGCCGATGCACTGCGGATACTGGGGTGCGTACGGATAGCCACGGTCCGGCAGATGGCCCAGGTGATCACCGGGGAGGAGGCGGACGGCCGGTCGTACGTGCGCAGGGCCATGGTGGAACTGGCGAAGCTCGGGCTGGCGGAGACGAACGGCAAGGACGGCAAGCACCAGATCTGGAACCTCACCACGGCAGGACAGAAGGCTCTGGCCGACGGCAACGCGCTGCCACCCCGACCGAAGGCCGGCACCGGAGCGAAGGCAGTCCGAGCCGGGTTCGGACCGCACGCCGTCGCGGTGACCGACACGATCCTCGCCTACACCGACACCGTCCTGCGCGGGCGCCGGGAGTACCTGACCGACTGGCAGGTGGAGGCCAACCACGCCATCAAAGAGACCGGCCTGTCCTTCAACACCGACGCCGTCCTCGCCGTGCCGACCAAGACCAGCGAGGTCCGCCTCTTCGAACTCGACAACGGCACCATGTCCCAGGCCCGCCTCGCGAAGGAGGTCTGGGACTACGAGCGCTACGCCGGGCACCGCGTCTGGGAGGGCGCCCGCGGCACCATCGGCGGGACGTACCCGTTCTGGCAGCGCCACCGCTACACCCGCTCCACCACCTTCCCCCGGCTGCACGTCGTCCTGGCAGGCAAGGCCGAACACCTCCTCGACAACCGCCTCCAGGCGCTCACCGCCGCAGTGCAGGGCATCACCATCGCGGTATGGGCCAACACCCTGCCCAGCCTCCAGCGCGGCGAGCCCTGGTACGAGATCGGCGTCGACGACCCACACCGGCGCCGTTCCCGCTATCCCGAAGCGGTCGGCCGCTGACCGACGCTGGGCAAGTCCAAGGGGAGCCTGGGCAAGCCATCCCGAACACCGGCTTGCCCACCCCGGCCAGCGCTCGTCAGCAGGGCGGCATCGGTCACGGCCACCACTGGCCTTCACGGCCAGGGCGCGGCTGACCGATGACACGTGACCGATGACCGGTCACCGCCCAGACCGGGAGTTGCATGGACCGGTCACGGCGCTGACGTGCTGGTTGACCGATCGTGAGAGACGGATCGGGCACGACCGGCCCGCAGACCGGTCACGGGTTCTGCTGGGCAAGCCCTCGGTGCGGAGGGCTTGCCCAGCATCCGGATCACGTGGCGGGACGGCTCCCGAAGTCGCGGCGTCACCCTCCGGGACGCAGATGCCCGGAGCCGGCCGACGCCTCCTCGCCGGTCGTACACCGGAGCCATGAGACGAAACAAGCAGAACAACCCCGGGCCCGTGCCCAGCGATGCGGGGGACATGTGGCACGCCCTCGCCGCTCTCCGCCAGACCCACTCCGAACCCGTCGGGCGCCTCCTCCCCTTCGAGCGCGCCGACGCGCTGCTCTCCCTCACCCAGCCCGGTGACATCGCCTTCACCGCGCGAGTGGAGCTGTCCGGCGGGGAGACGATGGGCCACGTCCACGATCTGATCACCACGGTCACCCGCGGCATCACCTACGAACTGGGCGCCGCCGCGCCGGGCACCGCGCTGGAGATCCTGCTCGGCAAGCGCCACCAGCTCGCCCTCCACACCGACCACGTGGACGGCCTCAGCCAACTCCTGCGCGACGCCGTCACCACCATCGACGCGCACAGCACGCCCGGCGGCGGACCGTGCTCCCACTGCCACGGCACCGGGCGTGCTCACCCCCTGTGGGCGCCGGCGGCCGGGCAGGCCTGAGCACTTGGGCAAGCCTGAGGCGACCCTGGGCAAGCCCTCTGCGAGGAGGCTTGCCCAGGGTCTGTGGTTAGGGGGCTTCCCGTCCCGGGCGCAGGACGTCGGCGTAGATCCGGGCCCGGACACCGGGCTCGCCGGGGTCCCGTCGCATCGGGACGATGCCCGAGGTCGCCCACCGTTCTTCCAGCGCGGTCATGACGGCCCGGACGGTGTCCTCGTCCCCGCCGGTGATGTCGAGCACGACCAGGCCGGGCTCTGCGATGTGCTGTTCGTCGATCGGCTGCATCCCCTTGTCGACGACAGCCCGGCGGGGGACGGTTCGCCGGCCGAGATGGGTTCACCCGCACGTACGCGAACCAGAGGCACGCCGCCCGGCCGGACGGACTGCTCGTACGGCTCCGCTCGATGTCCCGCCCCAGCGGTTTAACGGAGCCGATGCTGCCGCAGGGATGGGGGGACTTATCCCCGCGTCGCGTGGGGTTCTCATGTCGCAAGGGAGAGAAGATCTTGGGTGACTTCCGTCCGGTGGCCAACGGACTTCGTACCGATCATCCCGTTCCGGGTCTGCCGTTCATCAACGACGAACGGCTGCCGCTCGACAACCCGGACGCGATCGAGCGCACCGGCCGGGACCAGGGTGAGGGACTGTGGGGCCGCACCGACCCGTTACCGGGAGACGGATGGGTGGCCTTCACCACCGAGCCGAAGAACCGCGCGTACGCGTGGGCCATCCACTACCACCCCGAACACGGCCGCACCGTCGTACTGGTCACCGACGCCAGCTGGAGCGGACTCCACCACGACTGGATGTACAGCCACACCGGCTTCCTCTACCGGCACGGCGGCTACTGGTGGGACGGCACCGCCTGGCACCGGCCCGGCGTGGTCTTCGACGGCGCCTACGAACGCTACGACGCCCGCCCCGTTCGCGACGCGCTCACCGGCACGGCCGCGGACCTCCTGGTCCACCCCGCCGACCCCGGCAAGGCGACGGTCGCCACCATCGCCGGGTTCACCGCGCACAAGACGGCCCTGCCCAACTGGCGGGACCACCTGGCGCTGTGGGCGGAACACCGCCGACGCGTGCCGGACGCCCGGCCGCTGGACGAGTGCGTCGTCGACCTGAAGGCCCCCGAGCTGGAGCCGGGCCTCCTGGTGGGCCGCGCCGGGCTGGCGAAGATCGCGAACATCCCCGAAGACGACCTCCCGGACCCGAAGTACGAAGACCACAAGATGCCCGAACCGCAGGCCCACGGTGCAGCCGGCCCCCTGTGGTCGCAGCCCGTGGCCCGGGACTGGGCCGAACAGCACCACCGCGCCCAGGGCCCCGGCGCGCTCCTCTCCGCCACCACCTCCTTCGGCACCCCGCAGCCCCAGGGACTCGTCGCCGACCACAACCGCCTCACCAAGGTCATCCAGGGAGACGGGAAGCAGACCGAGGAGGCAGCCAAGACCCTCGCCTGGTGGCCCGCAGTCTCCCTCACGGTGGGAACCGAAAGTCTCGTTCCCATGTCGGCGCTGCGCACGACGCTGATCGAGGCCGTGCTCTCCCATCTGGCCACAGGGGTCCAGAAGGGGAGGAGTGGAATTTGGCTCGGCACCCTCCGCCGCGACGTGGTCGAGATCTTCGACTGGTACGTCCAGCGAAAGCCGGACCACACCGCGAACCTCCTGAGCGAGATCTGCCTGGACGCTCACACACGGCTGAACGTGGACCCGGCGACGGTCGGGAAAATCATCCGCCGATCCCTCCACCTCGACAGCAAGCTGGGCGAGAAGACCATCGACGCGCTCCTCGACATGGCCCTGCCGCCGTCTGCGAAACCCTCCGAGAGCTAGCCAGGAGAGACACCCGCCAGCTGCGCCGACCCTGGTGCAGCGGATGGTCCCGATGCTGAAGTTGGCGTCCGGGCAAGCCTGTGTGCCTGGGCAAGCCACCTGTGAGGGCGGCTTGCCCAGGGCCGGCGGCCCGGCTACGCCATCGCGGCGGCCACGGTCTCCAGGACGACGAGCTGCTCCGGGTCGATGGGGACGCCGTCGGCCTGGCGCAGCGAGCGGAGCGTGGTGCCGTCGGCGCAGAGCCTGCACAACCCGGCCAGAGGGAACGGGGTGGCGCCGATGAGGGTGTGCGAGGAGGAGCTGTCGTAGACGGGCCGGTAGCAGCCGGGGCACGGCAGGCAGTCATCGACTGCGTCCCCGGCCGGGGCGTCCGGGCCGAGCAGCGGCACGATCCGCAGGAGGTTTTCCCCGGCCTCGGCCCACTGCGCCATCGGACGCTCCGCGGACCGCTCGAAGACGACGTCGTCGCCGTCCGGGCCTTCGCTGGTGCGGACCTGGGCCAGCGTGCCGACGCCTTCGTCGGGGTGGTTCGGGAGGAACGCCAGGACGGTCTTGGCGCCGGGCTCCTCGGTGACGCTGTAGATGTGCCCGCGCCCGGCCTTCAGGGCCGTGCCCATCTCGGTTAGGCCCTGGCCCTCGTCGTCGTTGCGCAGGCGCAGCTGCCACGACGCCGGGGCGCCGTCGATCTCGGCGGGGGAGGAGGTGATCAGGATGCCGTTGCCGGACTGGCGGACGTCCAGGTGCACCATCCCGTGGACGGAGTGGAACGCGGTGCCGAACCACTCCGTCGACGGCCGGACGCGGACGCTCTCGCGGCCCGGCTTGTGCTGCTTGTGACGTCCCATGCCCTGCCTCGCAGACGTGACCTCGCGCACGGGCCGGTCGGTCCGCTTCACCCACAACCGGCAGCCCGGCACCCCAGGTACGCCGCAGGGGCGGCCTTCACCCGCCCGGCCCACCTGGGCAAGCCTCCCTCGGCTGGAGGCCGCGCAGGCCCCCAGGAGGGTTGCACCGGAAGGGGGCTGGAGGGTTGCACGTAGAGGGGGACTAGAGGTTGCACCGGAGGTGTGACCGGCAGTGGGACCCCCACTTTTTCGATCTTGAGCATCGTGGCTGGTCAGGCCCGGTGGGCAAGCCTGTTTTCCGGGACGACACCTCCTTCCCCGCGATAGCCGGGGAAGGAGGCTTGAGTCTTGGACAGCGGCCGGGCGGCGGAGCCGGTCAGGCCAGGAAGCCGCCCACCCATCTCCTGGCGTCGCGGCGGTCCGCACGCCTGCCATGTGCGGATCCGGCCAAAGATCATCCGGTCGGACTCCCACACGACACTTCGGTCCCCGCACGCCAGTTGTGCCGCGCGTAACGACTCCTACGCAACGGCAGGACCCACACGGATGACCACCACCCGTACCGTCACCCGGGCCGCGATCACGGCCGCGCTGACCACCGCACTGACCACCGGCATCGCCTCCACCGCCATGGCCGTCCCCGCCTGGCTTCCTAGGTGAGAACGAAGAGCGTTTGTCGGCGGGTGCGGAGAGCAGCCGGGGGCTCGGTGGCGTCGACGTATCAGCGAGTACCGAAACCATCCACGCGGAGTGTCGAGCGGGGGATCGGGAATTAGTGGGGCGGCGGCCCGGTGGACTGTCTGTCGTACCCGGTCCTGGAGTCCGGCGTATGACCCGTCGCACCTTCGCCCACCCGGTACGGCCTTGGGGATCACTGAACAGCCGTTGGTGCTGAGATTAATCACGGCGCCCAGCATGTCTTCACGCCACAGGGCTGACTGAGCGTGCCCTGTCGGTCAAGGCCCGGCTCCGGCAGGGTGGGAGCGTCCGCGAAGTGGTCAACGGGAGGGGGCACGGCATGACGTACGTGCCACGGCATTCCATTTTTCTCTGAGCGGGTCGGTCGAAGGCGAGTGCTGAATCCTTGGGCTGGCACGGCACCGACCTGGGTGGGCGCGGGAGGATCAGCACCGCACTTCACTGAGGCCGCTCAGGCTGAATCGTTCCCGGATCGACCGGGGCATCACGAGGGGAGAGGCGATCATGGGGGAACTGGACGGCAGGACCGCACTGGTGACGGGCGGCTCGCGTGGGATCGGGCGCGCGGTCGCCCTGCGGCTCGCCGCCGAGGGTGCGCTCGTCGCGGTCCACTACGGCGGCAACGATGCGGCCGCCGCGGAGACCGTGGCGTGGATCGCCGAAGTCGGTGGCCGGGCGTTCGCGGTGCGGGCCCGGTTCGGCGAGAGCGGTGCGGTGGACCGGCTGTTCAAGGAGCTCATCGCCGGGTTGGCGGACCACGGCGCGGAGGGCCTGGACATTCTGGTCAACAACGCGGGCATCCACTCGGTCAGTTCGATCGAGCAGCTCACCGAGGAGGAGTTCGGGCGGCTGCTGGCGGTCAACGTGAGCACGCCGGTCTTCGTGGTTCAGCGGGCGCTGCCACTGCTGCGGGACGGCGGACGGATCGTCAACATGGGCTCGGCGGCCACCCGGATCGCGGAACCCGGCCAGATCGGTTACACCGTCACCAAGGCGGCCCTGGCGGCTCTCGGCCCGTCGCTCGCCAACGAGCTGGGCCGGCGTGGGATCACCGTGAACACGGTCGAACCCGGGGTGGTGCTGACCGACATGATCGCCCCCTACGCTGCGGTTCCCGAGGCGGTGGCCGCGCTTGAGTCGATCACCGCGCTCGGGCGGATCGGCCAGCCGGAGGACGTCGCCGACGTGGTGGGCTTCCTGGCGGGCCCGCAGGGGCGCTGGGTGACCGGCCAGACCATCGATGTCTCCGGCGGTACCTACCTCGGACCGATCGCGGCCGGGTGATCACCCGGGGCACCCTCAAGGATCGTTTCGAGGAACTGCTCGCCAAGACTGGGCTGCGCTACTCACGCCACCCGGCCGAGGCTCCCGGAATAAGACACTGTTTCTAATGGCTTCGATTCGTCGTCCTCAGCATTGTCTGCCTGGCTGGACCTCCATTGCCGGGTCGACAACGGAGGGGCTGCGGTGGGTGGATCCGCTCATGGGCGTGTCACACCGGTCTGGCAGGCTGCTGCCCATGACGGATGATCCCATCGAGACACAGACGCCGAAGCGCCGTATCACGGATCCGGCAGAGGCTCTTGCAGCGCTTGAGCGCGCTATCCCAGGCTTGGTCGACATCCGTCGATCGGCGCCGGCTGCGCTCGACTGGGCCTTGGTCGAGGAGAGCTTGGGCACCGCACTGCCGTCCGACTACAAGTACCTGGCCGAGTGGTACCCGACGTTCGCCATCGGCAACTACATTCTCGTGAGCCTGCCTGAACCGGGCGAGGAACACTGCGTACACCGTGGCTTTCAGAGCACGCTGGATGTACTTGTCGATGCTTGGCTGGAACCCGATCTCGGTCTGCTGGCCTATCCCACACCGGGCGGCCTTCTGCCGTGGTCGGAGTCGGACGAGAGTGACAAGTTTATGTGGAGCACTGCTGGAGAGACCCCGCAGGAGTGGTTCGTTACCGTGGCCGGTCGCGGCGGAGCCTGGTGGCACTATGCGGGCGGGGCAGTGCAGTTCCTGGCGGAACTCTGCGACAGCACACTGGAACCCTGGGGCCTACGCATTTTCGACCCAGAGGTGACTCCCTGCTGAGCTACCGGCTGGGAACGTCATCAGCAGGTCAGACGGCGGTGGCAAATACGGGCTGCGGCAATGCCGACGAAGGCGAGAAAGTGTTCCGGCTTGCGTTCGTAGCGACGGTGTAGGCGGCGGCAGCCAGCTAGCCAGGACACGGTCCTCTCAACAACCCATCGATGGCGGCCGAGCCTTTGTGAGGACTCGATGCCCTTGCGGGCGATGCGGTGCCGGATCCCGCGCTCGCGGAGCCATCGGCGCAGGTGGTCGTAGTCGTAGCCCTTGTCCGCGTGGAGCTTTCCAGGCCGCCTGCGGCGCGGACCTCGGTGAGACCGGATGGGCGGGATCCCACGCACGAGCGGTTCCAGACCCTGGCTGTCGTGCATGTTGGCGCCGGAGATACCTAGAGACAAAGGCAGCCCGTTCCGATCGGTGATCAGGTGGATCTTCGATCCCAGCTTGCCGCGATCGGTCGGATTCGGTCCGGTCAGCGGCCCCCTTTTGCAGCCCGCACGCTGACGGAGTCGATCGCGCAACGTGACCAGTCCAGCTCGCCTCTCGCTCCGAGCTCGTCGAGGATGACGCGGTGGAGCCTCGCCCAGACCCGGGCCCGGCTCCACTGCGCGAATCTCCGGTAGACCGTCTGCCAGCTCGGACCGAACACTGGTGGCAGCTGCCGCCACGTGCAGCCCGAGGTGGCCACGAAGACGATCGCGGCCAAGGCCTCGCGGTCGCCCGCACGCCGCCGGCCCCCACCCTGCGGACGTATCACCTCAGTCGGTGGCACCACCCGCCGAAACAACACCCATAACTCGTCCGGCACCAGCCGCTCAACCAGGTCCGTCATGCACGGTTCAACGAACGATCACGCCATAAGAAACGACGTCTTAGGAAGACGGTGTCGCAGCTCGTCATGACCGAGGACGGCGAGCACGTGGTCGCCGTCAACTCGGGCGAGGATCACTCATGGGTCGCGACCAAGGAGGCGGTCGTCCGTGCCAAGTACGGCACGCTTCACGAGCCTGACCCGGCCAGCGGTAACTATCCCTGGTGAAGCTACTGAGACCGTCAACGAGGAACTGTGCTCGCCAAGGAGACCGGGCTGAGTCTGCTACTCGTCAGCCGGGGATCAGAAACGAGCTCTGACCCGAAGCAGCAGTGCGGGCCGCCACCCTCGCCGGGGTGGCGGCCCGCACTGCTGCCCTCAGGACTCCTCGGGGTCGGGGCTCCAGACGGCCGGCCCGCCGCCGCGCCACTCGATGAGCAGCACGTCGTCCAGGCGGACGTCGTCGGGGTCCAGGCCGGCCCGCCGCAGAAACTCCAGAAGATCGTTCGGGCCGAGGGCGCGGCCGAGGATCTCGCCGTCGACGCGGACGCGGCGGCCGCCCTCGGCGTCCGGCGGGTAGACGATGACGCGCAGGTCAGGACTCATCCCTCCACCGTGCCGGTACCCGGTCATTCGAGCACTCCGAGGGCGGTGTCCGGGCGGCAGTGGATACAGGCCGGCACGCCCTCGGCCAGGAGCTGGCGTACCTGCTCGGCGGCGGCCGGGACGCACCGCTTGCCGGTGTCCCAGCAGTCCCCGGTGTGAAGGCGGACCGGGAGCTGATGCACCGGTCGACGGTGTTCAGCTGCTTGGTAGCTGAAGGATGCGGCACGGTTGCCGTTGGCCGTCATGCGCGGGTCATCGAGCGCGGGTCGGTCTCATTCCTCGGGCTGGTGGACGTAGTACCCGTCGAGTGCGTTGTAGGCGCGTTTGTCGAAAAGGTCGCCGACGACGTCTGGACGGATGGCGGGGTAGGTCGCGAGCCCAGCAAGCCAAATCGCCTTGGCTCCCGCCGCGTACCCGGCGACAGGGTTCCCCGCCGGGTCGACGGCCATTAGGCCCGCAGGGATCGCTTTCCCTCCGCGGACGACGATCACTGGCTGTCCCTCGGGGTACTCAATCGACAGCGCGGCGATGTCCTCGGGGTTGACCTCGGAGGCAGGTACCCAGCGCAGGGAGGGGTCGATGTAGGCGTCTGGGTAGGACTCGAGAAGAAGACGGTTGCCCGATGTGTGCGGGTATCCGAGGTGTGCGTAGGCGCGGGCGAGTTCCTTGAGCTGAGCGGATGCTTGGGCGGGGGGCTGCTCCGTCAGGTTCTGGGCTTCGGTGCCGATGGCGGTCAGGAGCTGGTCACGGGCTTCCGCGGCGGCGGGTGACTCAGCCGGAATGGTGGTCGGCGCCGGCGCGGGGGCCGGGGCGTCTGCGCCAGCCTGCGAGGTAGTGGAGCGTACATCGAAGAAGCCATGGATGGGCTTCATCGTTCCGCTGATCGGGCTGAAGCTCATGTCCTCGTCGCGGGTAGTGACGAGGGTGTAGGCGCGCGCGAGTTCCGCCAGGTGAGTGGATGCCTGGCCGGGGTACTTCTGCAGGTTCCGGGCCGTGGTGCCGATGACGGTCAGGAGTGCGTCGCGGGCCTCCGTCGCGGCGGGTGTTTCGGGCGTGGTGATCGGTGCCGGGATCTGCTGCAGGACGAATGTCCGTTCGGGAAGCGTGACCCTCATTGGAATGGGGAGAGGCGCCTCTTCATCTTCGCGGAAGGCGTACCTTGCGGCCGCGCGGAATGTGGTGGCGGATGTCACCAGCGCGTAGGCGCGGGACAGTTCGACCAAGGCGGTTGACGCCTGACCGGCGGACGTCTCCGCGACGGTCTGGGCTTCGGTGCCGATAGCGGCCAACAGCTTGTCGTGGGCGTCGTCGTTGGCGACGGGAGTGGAGTCGGCTGGGTTGCTGGTCATAGGGCGCCTCGTGGCTCGTCGGACTGGTTCTCGTCAGGCTAGAGCCGCGCGGTCGACCGCTAGCCTTCCTTGATCCACGAGACGGGAACGCGCCACTACTTGGCCGATTTTGGGGAAGGCGCAAGTCCATCGTCAGCCACCAGCAGGCAGCAGCAGCAGCCCCGTTCTAGCCGCTGTACGCCTCCCTGGGGGCCCCGCAGGACCGCACAGCCCCCCTCCCCGGCCGGGGGGGGGCAACCTGATAGGCGCTCAGGGAGCCGTCTGCGGCCTCAGGTTGCCTGGGGGTGCCTCGGGGTCCGGTGCGCGGAACTGCGCCCCCGATCGCTCACCGGCCACTGACGAACCGGCTGTGGGAGCAGATCAAGGATCTGCTCCCACAGCACCCGGCGAGAGACGGCCGCCAGACTGACCATCACAGGATGATCGATACGCCCGACGTCGCCCATCACCCCCGACCGCGGCGTCTCATGCCTGCTGCGGCGGCCTCACGAAGATCACCTCATGGAAGGACGACCCGTCCTCCGCCACCGTGGGGCGCCTCGTGGAAGCGACCCTGCACTCCCTGACGACACCGCCCTCCGCCCCGACCGGCGGCGGCCCGTTCCCGCTCCACGACCACGCCCGCCGCCGCGGCTCCCGGACAGCCGGCTCCGGCAGAAGCCGCCGTTCCCGCGCACCGGCAGCAGGCCGTACCGGCCAGGGGCGCGGGGCGTACGCGGTGACGGCGAAGGCACCCGCGCCCGGACGGCAGGGCTTCGGGGCGCGAGCGGACCGGGTACGGGTGGCCTGGTGGGCGCTGTCGGGCCGGGACCGGATCGGCATCGAGGGACTGCTGCTGTCCGGCGCGCTGGTCGCGGCCGCCTGGCGGGCCGGCCACCTGGGTCTTGTGCAGGCGGACTTCGTCCTGTCGGTGCTCGGCGGCACGGCCGGTGTGGCCACCCTGTGCCGGGGCGCCGTGTGGCGGCCGGAGCCCGCCGCGTCTGTGGCGGGGCCGCTTGTGGCGCCCTCGGAGGAAGTCCAGCGGCACGCCGCCCGCGAGGCAGGCACAGGGCCCGGCGCCTGACCGGAGAGAGCTGCGGGAGGACGCGGAAACCCGCTGCCGCTCCTCATGATCGTTCCTACCCAATTGGGTAGGCGCCCGTGTGTTCCAGAGTTCTGGAACACACGGAGCACCGTTGGGTCCCCCACACTTGTTCCCAGGTCAGCGGCTGTTCAGGGACAGAGATCCGGTATCAGCCCCAGTCGTAGAACTCGTTGATTCCCTCTGAGTAGTCGACCTCTCCCCTCCGCTGCTGGATGTCCGGCGTGTCTGCGTGAGCGGCTCCGGTCAGGGACAGGGCTGCTGCGGCGAGGAGGATGGATGCTGCGATTCGAATCTTCGTGATCATGGCTTGTTCAACGGTGCTCGCTGCCGAGCGTCACGGTGACGTTCTTGCTGGACAGGCTGCTGCAGATTCCTCCGCCGCTACCTCGCCCAGTCCACGCCGAGTTCGGCGAGCTGGGCGAGCTGCTCGCGCTCCAGCCGGTCGCGGCGCTGTTTCTGGTTGACGATCCACACCCCGGTCCGGTGCTCCGTCGTCGGGGAGAAGCTCGACATGCCCGCGCCCCGGCAGACTGCCGCCCTCCCGCTCCCGGTACGGGGCTGTGCCAGGGGCGGGCTGCCGTGCGAGGGCAGTGCGGGGCCTGACGTGCCGCAGTGCCGGGTGGCGGGCGGCGGAGAACTGGACCATGCCGAGGCGGTCGTTCATGTTGACGATGTGTTCTTCAAAGTGGGCGCTCTCGCTGCCGTCGTGGTTGTAGGCGTCGACGACCTTGCGGAAGCCTCCCTGGTTGTTGAGGCTGGGGAGCTTGTCGTCTTCAAGGAGCTGGAGGAGGTCGGTGGACTCGGCCAGTGTCCAGTAATCCCCCAGGTAGGCGGTGCGGGCCCGGTTGTAGGCGGAGCGTCCCTTGTCCGCGACCTGTCGGCCCTTCAGGTTCCAGCTTGTGGCCTTGCCCCCCTCGGGGGTGAACATCCAGATCCTGGCATGAGTTGGCCTGGACAACGGATTGCGGCGTAGCAGCGAGTGCGACGCGGACTATCCCGCGCGGTGGTTGTCCTGTGATGTCCTGCGTCATCGCAGTAGGGGGTCCGTGCCGTCGAAGATTGATCAGCGTTCCGTGAGCGGTGTCGAGCCCGTCGGCAGGCGTGCGGTGTCGATGAAGTCCGATCTTCGCCATCGAGGCTTGATCGCGTTCACTCGATCGGCTGAACGGAGCCTGGTGGGAGCCGCCGGAACCCTTGATCGTTTAGCGTGCGACACGTACCGCGACAAGCCGTCGACAATGAGGGGACACCCATGGGCTACCGCCGCACCAACAGCTTCATCATCTTCGCCGACCCGACCGCACCCGACGAGGAGAAGACCCTCACTCTGGAGGAGATCGCCGCGATCGAGCAGGCGCACGAGGCCGGCAAGAAGGACCGGATCGACGCCCTGGTCCACGAGGAGCT